>JBNLBY010000004.1:38094-67358 GCA_050303535.1 Sideroxydans sp. | reverse complement strand
CTAAGCAATCGCCATCACGGCCATTTCACCACCGGCGGCATGGACGAGAGGATGGAATCCACATTGCCGCCGGTCTTTAGGCCGAAGGTCGTGCCGCGGTCGTAGAGCAGGTTGAACTCGACATAGCGGCCGCGGCGGACGAGCTGCTCCTCGCGGTCGGCGTCGTTCCACGGTTCGTCGAAATTCGCCCGCACCAGCTTCGGATAGATGTCGAGGAAGGCGCGGCCGACATCCTGCGTGAAGGCGAAGTCGGCGTCCCAGTCGCCGGAATTGAGCCAATCGTCGAAGAAAATGCCGCCTGAGCCGCGCGGCTCGTTGCGGTGCTTGAGGAAAAAATAATCGTCGCACCACTTCTTGAATTTCGGATGCAGCGCCGGATCGAACGGCGTCAGCGCATCTTTGCAGGCCAGATGGAAATGCCGCACATCCTCCTCGAAGCCATAATAGGGTGTGAGGTCCATGCCGCCGCCGAACCAGAACACCTTGCCGCCATCCGGCTTGTGCGCCATGAACATGCGCACATTGCAATGCGAAGTGGGCGCATAGGGATTCTTAGGATGCATCACCAGCGAAATGCCCATCGCCTCCCACTTGCTGCCCGCCAGCTCGGGGCGATGCTGTGTAGCCGAGACGGGCATCCTGTCGCCCGTTACATGCGAGAATGCCACGCCGCCACGCTCGATGACATCGCCCTCTTCGATGATGCAGGAGATGCCGCCACCCGAACCATCCGGCCGCGTCCACTCATCGCGCAGGAATGATTTGCCATCGATCTTCTCGAAGCCGGTAACGATGCGCTCCTGCAAACCCAGCAGGTAGTGTTTGACGGCAGTACTATCCATTTTCTCTCCGACAATCTCCCCTCGCCCGCTTGCGGGAGAGGGAACAGTTTTTGAAATCGCCTCATGGTGAGGCACCACTGAATTATTCTCGAATGATTCTATCACCGCCCCAAACACGTATCGTGGAAGGCCGCTTGCGCTTGCCCACCCGGCCAGGTAACACCCATACAGAACTTCCGAACATGCGCAAACAATCGCGATATGACTTCGCCGCAAGCTGCCTGCTGCGGTTCGCGCTTGTCGACACCAGTGCATTGCCTGCAACACGGCAAAGATTTTTTGCAAAAGGATGCGCCGTCATGCGCACCGCCAGCGTGTCATGCTCGCCGCGCAACCAGCGCGGGCACGATGGCCGCACCGGCATCAGGTAAGTAATGGCCAGCGCGCCATCGGCTTGCAGCTTCGTCTGCTCTGCCTGCGTAAGCGGCTGGATGTAACGCGCCACCTGCCGATAGCTGGAAGCGATGAGAATCAGCCCCTTGTTCTGCGGACGCCGTTTTAGTCTTAGGATGCGCCGCACCGCGCGATAGTTGGCTGGGTCGCAGCCGAGGCCGTAGCAGGATTCGGTGGGATAGGCGATCACCCCGCCGCACCTCAGGTGGGCGGCAAGCTGTCTGAAAGAAATGAATGGTCCTTGCAAAGGAGAACTCTCTAATCAAAGTCTCTCCCCCCAATCTCTTTCCCGTTTACGAACGAGGAAGCGAGAGAGAACGAGATTATTTGCGCCCTATCGCGCGATATCCAATATCCCTGCGCATTTGCGCACCATCGAATTTGATACCATCGGCGATCTCGTAGGCACGCTGCTGCGCGCGCCTGACCATGTCGCCCAGCGCAACGACGCAGAGCACGCGGCCGCCACTGGTGACGACCTTGCCATCCTGCATGGTAGTGCCGGCATGGAACACATGCGCATCTTCGAGCTTTTTGGGCAGACCAGTGATCTCGTCGCCCTTGCGCGGTGTGTCGGGATAATTGGCTGCGGCCATGACGATGCCGAGCGCGGTGCGTTTGTCCCATTCGGCTTCGATCTTGTCGAGCGTGCCGTTGATGGCGTGCTCAACCAGCACGGAAAAATCGCTCTTGAGGCGCAGCATGATGGGTTGCGTTTCGGGGTCGCCCATGCGGCAGTTGAACTCAAGCACCTTGATGCCGCCATCGGGCGAGATCATGAGGCCCGCATAGAGAAATCCGGTAAAGGTGTTGCCTTCGGCTTCCATGCCGCGTACCACGGGCATGATGACTTCGCGCAGCGCCCTGGCATAGATGGTGGGGGTAACGACGGGTGCGGGCGAATACGCGCCCATGCCGCCGGTGTTGGGCCCCTGGTCGCCATCGAGCAAACGTTTATGATCCTGGCTGGTAGCCATGGTCAGCACGTGTTTGCCGTCCACCATGACGATGTAGCTGGCTTCTTCGCCGGTGAGGAATTCTTCAACCACCACGCGCGCACCCGCATCGCCGAACTTGTTGTCGGAGAGCATCATATCGATGGCGGCAAAAGCTTCGTCCTTGGTCATGGCGACGACCACGCCCTTGCCCGCTGCGAGGCCGTCGGCCTTGATGACAATGGGCGCGCCATGTTTTTCGACGTAAGCTTTGGCAGGTGCGATCTCGCTAAAAGTTTCGAAGAAGGCGGTAGGGATGTTGTGGCGCGCCATGAAGCGCTTGGCGAAGTCCTTGGAAGACTCGAGCTGCGCCGCCGCCCTGGTGGGGCCAAATATCTTGAGACCCGCTGCGCGAAATTCGTCAACCACACCCTCTGCCAGCGGTGCTTCCGGGCCGACCACGGTCATATGGATGTCGTTGTTCTTCGCGAATTCGACGAGGTCGGGAATGGCGCTTATGGCGACATTCTCCACGCCCTCTTCCAGCGCGGTGCCCGCATTGCCCGGTGCGACGTAGACCTTTTGTACTTTCCTGCCCTGCGCCAGGCGCCATGCCAGCGCATGCTCGCGGCCGCCGGAGCCGATGACTAGTATTTTCATATACAACCTCTGTACTGGGGAAGTACCTAATCGTCCCCACAACTCACAAAACCTCATCCATCCGGATGAGACAATTCTTTCGGAGATTCCGCCTATTTCGCGGCCAGACATCCCTCAAATACGCCCAACTTATAAAGTTGGGATATCGTTTCATTTCTGGCCTGCGCCCGGTTCTGCACTTTCGCCAGTTCTTCACTCAGCGTTTGGGTCGAAGAAAGCGAAAACAGGGACACGAACCAGCCATACCAGTTATTTACCATGTGTGTCGCATTGACGTCCGCCAATTTCCCACGAGCCTCATTTGAGACGCTGAATCTATAGCCGGTGTAGTGTGACATTGGCTGTGGCACCAGACCAAGAGTCGCTACCATCAAGAATGGCTCGTTCAGGATAGACGGAGTCGGGTGCAAGGTTAGTTGATACTTGTTTTTAACTCGTGGTGAGCCCGCCACGATCACACGCATCCCAGGCACTTCCCTTAGATCCGACGCCAACTCTTTCCGGAGTTTCTGCAACTCCTCTCGCACCCACTCCCTATCCGATGGCGCGACATCAATTTGAACTCCGACGCAGTCTTCAGCAAGAGCAATGCGCTGTTCCTGCTGCAATATGTTTTTCGCCGGAATGCCGTAGCTCGTGCAGCCAGCCAGCGTCGACAAGACAGCCAATAAGCTGACGCAGCTTCTGATTTTTGGCACGTCCATGCGAAGCCGGGGCCAGAAATACTAATGGCGGAAATGGCGATAGCCGGTAAACACCATCGCAAGCCCATGTTCATCGGCAGCGGCAATGACTTCCTCATCGCGCATCGAGCCGCCCGGCTGAATCACCGCCGTGGCACCCGCAGTCGCCAGCACGTCGATGCCGTCGCGGAACGGAAAGAACGCATCGGACGACACCACGGAACCGGCCAGGCTCAACCCGGCGTTCTGTGCCTTGATGCTGGCGATGCGCGTGCTGTCCACACGGCTCATCTGCCCCGCTCCCACGCCCAGCGTCTGGCCGCCCTTGCAGAATACGATGGCGTTGGATTTTACATACTTGGCAACACGCCATGCAAACAGCAGGTCAGTGAGTTGCTCCTTGGTGGGCTGCACTTTTGTGACCACTTTGAGTTGCGAAGCCTGCACGTTCAATGCATCCGGCGTCTGCACCAGCAAGCCGCCGCCGACGCGTTTGAAGTCAAACTGGTTATGCGTATTGGACAGCGGGATGGTAAGTACGCGCACGTTCTGCTTGGCGGCGGTTACTTTCAATGCTGCTTCGGATGCGCTAGGCGCGATGATAAGTTCGATAAACTGGTTGGTGGTGATCTGCGTAGCACTCTCGGCGTCGAGTTCACGGTTGAAGGCGATGATGCCGCCGAACGCCGAGGTGGTGTCGGTGGCATAGGCCAGTTTGTAGGCATTCAGCGGTGTATCGGCTATGGCCACGCCGCAGGGGTTGGCATGCTTGACGATCACACAGGCCGGTTCGTCAAAGGTCTTCACCAGTTCCCACGCCGCGTCGGCATCGCCGATGTTGTTGTAGGAAAGTTCCTTGCCTTGCAACTGGGTGTAGCCGGAGATGCCGCCGACCAGCGGGATGAGGTCGCGATAGAACGCGGCCTTCTGGTGCGGGTTTTCGCCGTAACGCATTTCCTGCACCTTGGCGAAGTTAAAATTGATCTGTGCGGGAAATTCGCTCTTGCTGCCGTCGCTGTTGATCGCGGTGAGGTAGTTGCTGATCATGCTGTCGTAGGCGGCAGTGTGCGAGAAGGCTTTCTTCGCCAAGTCGAAGCGCGTAGCGGCGGAGACTTCACCCTTGTTGGTCTGCATCTCGGCCAGCACGTCGGTGTAATCTTCCGGGTCGGTGACAATAGCAACATGCGCATGGTTCTTGGCAGAAGAGCGCACCATGGTCGGCCCACCGATGTCGATGTTTTCGATGGCGTCTTCCAGTGTGCAGCCGGGCTTGGCGATGGTGGCCGCGAACGGATACAGGTTCACCACGACCAAGTCGATGGTGGGGATGTCGTGTTTCTTCAATGTATCGATGTGCTCCGGAATGTCGCGGCGCGCGAGGATGCCCGCATGCACTTTGGGTTGCAGCGTCTTCACGCGGCCGTCCAGCATTTCGGGGAAGCCGGTGTAGTCAGCAACTTCGGTGACGGGGATATTGTTGTCGGCGAGTAGTTTGGCGGTACCACCGGTGGAGAGTATTTTTACGCCCAGTGCATGCAACCCCTGGGCGAATTCGAGAACGCCGGACTTGTCCGACACGCTGATGAGTGCTTGCTTGATGGCCATTTGGCTTTTTCCTTGTTGATTATTTAATTCGATGATCTTGCATCTTCTTGCGCAAGGTGTTGCGGTTAATGCCGAGCAGGTCGGCCGCGCGTGTCTGGTTGCCGCCGGCGTGGTGCAACACGGTTTCGATCAGGGGTTTTTCCACACAGCCGATAACCATACTGTAGACTGCAACGGAGGGTTCTTCACCATCGAGATCCTTGAAATAATCATTCACTGCCTTGCGTACATGTTTGGCAATGTCGTTTTCGTTGATCCCGCAATCTTCTGTCATGCTGCTTCCCTTTCTTGTTCTTGTAGCAACTGCGCGCTGCCTGTTTTTTGTTCTTCGAAGAATTCCTTTACCGCCCGCATTTGCGCGTCGACCGTGGTCAACTGGTTCATGCGGTGCCTGAATACGGCCGAGCCCGGCAAGCCTTTCGTGTACCAGGAAATATGTTTGCGCGCGACGCGCAGCCCGGTGTATTCGCCGTAAAAATCGTAAAGCTCGGCAAGGTGTGCTTGCAGGATGTCCAGTATCTCGTCCGTATCGGGCGACGGCAGGTGTGTACCTGTCTGCAAATAATGTTCGATCTCACGGAACAGCCAGGGACGGCCTTGCGCAGCGCGGCCGATCATCACGGCATCGGCGCCAGTGTGGTCGAACACGTATTTGGCTTTTTCCGGGGAGGTGATATCGCCGTTGGCGATGATGGGAATATTCACCGCGTCTTTCACCGCGCGGATGGTGTCGTATTCGGCTTCGCCGGTGTAGGCGCAGGCGCGGGTGCGGCCGTGAATGGCCAGCGCCTGGATACCACTGCTTTCCGCAATGCGGGCGATATTCACGGCATTGCGGTTCTGTTTGTCCCAGCCGGTGCGCATTTTCAATGTAACCGGCACGTCCACCGCCCCTACCACGGTTTCAAGAATTTCGGCCACCAGCGTTTCGTTTTGCATCAATGCCGACCCTGCCATCACGTTGCATATTTTCTTGGCCGGACAGCCCATGTTGATGTCGATGATTTGTGCGCCTTGTTCCACGTTATATCGGGCGGCCTGTGCCAGCATCTTCGGATCGGCACCGACGATCTGTACGGAGATGGGATCGGTCTCGCCGACATGGTTGGCGCGGCGCCGGGTCTTTTCCGAGCCGTACAGCAGGGAATTGGATGCCACCATCTCGGACACCGCCATACCCGCGCCCATGCGTTTGCACAGCATACGGAACGGCCTATCGGTCACGCCCGCCATGGGGGCGACGATCAGGTTGTTCTTCAGCTTGTACTGTCCGATTTGCATGAACCCGTGCGAGGTGTTTTCTGGGGAGGGCGGCGATTATAAATTAATCAACTCGCCCATGCTATGATGCGCACGTATTTTTCTGCAAAGTTTGTTATGAAATTTGACATTGTCATCATCGGCGGCGGCCTGGTAGGCGCCAGCCTTGCTTCAGCCCTCAAGGATAGCGGGCTAAAGCTGGCTTTGATCGAAGGTCAACCCTTGCCTAGCCTCGATTCCGACTGGGACAGTCGTATTTATGCATTCACGCCTGGCAATGTGGGCTTTCTGCACGAATGTGGTGCATTGGATAGACTGGATGCTTCGCGTGTGCAACAGGTGGAAGAGATGCGCGTGTTCGGCGACACCGGCTCACGCCTGAATTTCAGTGCCTATGAGATCGGCGCGCCCGAACTGGCATTCATCATGGAGAGCCGTCTGCTGCAATACGCACTGTGGCAAGGGTTGCAGGAGCAGGAAAACCTTACGTTGCTGCATCCGGCGCAAAGCGCCGAGCTGTCGATACAGGAAGATGCCGCCCATTTAACATTGAAAGACGGCCGTAAGATTCACGCAAGCCTGGTCGTCGGCGCCGACGGCCGCGATTCCTGGGTGCGCCATCAGGCCAATATGCCGGAAGTGCCCACGCCCTATCATCAGCACGGAGTGGTTGCCAACTTCAACACCACCAAGGCGCATCGTGGCATCGCATACCAGTGGTTTACGCCGGACGGCATCCTGGCTTATCTGCCGCTGCCGGGCAGACGTATTTCCATCGTGTGGTCGGTCAGCCCGGACAAATCGGCCGAACTGCTGGCATTGCCGCATGAAGAGTTTGCCGCGCGCGTGGCCGAAGCCGGCAAACACACTTTGAGCGACCTGGAAGTGATCACTCCGCCCGCCTCATTTGCCTTGCGTGTGCTGAACTTGGCGCATCTGGCCAAGCCGCGCCTGGCCCTGATCGGCGATGCCGCACATAACATCCACCCGTTATCCGGTCATGGCGTAAACCTCGGTCTGCATGATGTGCGCGACCTGGTGAAAGTGCTGCAACAGCGTGGCGACCTGGATTGTGGCGATATACAATTGCTGCGCCGTTACGAGGACGCGCGCCGCAACGATATCATGTCTATGCAACTCACCACCGATTCACTGAAACATCTTTTCGTTAACGACAACCCGCTGCTGCGTTCTTTGCGTAATTTCGGACTCGGACTGACAAACAAGCTTGTGCCGCTGAAAAAGATGCTGGTGCATCACGCGCTCAATTGATTTTCTCTCAAGGAACTTGATAATGCTTAAAATAATGTTCAAAGCACTATTATTACTGCTGTTCTCCGTTTCCCTGGCCCACGCTGCCGGATCCGGCAAGACCACTGCCACGATCAAAAACACGCTGCAAAAGAATTACGCACAACTCCTCGGGACGATCAACCAGGTCAATAAATCGCCCATTCCCGGTTTGTATGAAGTGGTTACCGACGGCCATATCTTCTATACCGACAAGACAGCGCGATACCTGATCGACGGGCAGTTGTTCGACCTGAAGGGCCGCAAAAACATCACCGATGCACGCGCGCGCAGTTTGTTTGCCGTGGATTTCGAAAAGTTGCCATTGGAACTTGCCGTAAAAAGGGTCAAGGGAAACGGCAGCCGCAAAATGGCCTATTTCACCGATCCGAATTGCGGCTACTGCAAGAAGCTGGAGCATGAGTTGCTTAACGTCACCGATGTCACGCTGTATCTTTTCCTCTATCCCATCTTCGAAGGCTCTGCCGAAAAAGTGCAGGGAGTCTGGTGCAGCGAGGATCAGGTCAAGACCTGGGACGATCTGATGCAAAGAGGCAAACAGCCCCCTGCAGGTACCTGTGATGTTCCCACCAACCAGGTGCTGGCATTGGGCCAAAAACTCCGCGTGAACGGCACGCCGGCATTGATCTTCCCCAACGGCTTGGTCAATCCGGGCTTCATGCCCGCCGACGCCTTGAACAAGGCGCTGGACGACAACAACAAATAGGCTAGTCAAATGAATCTGCGCAATCTTCCCCGACACCTCGCATCCCTGAGCATGACGTTCTGGGTGGGCGGCATGTGGATGCTGGGCTATGTGGCGGTGCCTATGCTGTTCAAGGTATTGCCTGAGCGCCAGCTTGCAGGCATGGTTGCCGGACATTTGTTCACCTTACTGGCCTGGATCGGCATCGTCTGCGCGCTGTACCTGCTTGCCTTCCGGCTGCACCAGCATGGTCGCACGGCATTACGGCATACGGACTTCCGTATCCTTGCTGCGATGTTGTTGCTGGTCTGCATCGGACAGTTCGTGCTGCAGCCCATCATCGCCGACCTCAAGGCGCAGGCACTGCCGCTGGACGTAATGAGCAGCGCCTTTGCCCCGCAATTCAAAACCTGGCATGCCGTCTCCAGCACGCTCTACCTGATACAGAGCCTGCTTGGTATTGCCCTGGTGCTCTCATCAAAAATATCGACAACCTCACCCGCCCGAATGGCGGGGGAACATATTGACGCAACTGCCACGCGCAGTTAGCGTAGGCGTACTTGATCCGGGAATGGCATGCTGAGCAAACTGCAACGTGAAAACTTTTCTGCCGGGGAGATCATCTTCAAGGAAGGTGATCCGGGAGACAGCGCTTATCTGATCGAAGAAGGCAGTGTCGAAGTCAGTGTCAGCAGCACGCAACAAACACGACTTGACAAGGGCGAGCTGTTCGGTGAGATCGCGCTGATCGACCAGCAACCCCGTACCGCCACTGTGCGCGCCATCGAAGATACCGTACTCATCCCCATTCCGCGCCAACTGGTCAAGGAACGGCTGGAAAAAACAGATCCCGTGGTGCGTCATTTGCTGTTGACTATCCTTGAACGCTATCGCTCCACACGCAGCCAGCCCGCTTCTGATTCAGCGCGCACTGATGCTTTCAGTCGCGACACGACACGCGGTGACGCCACACATCAACTGCGCCTGTCACACGACATTGAAGAAGCCTTGCGGGATGAACAGTTCGAAATGTTCTATCAGCCAATCTGCGATCTTTCCAGCGGGCGCATCTCCGGCTATGAAGCGCTGATTCGCTGGCACCATCCGGCAGAAGGTCTGATCCCGCCGCTGGATTTCCTCTGGGTGGCGGAACAGACCGGGCAGATACGCGAGATCGGTTTGTGGACACTGAAACGCGCCTGTCTCGACTGGCCGAAATTACGCGAGAGTATCAATCACCCCAAGCCCTTCGTCAGTGTCAACCTGTCACCCTCGCAACTCTCCGGGGATAAATTCGTGGAAAGTGTGAAATCCATTGTCAGCCGCCACCACATGCCAGCGGCAGAACTCAAACTTGAAATGACCGAAGCCGTCATCAACAACAATCCCGATCAAGCGCAGAAACTGCTCCGTAAACTCACCGAAGCCGGCAACACCCTCGCGCTGGATGGTTTTGGCAGCGACCAGCAAGGCCTTGAATCCCTACAACGCTACCCGATCGGCACCGTGAAAATAGACCGTTCTTTCGTCGGCCAGATGCTTTCCTCACAACCCAGCGCCAAAATCGTCAAGAACGCCATCGAACTCGCCCACTCGCTTAATATGGAAGTCGTTGCAGAAGGGATCGAGATCGAAGATGAGCGCCTGGCATTACTGGAACTGGGTTGCGATTATGGACAGGGATGGTTGTTCGGGAAACCGACTTCATTGAAACGTATTTAATTCAGCCTGTTCCCTCTGAGCCTACGGAAGCATAAGCGGCAGTAGATCAACAGTTGCCGGGGGTTGCCCGGCGGTTTTGGTTTAAAAGGAAGATAGAGCACAACGAGTCTTCCCTCACCCTAGCCCTCTCCCAGAGGGAGAGGGGACTAACAGCGAACAGCATTAATTCAATGTCGGCTCCCCGCCTTTCGGAAACAAGACCCACATCCTCCCCGTCTGCTTCATACTCCCCGCCCGCACCGCAGCAATCTCCCCGAATCCCCAGAAGAAGTCCGCGCGCACGGCGCCCCTGATCGCTCCGCCAGTATCCTGCGCGAGCATCAGCCGGTTGAGTGGTTCAGGACTGTTCGGGTAGGTGGTGGCAAGAAATACCGGCACGCCAAGCGGAATGATGCGTTTATCGACGGCAATGCTGTATTCCTCGGTAAGGGGTACGCCCATTGCCCCCAGCGGCGAAGACAGTTTATCCGGCAGCTCACGAAAAAATACGTAACTGGGATTCTGCCCCAGCAGGACAAACAGTCGATCGGGGTTTTCCTCCGCCCATTTTTTGATGCCCTGCATGGAGGCTTCTTCAAGTTTGAGTTCGCCCATATCGACAAGCTTGCGCCCGATAGAGCTGTAGTAATGCCCGTTCTGGTCGGCATAGCCGACCATCACCTGCGTGCCATCTTCCAGTTCAATACGTCCGGAGCCCTGTATTTGCAGAAAAAAGAGCTCAACCTGATTCTCGACCCAGAATAATTCCTTGCCTTTCAGTGTCGTCGCCAGACCAGCATCGATCTCGGCACGATTGAAATAGGGCACAACACGTTTGCCGTCCAGACGGCCACGAATACGCATGCCTTTGAACTGCGGATAGGCATCACCCATGTCCACATCGAGCATATCGTCCGGCGGCCCGTAAACAGGGTAGGCAAAGCGCTTGCTGCGCTTGCGGCTGCCCTTCAGCAGCGGTACGTAGTAACCAGTAACAAGTCCGGTATCAGTGCCGTCCGGATTGAATACCTGATAAGGCGTGAACCAGGTTTCGTAAAAAGCGCGCTGGGCAGATACGTCGCCGTCGCCTACCTTTGCTGCTTCGGCGCAAATAGGCAGCCACACCGGCTTGTACTTGAACGCGCTGCAACTTTGCTCCAGGGCAGGCCATGCCGCGGACAGGTCCTGCGTAGGCCAATCCGGCAGCATCTCCCAGTTGCTGACCTTGAATTCGGGTAATTTTTCTTCCAGAGAGGAAGGAGGTGTCCGACAGGCTGCAACCCATACACACAATACCAATACCAGCCATACTGATTTATTTCTGATCATTTCTGCTTTCTTTTACTTAGTGCAACACACGCGGCACGCTCAATACAAACTGCGGAATGGGAACGGTAAATTCCCCACCATCCACCACTTGCATACGATAACTGCCGGACATTGTACCTACTTGCGTTGCCAGCACCGTGCCGCTGGTGTATTCGAAACTTTGACCCGGTTTGATCACGGGTTGTTCACCCACGACCCCTTTGCCCTTTACTTCCTGTACATGATTATTGGCATCGGTAATGATCCAGTGGCGGCTCAGCAGTTGCACAGCATGGTCGCCTTCATTGGTAAGGGTAATGGTATACGCGAAAACGAAGCGGTTGTCGGCATCATCGGACTGATCGGCCAGATAGCGGACTTGAACAGCAACCTGTATGCGGTAATAAGAGGTGTCGTCTTCCATCACCACATTTCACCGTATTTTAAGCGGCGTGACAAGCAGCGTTTTAATGAAACAGATTTGGCGGGCAAATCCCGCAAATCTATCTCCCGCGCAACAGGCCCAGACTTTTCAGGATATTGGCTGCGGCACTGGATTTGCGAATCTGCTCGGGCGCTTCGACTTTCTGTGCCTGCAACAGTTGCGGAAACTGTTCATAGGTAAGGTAACGATGCAATGCGGCATTTACATGTTTTTTCAATGTCCCCACATTGATCGGTTTGTTGAGTAGGCGAAATATCTGTGCCTGATTGATGAGATCGATCATCAACTCGGCATCTTTGGCTTTGGTGGCGACTATGGACAGGATTTTCGGATACTCCTGTTTCAGCAGTTTCAGCATGGAAGTCAGTTGTTCCTGACTTGATTTGACATCGGCAATCACCAGCGCAATTTCGTGTTTTTGCAGCATGTCCAGTGCCTCATCGGTATTGTGCGCATGCAATACCTCACAGCGTCTGCCGGCCAATTCACGAACCACACCAAAAACGTTTTCGTCGCGGTCAACCACCAGTACACCTGCCTGCATTTTCTCGGGCAATGCCACATTTGCCGATTTGGTATCGGCCAGTTCAAGCGCTATCGTGGCAGCTTCACCCACCAGGGTCTGCAGCGCCTGGTTATCCCAGGGTTTGTTGAGGAATCGATACACTTCGCCGTCGTTGATCGAACCCACCATGGCGGCCAGGTCGGAATAGCCCGTCAGCAGGATACGTACGCTATAGGGTGATATCTCCCGTGACCGGCGCAGCAGTTCCACTCCTGTCATGATGGGCATACGCTGGTCGCTGATGATGACATGCATGTGATAACGCGTGATGAAGTCCAGCGCCTTGTTGCCGTCGGTGGTGGTGAACACGTGGTAGCGCTGCTTGAATAGCGACTTCAGCGCGTTCAAGATGCGTTCTTCGTCGTCAACAATGAGCAGGCGTGTTTTTTTGACTCCCGGATCAAGGATGATGGGGCTATCGCCATATATTTCTTCTTCCGCACCTGGTGTGTTTTTGCTGATCCCGTCGACTTTCAGGCTTCGGGCGGCATTCAGCAACCTGGCTGCATCGGGCATGGCAGCGGCCGGTTTGGGCTCCAGTCCAAGCGAAGGATTGATCGCCGCCTTGAAGGCATCGGAAAATTCGTTTGCTGTCTGGTAGCGGTTGGCCGGATCTTTTGCCATGGCCTTGGCGACAACCTTATCAATTTCAGGCGATATTTTCTGGTTATACAGCGAAGGGCTTGGGGGGGTCGCATTCATCACCTGCTGCATGATTTCCGCAAGCCTGCCCGTAAACGGCCGCCTGCCGGTTAACAGCTCATAGGCGATCACCCCGATCGAATACAGATCGGACAGTCTGCCGACTTCCCCACCGGAAAACTGTTCCGGTGACATGTATGAAGGCGTGCCGATCAAATCCCCGACTTTGGTTAGTGTCGAGGTATCGATACGCGCAATACCGAAATCGTTGATCTTGATGCGCCCGTCATTATTGATCATGACGTTCGCCGATTTCATATCGCGATGTACTACGCCCTGGGAATGGGCATAGCCGATACCGTCCAGCGTCTGGGCGATTATCTGGGCAACTTCCCTAAGGCCGAAAATCTCCTTTGCCGCCAGATGCTGCGACAACGTCTTGCCGTGCACCAATTCCATGATGATGTAGGCTGCATTTTCATCTTCGATGAAATCGTAGATCTGCACGATGCGCGGATGCACCAGCCTGCCGACTGCCTGCGCTTCCTGACGGAAACGGTACAGCACGCTTTCCCGCTCATCCTCCGGCAAGGCATATTTCCTGACGCCCTTGATCGCGACTTCCCGGTTGATGGCCGGATCCCATCCCTTGTAGACGATACCCATACCGCCGCTTCCAAGTTCGCCTTGGATTTCATACTTGCCAATTTTTACCAGAGGGGTATTCATGAATCGCTTATCCCTCTAATTTAGCGTCGGCAGGTGGTGTGATCGGCAACCATACAGTAAATTTTGTGCCTGATCCCGGTTTGGATTCCACGTCGATTTTCCCGCCGTGTTGCTGAACGATCTTGAAGGAGATCGACAAGCCCAGACCCGTACCTTTGCCGACCTCCTTCGTCGTGAAAAAGGGATCAAATATTTTGGATATGATCTCAGGCGACATTCCGGCCCCATCATCCTCTACATCGACCGCGACCCCTTCACCTTCGCGCCGCGACGTCAGTGTCAGCGTTCCCCGCTCATCAGGCATCGCCTGTATCGCATTGGTCACGAGATTCAGGAAAACCTGATTGATTTGCGAAGGCGCGCAGGTAATCTCCGGAATATCGCCGAAATTCCTGTTCACGGTAATGGATTTGAGTTGATGTTTGGCCAGCAACAGGGTATTGCTCAGACTCTCGTTCAAATTGGTATGGGAGACCTTGCTACGATCAAGCCGGCTGAAATTCTTCAGGTTGGCGACAATTTCCGACACCTGCCCCGTCCCGAACAGGCCATCCTTGACCAAATCTTTAAGCTCTTTGATGACATGCTGCTGTTTAAGCACGTCGATGCAACTTGATGTTTGCTGGAATTGGTGCGACAAACCTTCCGGATCGTCTCCTGCCTTGAGAAATTCCAGCAGTTTGTCGCAGTGATCCAGCGTATCGCCGATGCCCGGTAATTGCTCCGAAACCTGACCCAGACTGTTTTTTACATATGCAAGCGGTGTATTGATCTCGTGCGCGACACCCGCCACCATCTGGCCGAGCGAGGACATTTTTTCGGACTGGATCAATTGCGCCTCGGATTCCTTGAGGTGTTTCAAAGCATCCGACAGCTCGCGCGTACGCTCTTCTACACGATGCTCCAGTGTCTGATTAGCTATTTTCAGCTTGAAGCCAAAATAAACCAGCAGCACCAGCAAGGCAGAGGCGTAATAAACCAGATAGATCCGGTAGCGCTCCTTTTCCTGGAATATTTCATCCAGTTCGCCGTTAAATGACAGCGTCAAATTGATCAGACGCGGCCCCGTGTTCAATCTTCCCAGTTCTGTGAAATGTTCGAGTTCGACAGGCACCTGTTTCAGTAAAGTCTGTACCGTTTTCTCCACGCGAGCACGTTCTTCCCCTGCTGTTTTCAGTAAGCCCAACTGTTCAACTGCAGATTCCAGGATCGCACGTTGTCCTGCTTCCCCATGCAAGAAATACTGCGGTGCCATTTCATCCAGATCGTCCAGCGCCAAGACAATTGACGAGGATGGTTTTTTTCCTTTCAGCTTTGCATTCAATGCGGAAATAGCCTGAGTCAATTCCTGCAGCGCTTCCTTGTTCGCCTTATTCTCGGCCAGGAATTGCTGAACCAGGTCGGACTTGAGCTGGATGGTGCTTCTGAGCTCGGGGAGCCCTGTCCTCAGTGCTTTACTGGAAGTCAGACCTGCGAAACGGGTAATGTCGCGAAGGGCTTTTTCACCCATATTGGTACGCATAAAGAGGACTTCATGACTGAAAGGATCTACACGTGCGCGCCGCACTTCCATATCCCAGCGACTATCAATTTCCTTTACCTCATTCAGTAAGCTCAATACATCGTTTTGCTCGCGCAGATCGACTGCTTGTGTTTTGTCATAAAGGAACCACAGGGCACCCAGCATGATCATGACAACAAGTCCCATCAAGACGTTCTGCTCTATTTCGGACCTGTTCATATCGACCCCAAATCGAATTTATTATTATTCATAAAATATTGTCCCCAAGGACAGTTAATGCGAATGGCGCAAACAAAACCTGCTGCATGTATTCCAGACACAAAATTACTTTTCTTCCGCTATTTTGCCGGAAGCAACTGCACGACACTTCTTAAGTATCCGACACCTGTGAAAATCAGCCATTTGATGCGCCACACCCGGTTCAGTGCTGCTGACTCTTCATGCCAGCCTGTTTTCACCATCCGGTATTTCTGTGCAAACGTATTCCCCTCTCAATACCTTGTATCTTATACCTAAAGCTGCAGGAATCACATATCCCTGAGGATTTATATCAAATTAATGCCGAATTAATCACTCAACCCTGCATCTTCCATGGGTTAAGCGCGCGCGTTTCACGTGATTTGAATATACGCGGAAAGGAACAATCATCATCTGGAATAATTACAGTTTGATGACAGTCCAGAGTACTTGTATATCAAACACTGCAGAAAACTTCCAATCCCATTTCGCTGAAAGGGGTCAATATGTCCAGAAAAGTTTCGGGTAAAATGTATATCCAGAATTCAAACCTTCCCTGAGGAATAAATCATGTATCAAATCGCTCCCAGCATCCTTTCCGCCAACTTTGCGCGGCTTGGTGAAGAAGTTGACGATGTACTCGCTTCCGGCGCAGACATCGTGCACTTCGACGTAATGGACAATCATTACGTACCCAACCTGACCATCGGCCCGCTGGTATGCGAAGCCCTGCGCAAGCATGGCGTGACTGCCCCCATCGACGCGCACCTGATGGTCAAGCCGGTGGACCGCATCATTCCCGACTTTGCCAAGGCTGGCGCAACCTATATTACATTCCACCCGGAAGCCTCCGAACATATCGACCGCACCATCGGCCTGATCAAGGAAAGCGGCTGCAAAGCGGGTCTGGTATTCAACCCCGCCACACCGCTGGACGTGCTGGAATACACGCTGCCCAAGCTGGACATGGTGCTGCTGATGTCGGTGAATCCCGGTTTCGGTGGACAGAAATTCATCCCTTTCGTACTGGACAAGGCACGCAAGGTACGCAAGATGATCGACGCCGGCAAACATGACTGCCGCCTGGAGATTGATGGCGGCGTCAGTCCAGCCAACATCAGGGAAGTAGCCGAAGCGGGTGTGGATACCTTCGTCGCCGGTTCGGCAGTATTCGGCAAACGCAATGACAAGGACAAGCACCGCTACGATACGGTCATCGGCGAACTGCGCGCAGAGTTGGCAAAAGCCGGCAAGTGAGCCGGATGCAGTTTCCGCTTTCCATCTCGGCCATCGTTCTCGACCTCGACGGCACATTGCTGAACAGCGCACCTGAACTGGCAGGCGCAGCCAACCGCATGTTGCACGACTTGGGGTACCCCGCGGCGCCACAAGACCTGTTGATGAGCTATATCGGGAACGGTATTGCGTGGCTGGTAAAACGCGCATTGACCGGTGATATGCATGCCGAGCCGGATCCCGCGCTGTACGACCGTGCATTACCTTTTTTTGAGCGTCATTACAGCGAACTGCTGATGCAAAGCAAGCCATACCCGGGCGTCATGGAAGGCCTGGATGCCATGAAAGATGCAGGCTTTAAACTGGGTTGCATCACCAACAAGGCCGCGCGTTTTGCCGAACCGTTGCTGAAAGGCAGCGGCCTTGCGCAATACTTCAGCATCGTGGTATCCGGCGATTCACTGCCGGAAAAGAAACCACACCCGCTTCCGCTGCAGCACTGCGCTGAGTTTCTGGGCGTACCTATCCCCAGAATATTGATGATCGGTGACTCGCTGAACGATACCCTTGCAGCACGTGCCGCAGGCTGCCCGGTATTTTGCGTGCCTTATGGTTATAATCACGGTGAACCGGTAGCAAAGCTCGATCAGGATGCAATCATCCCCGACCTGTCTGCCGCATTGAAACTCATTAAACACATTTGAACATGAAACCGATCAACCTCCTCAATTGGCGATGGTGCTGATGTTTTTGCTGAGTGGGCAACTTTGCCCATCGTCAATGTAAAGCATCCGCGTGGGCACACTGTGCCCACCCTACAAATACCGGAGGTTTCATATGCTGTCACCCATTACCGAACAGGAATTCAATACCCTTGCCAAGCAAGGCTACAACCGCATCCCGCTGGTTGCAGAAACCTTTGCCGATCTCGATACCCCGCTGTCGTTGTATCTCAAGCTCGCAAACAAGCCGTTTTCCTACTTGCTGGAATCCGTACAGGGCGGCGAACGTTTCGGGCGTTACTCTTTCATCGGCCTGCCTGCCGAGACGCGCATTGCCGTGCGTGACAAGCAAGTCACATTGACCACGGCGGCGGGAGAAACCACGCAGGAAGTTGCCAACCCGTTGGACTATATCGAGGAATATCGGACGCGATTCAAAGTCGCACCCTTGTCCGGCCTGCCGCGCTTCACCGGCGGATTGGCCGGTTATTTCGGTTATGACACGGTGCGCTATATAGAACACAAGCTGGCCGCCACACAAAAACCGGATGTACTGGGCACGCCCGACATCCTGCTCATGCTCACTGAACAACTGGCGGTGATTGACAATCTGTCCGGCAAACTAACGTTCATCGTGTATGCCGATCCTGCGCATGCCGATGCTTACAGCACCGCACTGCAACGCCTCGATACCTTGCAGCGCGCCTTACGTCAGCCGGTACTCATTCCAGAGGCACCACAAACACGCCGCCATGAAGCAAAATCTGAATTCGGCGAAACCGCATTCAAAGCCGCTGTGGAAAAATCCAGGCAATACATCTTCGACGGCGACATCATGCAGGTGGTGCTGTCGCAACGCATGTCGCAACCCTTCCCTGCCCCGCCGCTGTCGCTGTATCGTGCCCTGCGCAGCATCAATCCATCGCCCTATATGTTCTATTACGACATGGGCGACCATCACGTGGTCGGTTCTTCGCCGGAAATTCTCGCTCGATTGGAAGGCAATACAGTTACCGTGCGCCCCATTGCGGGAACGCGCCCGCGCGGCAAAACGCCTCAGGAAGATGCCGAACTGGCCGATGAATTGCTGGCCGACCCGAAAGAACTGGCCGAACACCTGATGTTGATTGATCTGGGCCGCAACGACGCCGGTCGCGTCAGCAAGATCGGCAGCGTCGAGCTGACCGAAAAGATGATCGTGGAACGTTACTCGCATGTGATGCACATCGTATCCAATGTCGAGGCACAACTTAAACAAGGTCTCAGTGCGATGGATGTGCTCAAAGCCACTTTCCCCGCCGGTACGGTGAGTGGCGCAGCAAAAGTGCGCGCGATGGAAATCATCGATGAACTGGAACCAAGCAAACGCGGCATTTACGCCGGAGCAGTTGGCTATCTTGCCTTCAACGGCGACATGGATGTGGCCATCGCGCTACGCACCGCAGTGGTAAAGGACAAGACGTTGTACGTTCAGGCGGGCGCCGGCATCGTTGCCGACTCGGTGCCGGAAAACGAATGGCTGGAAACGCAGAACAAGGCACGCGCCATATTACGTGCAGCAGAAATGGTGCTGGACGGGCTGGATGCCCAGGTGCATCGCTAAGCTAATCTATTCACCACAACAAACAAAACGGCGCGCAAGTTTTTTGCGCGCCGTTTCCCCATGTTAAAACAATACGTCCTGTAAACACCAGAGCCGACTCGTTTACTAAAAAGTGAAATGTATTCGACTTAGTGTTTCAGGTCATTTTACCGGTCCCGCTTGTCCTCGTTTCGGTCGTTCTTGTCCTTTTTGTCTTTATCATCGCGACGGTCTTCGTGCCTCCTTCGATCATGCGGCACAGTCACAGTGGCGGTTGCCTCTGCTTGGTTTCCCGATCCATCTGTGGCGAAATAGGTTACAGTGTAGATGCGGCCTGTATGACTCTTTCCATCGCGCTCGGCCTTGAGCTGGAAATGCCGATCATCGGTGAGTAATTGAGCTTTGATATCATCCTTGTCTATAGGCTCATTGGCGGTGATGGATAAAAGTTTAATCGCAGGTTGGGGATCGAGATCATCCCTGACCGTGATCGTAGCGGTAATGGGCACGTATTTTCCATTCTGGTGCAGGGTATCTGGACTGAGTGTAACCGAGAGTGTGGGTGGCGTGGTGTCTGTAATTTCGATGGGGCCCCAAATATTCTTGAGTTCATTCTTGCTGGAATCCCAATAGCTCACCTTGAAGCTGCTAGACAGATACATATCATTTTCTTTCCAGCCAGGCTCGCTAACACCCGCATTATAGTAATCTGGTGGAAACTCATTTGGATCATACAAAGGTACACTTACCCTAAAACCTGCGAGTGACTGTCCGGGCGGGATAGCATAAGCTTGACCATCAGACGTAGTTTTCCATTCCAGATAGTAGTTACCGCTTTCTTGCTGACCATACACCTGCGACGTCCAGTAAGGGGGCTGGCTGGTACTGGTCGGCGCAAGCAGGATTTCTGTACCCGTTTCTCCCTCCTGTCCATAAGTCCAGCCCAATGGCAGCCTTTCCAATTGAGGGATCTCATCTCCTAATTTCGAATCGAAAACGCTTCCGATAACAAAGTTATGTAGCGCTACATCGCCGTTATTGATCACTTTGTAGTGATAGATGATGTTGCCGTTCGCGTGTTCTCCATAAACCATTACGCGTACAGGCTGCGTTTGGGCTAATGCAATCGTACTCGTGCTGAACAAAAGTACGATGATCGTTATGATGCAAATCAAAGGGTTGGTCATAAGCAATCTGTTCTCACGTGATATTTCCTAGTGACCTCGCTTATCCTCGTTCCGGTCGTCTTTGTCCTTTTTGTCTTTATCGTCTTTGTGGCCTTTCCGGTCTCTTTCATCGTGCAGCACAGTCACCGTGGCTGATGCTGTGGCTTTATTGCCGGATGCATCGGTTGCCGAATAGATCACCGTATAAACCCGCCCCGCTTTGTTTTTACCCTCGCGTTCGGCCTTGAGCATGAATTGCCGATCATCTGTTTCCAGACTCGCATCCCGGATATCGCCCCGCTCGGCTGGTTCGCTGGGAGTGATGGATTCGAGTTTGATTTCGGGGGCCGGGTCAAAGTCGTCCTTCACCGTGATGGCGGCGGTAATGGGGATGAGTTTTTCGTTCGGGTGCAGAGTGCTTGGACTCAGGGTGACTGTAAGGACAGGTGGAGTAGTATCAAGCTTCTCCATCACACCGTTGTAGTACCAAGGCTCTTTGCCGTCTGCGTACCCTGCCGAGAAGTGACCTGTGAGATAAGCCTCATCATAGGCTGGCACTGTGATACTAAAACGCATCGTCTGCCCCTGTTGGATGTCTGATTGAGATGGGCCAGGAGAATCCCATTTAAAGAATAGACCACTGTCCTGAATCTGAATAATTGATCCAGTCCATCCTGTTGGTCCAGAAATCGAGGCTGGATTAACCTCTGTATCTATCATGTCGGAACCCACTGGAAAAACATTGAGTTCGCCGTTCGCTTTTGTCGCAGGTGCATTAGGGCTTATTTGATCAGTGTCAAGAGCAACAGAAACACCTACTACGTCACGATTGCCGTTGTTGTTCACCTGCTGGTGGTAGACGATGTTACCTCCTATATGCTGTCCATAGGTTTTAATCACTACAGGCATCTGTTGCGCCAATAGGGAATTGTTAATAACTGCCAACAAAACAAGACACAGCAGCAAGAACGGTTTTATTGAGTTTTTCAGTCTTGGTGTCATGATATTGGTCTCCAACTTAGCGAACAAAAAAATGTACAGGATCTTTATTTGTTTTGAAAGTGCCGCCCCATATCAAGCCGCACCCATTGGGGTATGGGGTGGATGGGGCATCCAGAAATTGCGAAATATTCTGTGGTGGATTACGTGACTTCAGCACCTTGTTCAATGGTTTTATAGTACGAGTTAGACTTAAATCCATGGCTTTGCCTTGTGTATGTTTTGCATCGTTCGGATTGGGAAGCGCTGGCATGGCAATTAAACAATGGCTACGCTGAATTGCAGATTCAGAATAACAACTCTTGCATGGTCCAGCGTTATTGCAACCCTTTTCAGCGGCAATCTCAGCGAGTCTAGCTTCGCAGGCGGTTTTCATACTGGAGTTTTTCTTCATTAGTTGCGCTAATACTTCCATTTTGTCCCAAATCTCCCTGAAATGTGCCTGATAAGCAAGATTGCGCATTTCAGCTGTAACTTTCAGAGGTATGGGCATAGTCGTACCGGGAATGTTAATGGCACTAAGCTTGTCCGCAAAACATGCCTTCCCATCTTTCATGGCCTGCGACAACGTACCACACGCCGCATCTTTCTGCGCCTGGGTCGACTGGAGATTTTCCAGCGCAAGCGCACATGCATCGTCTTCGGGGAATGTTTTTAAAGCCTCTACCGGGCACTTCAAAACCGGCACACAACTTGTTTTAGTGGAATCAGGTTCATAATTATTATCGCAGGTGCATAAAGGTGGAGTGCCGGTTGAATTGTCGGGGCAAGTCGTCGGTGTGAGGCAAATCCGCCTCCCGTTATCACCCATCCCCATAATTGTCCCTTCGGAACACGCAGGTATATATGTGCCGGGCCTGTTTGGATCTGCACATGAACACATTCCCCAATCCGGACTGCCAGCTTGTGGCACAGCCTGTGCATTAACGCAGCCAAACTGACCATATGCGCCTGCACCCCACGCCGGATCCGAGAGCAGAGATTGACAGGCTTCAACAGGCGTATCGAACTGAAGATCTGCATTAACTGACATCCCTCCCAACCTTTCGGAGTAACTAATATAAATTATCCACCCCGAATATTTAACGGGAATGGAAGTATAGGGGGGCACAAGAATATCGCCTTGAGCATGAGCGATCACTGCACTGCAGGAGCATAGGGTCAGCAACAGTGCATGTGCCAGCCAGAATATTGACCGGCACCTCCGTATATATGCATCCATTCCGCTCCCCTTGTGCACTGAACAATGGTCACGACAATAACCTTACTGAGGGGGGGGCTGTCAATAGATAATTCGGCCTGGATAACGACCTATATCTTTTGGAGGAGATGCGCTGGGGAAGTATCTGAAACTATGTAAAAGCGGTAGCAGTTTGTCTGACGAATAACGTTATCCTGCAATTCCTCAGTGCCCTTGCGCCCATGTCGCATCAGGCTTGTATTTTTCCAGCCAGCGTAAAAAATCCTGCTCCGGCATGGGATGACCGATGGCATATCCCTGGGCGATATGGCAGCCCATATCCTGCAATACGGCCAATTGCTCTACCAGTTCGACGCCTTCTGCAACGGAAGCCTTGTCGAAAGCTTTGGTCAGCCCCAGTATGCCCTGAATGATCGCAAGGTCGTCGGCGTTATCCAGCATGTCGCAGACAAAGGTCCGGTCGATCTTTACCGTGTTGACCGGCAGCCTGCGGAAGTAGGTCATGGATGAATAGCCCGTACCGAAATCGTCGAGGGCAAAGCCCACGCCCAGCATCCGGCATTCGTTGATCAAGCGCTTTACTTTATCCAGGTCTTCCAGCGCAGCCGTCTCCAGTATTTCCAGTTCAAGACGGGATGCAATGCCGGTTTTCCCTTCCAGTACCTCGCGCAATTTGGACATGAAATCGGGAGACAGCATCTGTCTCGCTGCGACATTCAGGCTGACGGACAACCCCAGTCCAAGATCGTGCCAGCGGGATAATGTCGACACGCCTTCCTCAATCACGTAATCGCCGATCTCGACAATGGCATCGTCGTTTTCCAGTTGCGGCAGGAACGCGCCCGGCAGCACGATGGATGCATCAGTCTGTTTCCAGCGCAACAATGCCTCTGCACCCACGACATGCCCGTGCACCAGATCCACTTTGGGCTGCCAATAAAGCACAAACTCTTTTTGTTTCAAACCGGCGCGTATCCTGGTTTTCAATTCGCCCAGTTGCCTGGTCTGTTGATCGTATTTCGGGTCAAAGGGATGCATGCGATTACGGCCAAGCTGCTTGGCCTGGTACATTGCCTGATCGGCATGGCGTAACAGCACATCGGAATCGTTATGATCGTTCGGATAAAAAGTGACACCGACACTGGCGGAAACACTCACTTCGACGCCGTTGTGCAATATGCACGGTTTGGTCACGATTTCCAGTACACGTGCCAATATCGGCTCGCTTTCTTCTTCGCTGGAGAGATCGGTCAATAAAAGAACAAACTCGTCTCCACCCAGGCGGGCGACAGTGTCTTCGATGCGAATGAATTCCCGCAAGCGCCTGGATATCTCCGTCAGCACACCATCGCCCGCCTTGTGGCCATAGTGATCATTGATCGGCTTGAAGCCATCCAGATCCAGGTAACAGACCGCAATGATCTTGTGCTTGCGGTCGGCACGGGCGAGTGCCTGCCGCATCCGGTCGGCCAGTAATACGCGATTAGGCAGGCTGGTCAGCGCATCGTAATAGGCCAGGCGTTCAATCTGCTCCTGCTGCTGTTTATGTTCGGTAATATCAGAAAAGATACCGACATAGTGCGTGGTCTTGCCGGAGGTGTCCTTTACGGCCGAAATGCTGAGTTGCTCCGGATATATCTCCCCATTCTTGCGTTTGTTCCACAACTCGCCCGACCAATGGTCTGTCCGCAACAACTGCCGCCACAGTTTGGCGTAAAAATCACGTCCATGCCGGTCTGATTTGAGCATACGTGGCGTCTGGCCGACCAGTTCATCGAGCTGAAAACCGGTAATGTCCGTGAATGCCCGGTTGATATTGATGATCAAGCCATCCGGATCCGTGATCAGAATACCTTCCCGCGCCTCATGAAATACACTGGCAGCCAGCTTGATCTGCTCTTCGGTTTTTTTTCGCTCGGTAATGTCACTCCAGATCGCCAGCAAGTAGCTCTTGCCGCGAATGGTAACTGCACGGCTGCTCACTTGGGTCATGCGCACGGTGCCGTCCTTGCGCATATGAGCGACTTCCAGCAAATTACTGCCATCTTTCTGCAAATGCTGTTTGACCAGACGGCGGACCTGTTCTGGCGTTCTATCCGCCTGCAAGTCGGGCAACGTCATTCCGGCAAATTCTTCGCGTGTATACCCCAGACTCTCGTGCGCAACCGTATTGAATTCCGCAAAACCCAGCGTTTCACCATCGATCAGCACGATTGTGTCAGCCGCCTGATTGACAAGTGTGCTGTAGATTTCTTCGCGTTCGCGTAACTGCTGCTCGGCACGCTTGCGTTCGGCACGCAATGTTTCCAGCTCGTGCAAGTTATCGCCGATCAGTTCCAGCCCGATGCGCTCCAGCATGCCTTGCTGGCTGATGACCCCCCTAAACCTTCCCTTTGCATCAACCACGATCAAATGACGCAAACCGGAATCAGTCATCATCCGGACTGCATCCAGCAAACTGGAGCTGGCCTCAATAGTCGTCAGCTTTGCACTCATCACCTGCTGCAGCGTCAGGGCCGACATATCCACCCTGTCACGCAGCAGGCGCGGGATGTCGCGCTCGGTGATGATCCCGAGTGGCATCTCATCCTGAATCACCACCACGTAATCCCAGCGTTCGAAAACCATGCGCTGCAACGCGATGGGCACCTGGATTTCCGGAGAATACCTGGGAGATTGACGATCCACCGCTGCCATCAGACTCTGCATCCGGCCTACAATCCCCAAACCAAGGTGGCTGCGCATGTCAGTCTCGCTGACCACCCCGATCGCCACGTCTGCTTCGTTGATCACAACCAGATGATGCAGGCCATATTGCCGCATGAGCAACAAACCTTCAGCAAAAGTGTCGCCCGGTGAAGCGGTAATCACCGGTGAACTCATGATCTCGGATACGGGGGTTGATGAAGCAGTTCGTTCGAGCGCCTGAGTAACCATGTCGCGTTCGGTCAGGATGCCAAGCAGGCGTCCTTGCTGGTGCACAACCAGAGAAGACAGGGGTGCCTCGCTCATCAGCCTCGCGGCTTCATCCAGGGTGACATCCGGCTCAACCGTCTTCACGCTGGGGCTCATTAATTCGCCCAGCGTTACATCAACTGCTCGCATACTCTCAGCTCCACCTTGTTCCTGAATTCTTATTTGACTGTCCTGTACAACAGAACAGTTTTCCTGTGACCGGTTTTAGGAGAGAATCCTCCCTCGCCTTGCAGGAAATTTATCGATTTTTTGACATTGTGCCATTAATCACAGAATCCTGTCTGGCTAAAACACTTTAAGCAGGGAACACAACATGTTGTTGATGATTGACAATTATGACTCATTTACCTACAACCTCGTGCAGTATTTTGCCGAGCTTGGTGAAGAAGTGCTGGTACACCGCAACGATGAAGTCACGGTGCCCCAGATCGAAAAACTGAATCCACAGTTCCTTGTCATCTCCCCTGGCCCGTGTACCCCGAACGAAGCCGGTGTATCGGTCGCCGCTATCAAGCACTTCGCCGGGAAAATACCCTTGCTCGGCGTTTGTCTCGGGCATCAGAGCATAGGCCAGGCTTTTGGCGGAAAAATCGCCCATGCCAAGACATTAATGCACGGCAAGACCTCGCAGATCCATCATCACAATAATGGTGTATTCACCGGTCTGCCCAACCCTTTCACTGCAACGCGTTATCATTCGCTGGTCATCGAGCGCGAAACCCTGCCGGAATGCCTTGAAGTGACCGCATGGACGGATGATGACGAGATCATGGGTGTGAAACATAAAACAATGAACGTTCATGGCGTGCAGTTCCATCCCGAATCCATCCTCACCGAACACGGACATGCCATATTGAAGAACTTTCTGGAAGGAAAACGATAGCCATGATTACGCCAAAACAAGCACTTGTTCGCCTGATTGAGCAGCGCGAAATTTTTTATGACGAAATGCTGTCGCTGATGCGACAGATCATGAGCGGCGAAGTCTCCCCAACCATGATCGCAGCCATTCTGGTGGGATTGCGCGTCAAAAAAGAAACCCTGGGCGAAATCTCCGCCGCTGCGTTTGTGATGCGCGAGTTTGCCAGCAAAGTCCCGGTCACCCAGCGCGATCATCTGGTGGACACTTGCGGCACCGGCGGCGATGCAGCGCACACATTCAATATTTCGACTGCAAGCGCCCTGGTTGCGGCTGCAGCCGGTGCGAGGGTGGCCAAGCATGGCGGGCGTTCCGTATCTTCGACCTGCGGCTCGGCAGACGTGCTGGAAGCGCTGGGCGTCAACCTCAACCTGACACCGGAACAGGTGGGCCACAGCATCGACCAGATCGGCATCGGCTTCATGTTCGCCCCCAATTTTCACGGCGCCATGAAGTACGCCGCGCCGGTGCGCAAAGAGCTGGGGATACGCACCTTGTTCAACGTGCTGGGTCCGCTGACCAATCCTGCCGGAGCAGATAATCAGATCATGGGTGTTTTCCATCCTGACCTGGTCGGTATCCAGGCACGCGTGCTGCAACGCCTCGGCAGCCAGCATGTGCTGGTGGTAAATGGCAACGACGGGCTGGACGAAATCACCATCAGCGGCCCTTCGTTCGTCGCCGAACTGAAAGACGGCCAGGTAAATGAATACACCGTCACGCCGGAGCAATTTGGTTTGAAAAGTGCTCCGCTGGATGCGATTCGCGTTACCAGCACCGATGAAGCAAAAACCATGTTGTCCGATGTGCTGGACAATAAGGCCGGCACTGCACGCGATATCGTACTGCTCAACGCGGGCGCGGCGATTTACGCAGCCGGATTGGCAGACTCTCTGGCACTTGGCATAAAGAAGGCAGACGAAACCATTTCTTCCGGTGCCGCCAGGAACAAACTGGCCCAACTGGTCCAGATCAGTAACGAGAGCAAAGCCTAGTCACCACACGATTAGCACACGTGGTCTCAATCCAGCATCAATTTCCGCCACTCGCCGGACAGGACAGCGCCGACATTCAGCGCTGGCTGGCTGCATTGTCCGAGATATTTACCCCCGCGGAAATTGAAATAATCCGCCGCGCATGCGAATTTGCCGCGCCGCTCTATCATGACAAGACCGATATCACCGGCACATCCCTGTTACAGCATGCGCTTGGTTCTGCCTCCATCCTTCTCGGCCTGCAAATGGATCACGAAACGATCGCGGCTACCGCCCTGCATGCCGTACCAAATTATCTGGATGACTGGGCCGAGGTGCTCACGGAGCGTTTCGGCCGCAATGTGACAAGCCTGGTTGAAGGCATTTCGCGCATGGAGCAGATTCGCCAGTTCAGCGAAATGCTCCCTCCCACTGCCAAAGACAAGGATGAATCTGCCCATCAGACCGAAAGCCTGCGCCAGATGTTGCTGGCCATGGTGGAAGATATTCGTGTGGTACTCATCAAGCTTGCCGAGCGCACGCAGACCCTGCGCAATCTGTCGCAAGCACCATCCGCTCAGCAAAAGCAGATCGCGCACGAAACCCATAGCATCTTCGCGCCGTTGGCCAATCGCCTGGGTGTTTGGCAGATCAAGTGGGAACTGGAAGACCTGTCCATACGCTATCTTGAGCCGGCACTTTACAAACAGATCGCCAGGTTGCTCGATGAACGGCGCATGGATCGGGAACAATACATCAGCGATGTGCTCGCTCGGCTGCGGCAAAAACTGGAATCTGCCGGAATCAAAGGTGAGGTGAGCGGACGCCCCAAACACATCTACAGCATCATCAACAAGATGAAACGCAAACACCTTGATTTCGATCAACTCTACGATGTACGTGCAGTTCGCGTGCTGGTGGACGACATCGAGCAATGCTATGCAACACTCTCCATCGTGCATGAGATGTGGCATCCGATCCAGGAGGAGTTCGATGACTACATTGCACGGCCCAAATCCAACGGCTACCGCTCGCTGCACACTGCCGTACTGGGTCCGCGCGATCTGGCCGTGGAAGTACAGATACGTACCCGGCAAATGCACCATGATTCGGAGCTCGGCGTGGCCGCACACTGGCGCTACAAGGAAAACCGGAAGTCCGAAAGCGGCGTGGATGCAAAAATCGCCTGGTTACGCCAGATACTGGAGTGGAAAGCCGAACTGGCCGACAACATCCTGCAAGAGCAGTTCAGGAATGAAGTGTTACAGGACCGCGTGTATGTATTGACCCCGCAGGGCAAAGTGATCGACTTGCCCACGGGGGCAACGCCGGTTGATTTTGCCTACGTAATACATACCGACCTCGGGCACCGTACGCGGGGGGCAAAAATCGATGGCAATATCGTGCCGCTCAATACCAAGTTGCAAAACGGACAACGTATCGAAATCCTGAGCACCAAACAGGGAGGACCGAGTCGCGACTGGCTGAGTCCTAAACTGGGGTTTTTACAAAGTCCACGAGCCCGGGCCAAAGTGCGCCACTGGTTCTCCGAACAGAATCTCGATGACAGTATTGCGCAGGGTCGCATTCTGCTTGACCGCGAACTCCATCGGTTGGGGGTGACCGATATCAATCAGGAAAAACTCGCACAACGCCTGCACTTCAACAAGCTGGATGAATTACTGGCCGAACTCGGACGCAACAAGATCACCCCGCGCCGCATCGCACTCGCTATCCGGCAGGAACAGCCCACCAAGGCACTTGCACCAAGGACGGTGTCCCGCCCTGCCGGGCAACGCGCTTCCTCAACCGGCGTACTGATCGAGGGGGTGGACAATCTGATGATACGCATGGCGAAATGCTGCAAGCCTGAGGCACCGCACGCCATCGTCGGCTATGCGGATTTCCTGCAGGAAGACGTCGGACCGGATCTCGAAAAGCTGCAAAAATACCCGCTGATGCGCGG
>JBNLBY010000004.1:0-38084 GCA_050303535.1 Sideroxydans sp. | reverse complement strand
TTCTTTCATGCAACGTGTACCAAAAGACAAGCAGGATCGTTTACTGGCTGCGGTATGGGCAAAAAAAGACATTTAAAGATCGCAGCTCACTTTCATAATAACAACAGCACTATAAACAGCAAAAAAACCCCGCAACTCGTGCGGGGTTGTTAACAACATGAACAAACATAAACTAACTTACTACTACGTACTACCAACTTACTACTAACTAGCTAACTGCTTAATCGAGAGGCCGATTCTTGCGCCGTGCCGAAAAACCCAGCAAGCCAAGACCCACCAGCATCATGGCATAGGTCTGGGGTTCGGGAACCGGCGCGAATACCACGACATCCTGGGCGTAACCCTTGCCACTCACCATGGATTGCACTGTCCAGATGTTCGCTACATATTCGCTGGCTGAGGCAATGCTCAATTCGTTTAACCACTTCTGGGCCAGGCTACCACCCGTACCGGCCGCCTTAAAAGCTCCTCCCAAAAGATTATAAGAGGATGAGCCGCTTGCACCTTCATTTACGATTTCCCAGACTGCAAGCTGGAATGCAGACTCATTTTCCGCACTGCTAAATCCAGAATCTATCTCGGCATGATGATTCGTATACAAACGCCCCAGATCGGCTGCCACCACTGAACTGATTATTGTGGCTGGTTGCAGTTTGTCGATAGAACTGACGGCGAAACTGAAGCTGCTGAAAATATCCACGCAAAACGACTGGAAAGCATTTTGCCTGTTCGGGTCTGTCGTCAAATTGTAGGTCTTGAACCCGCCGGATCCGCCAACCTCGTGCAATCCGGTAACAGTACTTCCGTCATGCCAGTCCGTCCCGGTGAAATCAATGGTGGCGCTACCGCTGCCAGCCCAGAAATTATTAATTTCGATAGTATCTGCCGCCGCTGGCTGCGCAACAAAAAGCGCTGTTGCTGCAAGTGCTGCTACAGATAAATCGCGAAATCCTTTGCTATTGGTCATTGTTGCACCCCATATCCCTTTAATTTCAATCGTGGAATATTCCACATTTTTGATGAGGGTATTTGACCAGTTGCAGGCAGGACAAACAATTGTACAAAGGTACAGTTCAGTGATAGTTCCCGACTGAATCAATAGGCGTTTCGATTACATATGGATTGGCATGCTCTGAAATATCACTCAAATTCAGGCGTTTTTCACGCTTTCAACGGTTTTCCAGTTCCGCCCAGCGCGCCATCAGCTTCGATAATTCGTCCGCTGTCTCAGTCGCACGCTGTTGCAATTGTCTGGCCTGGGAGGGATTGTCGCGGAACAGCGTGCCCGAGCCAAGTGCCGTCGCGATATCCTCCTGCTCGCGTTCCAGCATCTCGATGCGTTGCGGCAACTCATCCAGTTCTTTCTGTTCCCTGAAACTGCGTTTGCCGGGTTTTGTTTTTTCTTTCTGAATGCTGATGGCTGCTTTGGGCGTCACAGCCTGTGGTTTCTTCTGGTTTGCCGTGAATTCTCTTGCGCGCACCCAGTCCTCATAACCGCCAACATATTCCATCAATCGGCCATCGCCTTCAAAAGCGATAACCTGCGTCACCACATTGTCGAGAAACGCGCGGTCATGACTCACCAGAAACAGGGTGCCGTCGTACTGCGCCAGCAATTCCTCCAGCAATTCCAGCGTCTCGATGTCGAGATCGTTGGTCGGTTCGTCCATCACCAGCACGTTGGACGGTCGCGTGAACAAACGTGCCAGTAACAGCCGATTACGTTCACCGCCGGAAAGCGACTTCACCGGTGAGCGCGCACGTTCCGGTGGAAACAGGAAATCGCCGAGATAACTGATGACATGTTTCTTTGTGCCGCCGATCTCAATGAAGTCAGAGCCCTGACTGATGGTATCCGCCAGCGACGCATTATCATCGAGTTGCGCACGCAACTGGTCAAAGTAGGCCACATTCAGTTTCGTACCCAGTCTCACCGAGCCAGCGTCCGGGGGCAACTCACCCAGAATGATCTTGAGCAGCGTGCTCTTGCCAGCACCATTGGGACCAAGCAATCCGATCTTGTCGCCGCGCTGTATGCGGCAGGAAAAATCATCGATGACTTTACGAGCACCAAAAGTCTTGCTCACATGTTCCAGTTCCGCCACCAGTTTGCCGGAACGATCGCCCACATCCAGATTCATCCCGACCTTGCCGGGTTTTTCGCGCCGCGCCGCACGTTCCTGGCGCAAGGCTTTCAGCCGCAGTACACGGCCCTCGTTGCGCGTGCGCCGCGCCTTCACCCCCTGGCGTATCCACACTTCTTCCTGTGCAAGCACCTTGTCGAACTTGGCATTCGCCACCGCCTCGTCCGCCAGCATACATTCCTTGGTCTTCTGGTACGCAGCAAAGTTGCCAGGAAAACTCGTCAGCTCACCGCGATCAAGTTCGACAATGCGTGTGACGACGTTGTCGAGGAAGCGTCGATCATGGGTGACCAGCAACACACTGCCGCGAAAATCCCTGAGCAAGCCTTCCAGCCATTCGATGGAGGAAAAATCAAGGTGGTTGGTCGGTTCGTCCAGAATCAACACATCCGGCTCGGCCACCAGTGCCTGCGCCAATGCCACGCGTTTACGCACACCGCCCGACAGCGAAGCGATAGACGCATCCGCATCCAGTTCCAGCTTGTCGATCGCAGCTTCGATACGCGCCTGCAGCGCCCAGCCGTCCTGCGCTTCCAGCCTGGTCTGCAGCGGCTGCATTTCTTCCAGCAGCTTGTCGAAGTCGGCATCCGGCTCGGCCAGTTGATGTGACAAATGATGATAGTCGGTAATGAGCTGCTGCAACTCGCCCAGGCCGCGTGCCACTTCGTCGAAAACCGTTGCGTTCGCATCCAGTACCGGCTCCTGGCTCACATAACTGATGCGCGCACCGGGCTGGCGCCACAGCACGCCGTCATCTAGGCTTGCAATGCCAGTCAGCACCTTGAGCAGACTTGACTTGCCGCTGCCGTTGCGTCCGATCAGTCCGACGCGCTCGCCTTCGTCCAGTTGGAAATCCACATGATCCAGCAGTGCAACGTGACCAAAAGCCAGTACCGCTTTATCCAGCACAAGATACGGCATTTAGCGGTTCTCTCTTAGCTCGTTCGGATATTTCATCTCTTCCCTTCTTTAGATTATCTGCGGGTTCACATTTGACTGTATCAGCAAGGGCGGAATTTTACGTTAGAATGCGCGCCTCACCGCACACTTCCGTCCTCGTAGTTAAATGGATATAACGGCCCCCTCCTAAGGGGCAGTTACAGGTTCGATTCCTGTCGAGGGCACCAAACTCATACAGATATGAGATTTGATTTCAGGTGCCCCCTCATATGATCTTGCAGCGCACTTTTCCCGCATACTGTTGCCGATTTTTCAAGACTTGCAATTAATGTTTACGTCAATTACATTGACACCAATATGTTTTAAGTTCAATTAATTAGCGATGCCAGCGTGTAATTGCTAAAACGTCCGGCAATCCTTAAAGTGTTCATATTCGCGCCAAGGGCAAGAAGAATACGGCAGCAACGCCCTCATACTCCGGTAAATCCGCGCACAAGCACCAGTTAATGTAATCAATCAAAATGGAAGTATCCTGCACAGATCAAGCATCACCATTATGAGCGAGGACAACAGAAATTGGACCGCCATAAAAAATTCACCGGTGAACCGTAACGGGCCGGTGGTGTTGTTTGGCGAGGTTCTGGCAGACATTTTCCCCGATCGGACTGTACTGGGCGGAGCGCCGTTCAATGTCGCAAGACACTTGAAGGCCTTCGGGCAGACACCCGTATTAATCAGCCGGCTGGGCAACGATGCATTACGCGATGAAGTGATTCAAGTCATGATGCAGAATAAAATGGAGACCATGGGTCTCCAGCGCGATAAAAGTCATCCGACTGGGCGCGTTCAGGTGCATATTGAAAACAATGGCCATCGCTTCGAGATTCTTCCGTTGCAAGCCTACGATTTCATCCACGCTGGCGTAGTACGCCTGACCGCGTTATCAAAGAATCCCGCACTGGTCTATTTCGGCACACTGGCACAGCGACATGACGTTTCCAGGCACGCGCTCAAAACTTTGCTGCACAACACGGAAGCAGCCAAATTCCTTGACATTAATTTACGTCCGCCCTGGTACAACGAAAAAACACTTATAGACTCTTTGCTGCAAGCAGATATTGTCAAAATGAACGACGAAGAGTTGGTTATCCTGACCAATATGTTCAAACTGCAGGGCAGTGACCCGCAAACTTTTGCCCAGGGACTAATCGACCGGTTCGGCCTGGAACAAATACTGGTCACTTGCGGAAATGCCGGCGCATGGATGCTGGATCGCAACGGTAAAATGACGGAAGCTCTCACAGAGAACGTCATGACAAATATTGTTGATACAGTTGGGGCCGGCGATGGTTTCGCTGCTGTTTTCATCCTGGGAGCGCTCCAGGGATGGGAAATGCCCATGACGCTGGAACGAGCCAACGCATTCGCAGGGGCAATCTGTGGAATCAGAGGAGCTGTCCCCGACCATGCGGACTTCTACAAATCCTTCATCACTGAATGGGGCATATGAGTAAACACTTGCCGGAAACCAGCAAACCTTTGTACATCGTATTGATCAGTGTACACGGCCTGATACGGGGGCATGATCTTGAACTGGGCCGCGATGCGGACACCGGCGGCCAAACCAAGTATGTTGTTGAGCTGGCGCGCGCCCTGGGAGAACGCCCGGATGTCGAAAAAGTGATACTGATGACACGGCGCGTCATCGATAACCAGGTCAGTGTTGATTACGCTGAACTGACCGAACCTTTATCTGAAAAAGCGTGCATCGTACGCATTGAGTGCGGCGAGCAGAAATACCTGCGTAAGGAAATGTTATGGGATTCCCTGGAAAACTTTTCCGATAATGCGCTCGCCTGGTTAAAAAGTCAGAGTCGCATCCCGGATGTCATTCACAGTCATTATGCCGATGCAGGTTATGTCGGTTCGCGACTTTCGCACCAACTCGGTATCCCGCTGGTTCACACCGGGCATTCCCTGGGACGCAACAAGCGCAATCAATTGCTTGCCAGCGGCATCAAACGCAGTGAGATCGAAACGACATACCACATTTCCCGCCGCATCGAAGCGGAAGAAACCACACTGGGCGTTGCCGAACGCGTCATTACCAGCACACAGCAGGAGATCGAAGAACAATACGGCCTGTATAATTTCTATCAACCCGAACGCATGCGCGTCATCCCACCCGGCACCGATCTCAAACAATTCTTCCCTCCGCAGGGAGATGAACAAAACAGTCCTATTGCACTTGAACTCAAGCGTTTTTTAATCCAGCCGGACAAACCGATTATTCTGGCTCTGTCCCGTCCCGATCCGAAAAAGAACATCGTTGCCCTGATCGAAGCCTACGGCGAATCGCCGCTATTGCAACAAGCCGCCAATCTGGTGATCGTGGCCGGCAATCGCGACGATATCCAGGACATGGAGAACGTTACTAAAACGGTGTTGAGCGATATTTTGCTGACCATAGATAAATACGATCTGTACGGCAAAGTAGCCTATCCGAAACACCACAAACCCGAAGACGTGTCTGTTTTATTTCGTCTGGCCGCTGCCTCTCGCGGCGTATTCATCAACCCCGCACTGATTGAACCATTTGGCCTGACATTACTGGAAGCGGCTGCCTGCAGTCTGCCACTTGTCGCAACCGAAAATGGCGGCCCCGTCGATATCATCAAAAACTGTCAAAACGGCCATCTCATCAATCCGCTCGATAAAGAGGCAATGGCTGAAATGCTGCTGCAAACTTTGTCAGACAAACGCAAATGGAGGCAACTGTCCAAAAACGGGATTCAAGGTGTACGCCAGCACTATTCCTGGCAGGCACATGTGGAGAAATACCTGTCTGTCATTCGACCGCTGGTAGAAAAGACCGAGCCGATCACCCGAATGACACATATTCAGCGGCCGGGCATGTACCGCGAGCGCGCAATTTTCACCAGTCTGGATTTGAACCTGATCGGCCATCAGGAATCCCTGTCCCTGTTTCTGAAAACCATGCAGGAATACCGGAAAACGATCATTTTCGGCATTGCCACCGGACGGCGGCTTGATGATGCGCTCGCCACGCTGCGTCAATACAATATCCCGCAGCCCGATGTATTGATCTCGGGTCTGGGTACCGAAATTCACTATGCACCGAACCTGACTGAAGATGCCGTATGGAAATGCCATATCAACCATTTGTGGAATCCGCTGGCGATACGCCACATTCTCGACGAGATTCCCGGGCTTGCCATGCAACCCAAGAGCAATCAGGGAACATTCAAGATCAGCTACTTCATCAATCCCAAAGTGGCGGATGTGCAGGAAATCCGGCAAATCCTGTTACGCAATGAACAGGCAGTGAATGTTGTCTTTTCTTTCGGTCAATTTCTCGATGTATTGCCTGTTCGGGCTTCAAAAGGCCTTGCCTTGCGCTGGTGTGCAGAGCAGTTCGGTTTCCCGCTCGAAAATACGCTGGTCGCCGGTGTAACCGGTGCGGATACAGACATGTTGCTCGGCAATACACTGGGAACAGTGGTGGATAACCGCCATCTTGCTGAGCTGTCAGAATTAACCAGTATCGATAATATCTACTTTGCCAGCCACCCGCATGCGGCGGGTATCCTGGAGGCCATGGAACACTACAAGTTCTTTGAAGGTGAACTGAAAAGGACCGTTTCGTGAAACCGTTCCTGTTATGTACCGATCTTGACCGCACCCTTATCCCAAACGGCTTTCAACCGGAATCGGCACTCGCCAGAGAACGTTTCAAATGTCTTGCACGGCAAAAAGAAATCACGCTCGTTTATGTGACGGGTCGCAGCCGCGCTCTCATCGAACAGGCCATTGAGGATTACGACCTGCCGCAGCCTGACTTTGCCATCGCCGACGTCGGCTCGACAATTTATCGCATTGATGCATCAGGCTGGCAGCAATGGGAAGAGTGGGAAGTACACATCGCACAGGATTGGCAAATTCTGGCCCATGATCATTTGTCCCGGTTGTTAAACACATTTCCAGAACTGCAGTTACAGGAACCGGAAAAACAGACTCCGCACAAACTCAGTTTTTATGTTCCGCTTGAAACTGATGTACAGGAACTTCTGGGTAAAATAACTGCGCAACTTGATCAAGCCGGCATTAACGCCAATTTGATCTGGAGTATCGATGAAGCAGCCGAAATCGGCTTACTGGATATATTGCCCGCAAAAGCCAATAAACTGCACGCCATCCGTTTCCTGATGCAACAGAATGGCTTTGGCAATGACAACACGGTCTTTGCCGGCGATAGCGGCAACGATATGGATGTGTTGTTAAGCGATATCCCTTCAGTACTGGTTGCCAATGCCAATACTGAAGTAAAGAAACAGGCAATGCATGCGAACATAGATACACTCTATGTTGCCAGGGGGGATTATCTCGGAATGAACGGCAATTATGCGGCAGGCATTCTTGAGGGCGTCACGCATTATTTGCCCGAAGTGAATACCTGGCTGAGCCAAAATAAATAAAACGGAATCGCACTGATGTATGAACAGGCTTCTCACTCGCTGCTGAATGAAATACTGATCCAGCTGAAACCGGAAATTGGAAACCTCCGGCTACGGCATTTCTATACACGTCTCGGCGCAAACTTTTATGCGATTCACTCCCTGTTCCGGCAGATATATGGCGAACGCGCCGATTTCAAGGAGCAAATGGTCAGTCTGGTGGAAACAATGGCGTTGCGTTATATCGAACGTCTGCCTCATTTGCGCAGGTCGGATCTGGCCCGAGAAAAAAACTACAACTGGTTTTTGAGCCAGAAGTGGGTTGGCATGGCACTGTATTGCGATCGTTTTGCCGATGACCTCAAGGGGTTACGCGAGAAATTGCCATATTTGCAGGAACTGGGCGTCAACTTGCTGCACGTCATGCCCGTCCTCGATTGTCCGCCGGAACATAGCGATGGCGGTTACGCAGTACGCGATTTCTGCAAGGTCGACTCCCGTTTTGGCAGTAATGAGGATCTCGAGGCGCTTGCCTCTACTCTCAAGCGTCGCGATATGTTGCTGGTTCTCGATGTGGTGGTCAACCACACCTCGGATGAACATGAATGGGCCAAGCGTGCGCGCCAGGGCGAGAAAAAATATCAGGAATACTTTTATATCTTCGATAACCGCGAAATACCCGACATTTACGAAAAATCCATGCCCGAGATATTTCCGCGCAATGCCCCAGGCAATTTCACCTGGGACGAGGAAATGGGCAAGTGGGTAATGACTGTGTTCAACAACTACCAATGGGACCTGAATTACCATAATCCTGCAGTATTGATCGAGATGATCGACATCATCCTGTTCTGGGCAAACAAAGGCGCGGATATTCTGCGGCTGGATGCTGTGGCGTTCCTGTGGAAAAAGATCGGCAGCCAGTGCCAGAACGAGCACGAAGCACACCTGATCCTGCAACTGATGAAGGATTGCTGCCAGGTCACTGCGCCCGGGGTACTGTTCATCGCGGAAGCAATCGTCTCACCCGGCGAAATCGCCAAGTATTTTGGCGAGGATGCAATCAACGCCAAGGAATGCGAAATCGCCTACAACGCCTCGCTCATGGCATTGCTGTGGGATGCAGTGGCAACAAAGAATACAAAGCTGCTAAGGCGGGGCGCCATGAGTCTGCCGCTCAAACTGGAGCGGGCAACCTGGCTCAACTATGTACGTTGCCACGACGATATCGGGCTTGGATTTGACGATGAGGACGTCAGGCAAGCCGGCTATGATCCGGTATTGCACCGCCGCTTTCTGGTCGATTACTTTACCGGTGTATTTCCGAGTTCTCCTGCCAGAGGTCTGGCATTCGGCGAGAATCCAAAAACCGGAGATTCCCGCTTTTCCGGTTCCCTCGCATCACTTGTCGGGCTGGAGTCCGCGCTCGAAAATCAGGATGAAGCCGCCATTGACAACGCTATCAAAACCATCCTGCTGTTACACAGTATCATACTGTCGTTCGGGGGATTACCGCTGCTTTATTACGGCGATGCCATCGGCATGCTTAACAGCCTGGAATATCTTGCCGACCCGACCAAGCGCGAAGACAACCGCTGGATGCACCGTTCCCGTTTCGATTGGACCAAGGCTGAGAAACGTCACAAGACTGGGACTGTCGAAAACCGGATATTCTGTGCACTGAAAAAGATGATCGCGTTGCGCAAGGAAACACCCGAGTTTTCCGATTTCGACAACCGGGAATGGTTACAGATAGACAACGATAACTTGCTGATTTTCTCCCGCTCCGATACACAACACACGGACAACAGGGTACTGGTTATTGCCAATTTCAACACAGAAACCCAAAGCATCCCGGTTGACGTATTGCAATCATATGGTTTTTTCCAGAAGAGCAGCATGAAAAATATCCACACCGGCACCAGCATTCTGGTGGAAAACAATGCAATCATCCTGCCGCCATTGTCCTTTTACTGGCTGACGGAGTGACTGAATTATTCAATAATTGACCGGCACGCGCGCAGCCAGCGCGCACATCAATTCATAACTGACCGTCCCGGCTGCGCTGGCGACTTCTTCCACAGGCATGCCTGCACCCCACAATGTGACACGACTACCGACAGCGGCATTCGACAATTCGCTCAAGTCCACACTCAGCATATCCATGGAAACGCGTCCAAGTGTACGGGTGCGTTGTCCGTCCACCAGGATTGGCGTCCCCGTTTGAGCATGGCGAGGATATCCATCGGCATAACCGCATGTCACTGTCCCGATACGCATCGGCTTGTCGGCACGAAAGAGTCCGGCATAACCGACATGGTCGCCCGCTTTCAGTTCATGCACCGAGATAATTTCGCTTGTGAGTGTCATTACCGGCAATAAACCGATTTGTTGCGCGCTGGTATCAGCAAACGGGGATGCACCGTAAAGCATGATACCGGGGCGCACCCATTCACCATGCGAGGCGGGATAACGCAACAGCGCAGCAGAGTTGGCAAGCGAGCGCGGCGCACGATAGGCGGTAGTCAAACCATTGAAACATTCGAGTTGTTCGGCAACGCCTTCCGCTTCATCGGCATGTGAGAAGTGGGTCATCAACGTGATATCGCCCACTGCCGGATGCGACTTCAGTTTTTCCATTACAGCCGGAACCTGCTCAGGTTCAAAACCAAGACGGTTCATGCCGGTATTGATTTTCAGCCAAACGGATAATCCACCGCGACGCGGATATGCATCAAGCATGGCCAGTTGTTGCGTGTTGTGGATGACACTGTCCAGCTCGTATTGGGCCAGAAGCGGCAGTTCATCCGCAGTAAAAAAACCCTCCAGCAGCAGAATGACCTGGCGGAAACCCGCTTCGCGCAGGTCGATGGCATCGCGCACATCAAGCAGCGCAAAACCCTCCGCCTCGCCCAACGCTTCGGCTGCTGGCAGCAAGCCGTGCCCATAGGCATTTGCCTTGATAACCGCCATGATACGGCTGGCAGCAAGTCGGCGCGCAACACGCAGATTGTGCTGTAAAGCCGAAAGGTCGATTTGAGCTTGTATCGGACGGGACATAAAATTAATGATTTGAGCAGTTTAACTGACGCGAATGATAGCAGGCCTCATATTTTCGTGTTATAAAAGACCGTCCTTCCAACAATGAATTTAAAGTGAACCGCGGTTTCTACCTTATCCTCGCAACGCAGCTTTTCGGGATCCAGCCTGACTGCAAAATAGCCTATAACATACTCACTGCCAAAAGAACTGAACAATGAACCGTGGCTTCTTTCTCATTCTGTCGGCTCAGTTCTTTTGGCTACAGCCAGACGATAAATCCGTCTTTAACGCGCTGCGCACATTAGCCTCCACCGAAAAAACATGAGTCGCGGCGGCTTCCTCATTCTGTCAGCTCAGTTTTTTTGGCTACGGCCTGACGATAAATCCGTCTTTAACGCGCTGCGCGCATTAGCCTCCACCGAAAGAACTGAAATATGAACCGTGGTTTTTTTCTCATTCTGTCAGCCCAGTTCTTTTCAGCGCTTGCCGATAATGCGTTGCTGTTTGCCGCCATTGCCCTGTTAAAACAAGTGCATGCACCGAGTTGGCACACCCCTGTTCTGCAACAGGCTTTCATCATTTCATTCGTCTTTCTCGCGCCTTTTGTCGGCGCATTTGCCGATTCGCTGCCCAAAGGGCGTGTAATGTTTATCAGCAACGGGATCAAGATGGTCGGCTGTCTCGCCATGCTGGTCGGCGTAAACCCCTTGCTGTCCTACGGCATGGTAGGTTTCGGCGCGGCGGCTTATTCCCCAGCCAAGTACGGCATCCTGACCGAATATTTGCCGCCAGCAAGACTGGTGTGGGCAAATAGCTGGATGGAAGGATTGACGGTCAGTGCGATTATTCTGGGTGCAGTGGTCGGCGGCCTGTTGATCACACCGAGTGTCACCACAACCATTTTGCATGGGTTGCATGTGCCGTTGACAGTAACCGCCCCGGAGTTGGCCATCTTTATCATTTTCCTCATGTATCTCATTGCGGCACTATTCAACCTCTACATTCCACTGGTGCCTATCGAACACAGACCTTCCAAACGCACTCCACTGTTCCTGCTCAAGGATTTCTGGCATTGCTTCATGTTGCTGTGGAGAGATCCGCTGGGTCAGGTTTCGCTGGCCGTCACCACGTTGTTCTGGGGTGCAGGTGCAACATTGCGATTGCTGGTGCTGGCCTGGGCTGCAATCGCGTTGCACTATAACATCGGTGAAGCGGCCAACCTGATCGCCTGGTTTGCTGTTGGCATTGCCATCGGTGCCGTATTGGCAGCACGCCTGGTCAAACTGGAACATGCTGTAAATGTGCTTCCAGTCGGTATTGCCATGGGGGTAATGGTATTGGTGATGATCCAGATCACCCATCCCCTGCTCGCCATCCTGCTGCTCATCTGTATCGGCATGATGGCCGGTTTCTTCGTAGTACCGATGAATGCCTTGCTACAGCATCGCGGCCACTTGCTGATCGGCGCGGGACGTTCAATTGCAGTGCAGAATTTCAACGAAAACATCAGCATCTTCCTGATGCTGGGTTTGTATGCACTGATGGAAAAGCTCGGACTTCATATCAATACCATTATTCTGGTATTTGGTTTGCTGATGGCGGGATTAATGGGGCTGCTTTACAAGAAACACGGACACGACCAGGATAACGGAACACTATGAAATATCAAGAAATATAAATTATCCAGGCGGAACAGATCTGGAGTTAATGCCTGCTCATGATCCATTTGAATTTCATCGCCAACGAACACTCAATGACGCTGTTTTCCCAGTATTTTTTCAAAATCTGCCAATGGCACCGGCCTGCCGAATAAATAACCCTGATAGAGCAGACAGCCATTCGCTTCAAGAAAATCACGCTGTTCCTGAGTTTCCACGCCTTCGGCGATCACTTCCATGCACAGGTTATTCGCCATGCCGATGATGGTTTGAATGATGGTTGCATCCGAAGTTTTGGCACCGATATGGTGAACGAAAGATTGATCGATCTTGAGTTGATTAAGCGGCAATTGGGTCAGGTAGGCCAGCGATGAATAGCCTGTCCCGAAATCATCCATCGCAAAACTCACCCCGATCTGCCTGAGAGCATGCATCTTCGCAATCGTGTCTGGAACATCGTCGAGCACGATACTTTCGGTCAGCTCAAGCTTGATGAGCATGGGATTGATGTTTATCCGGGAAATGGTCTCGCTTACTTGCGCAACGAAATCGGCCTGACGGAATTGCCGGCTGCTGACATTAACGGCAAGCTGAATATTTCGGGTACGGGCGTCTGACTCCCATGCCTTGATTTGCCTGCAAGCACTTTCCAGCACCCAGTTCCCGATGGGGAGAATGAGTCTGGTTTCTTCGGCCAAAGGAATGAATTGCATGGGCGAGACCATCCCCCGTTCCGGATGGAACCAGCGCAACAGGACTTCTGCCCCCAGAATGTGCCCGGTATGGTCAACCTGCATCTGGTAATAAAGCTGGAATTCCTGTTTGCGCAAGGCTTCCCTCAACCCTACTTCAAGCAACGTGCGGATTTCCAGTTCTTCCTGCATCATCGGGTCAAAGAAACGTAACGTATTACGCCCCGATTTTTTTGCTTCATACATGGCCGTATCAGCCTGCTTGAGCAATTCATCAAGCTTCTGCCTGTAATTGACAAACAGGGTAATACCCATGCTTGATGAACTGTGGAACTCATTTCCTTCAAGAATATATGGCTGGCTAAGTGTTTCCAGAACTTTTTCACCCACTGCTCTTGCTTGCATTGCAGCCTGCGCTCTTTCCTCACTCAGCCCCTCCAGCAACAACACGAACTCATCACCGCCAAAACGCGCCAGCGTATCTCCTTCGCGCACGCACTCCTGCAGGCGCTTGGATACCTCGATCAGTAAAAGATCTCCGATACCGTGCCCCCTGGTATCGTTCAGCGTTTTAAAATTATCGAGGTCGATGAACAGCAACGCCCCCCCTGTCCGAGTGCGCACACTGGTTGCGACTGCCTGTCGCAACCGGTCAATCAGCATACGCCGGTTTGGTAACTGACACAGAGAATCGAAAAAAGCCAGGTGATGAATTTCACTTTCGGCTTGTTTGCGTTCGGAAATATCTATGAACGTTCCGACATAATTTGTGACTTCGCCGTCTTTGCCGATGACCGCTGTAATCGTCAACCATTCCGGATAGGTTTCCCCGTTCTTGCGCCGGTTCCATATTTCACCCTGCCAGTAGTTGTATTGATACAAGCTCCCCCACATACGCCGGAAAAAATCCTCATCCTGACGCTCCGATTTAAGCAGGGAAGGATCCTTGCCAATGACTTCTTCCGGCTCATAGCCCGTTATCCGGGTAAACGCATGATTAACCCGCATAATCAATGCATTCTTATCCGTCACCATCATACCTTCTTCGGTTTCAAAAGCGATTGCAGCGATACGCAGGGCTGCCTCGCGTTCTTCCTGAACTGCCATCATGTCGTTGAACGCATGGGCCATATACGCAATGTCCTTCGGGCCGCCAGGTTCAGCCCGTACCAGCGATTCGCCCTTTTGGGCACGCGCCATACTATCGGACAACTGGCTGAGCGGCCGCGCCATGCTGTTTGTCAGAAAACGAAGCAGAAGCAGGAATAACAGGGCAAAAGAAAACGAAGTGGATAAATTGGTGATAAAAATATCAGAAGTCATCCGTGTCAGTGCTTCCTTGCTCATCACCACTGAAACACTGCCGAGCAATTCGGGTTCCGCTGCATCGCCAAATGGAGATTCCGCCGCTGGCTGGGTATATACCGGTGCAGCAAAATGCCAAGCACTCGAATTTTCCGCATCCATCATGGCGGCGGCCTGTAAACCACCGGTCTGCTCGATCCGTTCCAGAAAATTATTGCGATTGTTGTCACCGTGAGCCAGCAATATTTTCCCGTTACTATGGCGTATCTCGACACCGATCACACCGGGGAAAGCCAAGGTTGCCTTCACCGCCTCGGCAGCATTGTCGGCAGAAGAATAGACCAATGCCAGTGAGCTCTGGCGCGCAAGATTCTCGGTGATACGCTGCCCCTGTTCGATCAGATTGTGACGCACACGTTCGTTGAGTTGCCAGGAACCGACGATCGAAGAAAGCAGCGCCAGAAAGAGAATGCCCAGCGTGACCGTAATACTCAGCTGCCGCCGGAAGGTAAGCCGCTGGAAAAATGCTGCAAGTAATTTGTTTATGAAAGATGGCATTCCTTATTGCTCCGGAAAAACCATATCGAAATCCTTTGGACGACCGACATTGAGTCCAAGGTGCTTGGCTGTGCGCAGATTGATCGCCATCAGCACTTCGCGCAATGGAAGCATGCTGGATGTCGCACTCCCGCCGGCAGCAATCATGTTGAGCGCGGAGCCCGCAAGATGGCGCCCCAACCCCTCGTTGTTGGGATACAAAGAAAACAACACACCGCGCCGGACATGGCCAAAGCTACTGGAAAATACCGCAATATTATTTTCCCAGGACTCTTTCAACACCATCGGCAGCACTGTACTTTCCTCCACCGTAGTTGAATCCTGGGGCAACCATAGCGCATCTCTACTGCTGTCAGCAGTGGTAAAAATTTTCTGATATGCACGCATCGCACTGCGCAAATCCTGTGCTTTATAAGCCACCAGTTCCAATCCCTGTGATTGGGCTGCTGCTCTCGCCAGTTTCATCATCCATTTGTTCTTGCGCGGGTCATATACAGTGAATATGCGGCGCACTTTGGACTTTATTCCCTTCAGGCGGGAAAATAACAGCGCTGGATCAGGCGACAGGCTGTTCACCTGCAAATTGCGTATTTTTTCATCCGGCGCCATCAAAACGCCGCCCACTACCACACCATAGTTACCCTCCAGTGCGGAGGCAACCTTCACACCCCGCCGACCGAGCGCGATCACCACTCTGGTATCCTGTCGGCGAAGTAACTCATTCAACTCTCCAACATCCGCATTGGGGCCAACCGCAAAGTTGGCGACACGGCCTTTAGTTTTTTCTTCAATGCCAGTAATGATCTGCGCAAACACACTGCGGTAAGGTTCGCCGATGTCCGGGTAAATCACTGCAATACCTTCGGCTATTGATGCCTGGGCAATGATATTGGCCAGCTTTCCGGTTGCAGCAGTAGAAACCGGACCTGCAACCTGAATGGGGAAAACCACTACATCCGGATATGCTTTGATGGCACGTATCACTTCGTCGATATTATCCTGCGCCAGTCCGGATCTGTCGGAATTAACCAGAAGCGGGTTAATTCCGACAATTGCCTTTGTTTTATTAATATTTATCGAGATATTCTCGGAAGGAAAAGCGTCAATGACCGCAGGAATCGCCCACGCCGTAGCAGCGACCATCATCAGAGATGAAGCCACCATTAAAATGACACCCAAACCAGCTTGTTTGGGAAAATAACGTACGGAATGAGACTGCATTTTGAACATACAAACGAAAATTTTTGTTCAGTTTCGTCCAACAAGCCAGGTTACGCAAGTAGTAACTCGATTTTCAGTAAATATGGCTTTTTGCCTTCTGAAATTCATCTTAAGAATTATTGAGTGCTCGAAAACCTCCATATCCGAGAAAAAGATTAATATTCAACTCAAGTATTCAAGACAACGATTTGCCGACATTTGGCAAAACAACCAGCGGAAAGACCAACCGTTTCTATATGTATTACTGACACTGGCAAACCACGAGTTGACCAAAATCCCCTGGCAGCTCTTTACATCGCAACCTTGCTTGCACAGGATAATATCAGGCTTTACACTGCCTCTATATAGATCGCGGTTAATTATTGATTGATTCGCAAAGAATCGTTTCAAATTAACCCGATCATAAAAATAATCAAAATCGACACACAACCTTCATCGGCCGCCAACGATGAGGGACGTGCAAAAACTCTGGGAGGAGTATGATGGGCACTCGAAATCCGCTTGTCACCAGCCGCTCTTCCGCGGTTGGCGGCGCAAAGACTATTGATCCGACTCAAACAGTCGAAGTGGCCGATTTGCTTGTCGCCTATCTGGAGCAGATGGGTATCGAGTACGTGTTCGGTATCCCCGGCGGCGCGATTGAACCTCTTTACAACGCCCTCGCCAGAAGTGCCCGCAGGGGGGGTATACGTCATATCCTGGCGCGACATGAATCCGGCGCAGCCTTCATGGCTGATGGATATGCGCGCGAAACAGGCAAGATCGGCGTCTGCTGCGCCACTTCCGGCCCCGGCACTACCAATCTCATCACGGGAGCAGCCTGCGCGTACGGCAACAACATCCCGATGCTGATCATTACCGCACAACCTGCGATGCCCTCCTTCGGCAAAAACCCGTTACAGGAATCGACCTGCACCGGAATCGATACGCTTGCAATGCTCCGCCATTGCACCCGTTTCAATTCCCTGGTGTCGCACCCAAAGCAGATTGAAGCCAAACTGATTTCAGCTTTGCAACGCGCTATCCGCGCGCCCAAAGGCCCCTCTCACCTGTCCTTTCCTGTAGACGTTTTTCACAGCCCCAGCCCGCATGCCACCCCCTCGTACGATTTGAAAAACCTGCTCTCGCTCTCCTCCCTGGTCGATGACCATGCAATTGAAACCCTGCGTGAAATGCTGGCTGAAGCAAAGGATATTGTGCTGTTGATAGGCAGCGGATGTGGAGAAGCGATCGGTTCAATACTCCAATTTGCCCTGCTCAAAGGCGCACCATTCGTCACAACCCCGGACGGCAAGGGACTTGTCAATCCTCGTCATCCCCTTTTCAGAGGCGTGTTCGGTTTTGGTGGACATGCCTCAGCCGAAGCTGCACTGCGTAACAAATCCGTAGATCTGATTCTGGCGATCGGCACCAGTATGGGCGAATGGAATAGCGGCGGCTGGTGTGACAGCCTGCTCAACGATCGACTGGTCCATATTGATGAATCGGAAGAGCATCTGGCACTCACACCCATGGCACGCTTCCATATCCGCGGACGCATTTTGTCAATCTTCAACCAGCTGATCGACAAGGCGCACAATCCGGATAAATCCGTCAATATTGATTATCACCATCGACGTGCATCAGCCAAATCTGGCGACGGCGAATGGACTCCGCACCCCATGTTGATGGAACCGGATAAATTCACAAGCAACCTGACCCCGATCAAACCGCAACGCCTGATGAGAGAATTAGGACAACTCTTCCCCCCAACAACGCGTTTCATTGCCGATACCGGCAACAGTGCTTCCTGGTCGATTCACTACCTGCATCCCGTTCATAGCCGGCGACTGGGCGAAAGGCGACTAAGCGGAGCCGCACGCAAGATCATACCGGGCCAGCGCAAAACCAATGGTGGATGGCTGCGCGTCATGATGAATTTTGCATCGATGGGCTGNGCCATCGGTTGCGCCATCGGGACCGCCGCGGCAAACCCGAATGTCCCTGTCGTCTGCATCACCGGAGACGGCAGTGTGCTGATGAGCGGCCAGGAAATTTCGACCGCCGTGGCCGAAAAACTAAACGTCATCTTCGTCGTACTCAACGATCAATCGCTGGGCATGGTCAAGCATGGCCAGCGATTGGCAGGCATGGAACAGATCGGCTGCAATTTGCCGCCCACCGATTTTGCCGCACTGGCGCGCGCCCTGGGGGCGGAAGGCATCACCATCCGCTCGCCGGAAGAATTGTCCCGTCTGGACATCGCCGGCATGTGTGCACGCGAAGGACCGACCCTGCTGGACATATATATTGATCCTGAAGAAGTGCCTCCGATGAGTGTTCGAATGCGGGCATTGGCTGATAATTTATAAATCAAAAAAGGAGAAAAGTATGGGAAGGCTCAAAGGAAAAACAGCATTGATAACTGGCGGCACAAGTGGAATTGGCCTGGCAACTGCCAAACTGTTTCTAGCCGAAGGAGCGCGGGTAGCGGTTACCGGACGGGATCAAGAAAGATTAGCAGCTGCACAAAAAGAGCTTGGCAGCGACTCTTTGGTAATCCGCAGTGAGGCAGGAAATTTGGCCGAAATAGACTCCTTAATGGAGCAGGTAAAAGCCAGCTTCGGTCAACTGGATGTGCTGTTTTTAAATGCCGCCAGCGTCACGCCGACACCATTGGATTCTGTGACAGAAACCCAGTTTGATGAAATCATGAATATTAATTTCAAAGGTGTATTCTTCTCCATTCAAAAAGCTTTACCTTTGTTAAAAAATAATGCTTCTATCCTCGTTACCACTTCAATCACCAATAAAACCGGCTCTCCAATTTTCAATATTTATGGCGCAAGCAAAGCAGCTTTGCGTTCAGTAGTGCAATCGCTAAGCTTGGCGCTTATCAATCGAGGAATTCGCATTAATGCCATTAATGCCGGCCCAATCGATACTGAAGGCGGTCGGCGTTTACCGCTCCCACCAGAAGTGTTTCAAGCAGTCATAAATGACATTCAGGCAAGATCACCCATTAAGCGCTTTGGAACACCAGAAGAAATTGCCAAAGTTGCATTATTTCTTGCTTCCGACGATTCCTCTTACATAGTTGGCGAAGAAATCGTAGTGGATGGCGGCATTAGTTTGGTATGTTTACCCTAGGGGCTAACAATAAAGGAAGTGTTGATGACCACAGAAAGAGGGAAGGTCGAAAGCCGTAACGATGTATTTGCAGAACGCACCGCTACGAAAATATGGTGCGAGATCGAGAGTTCTCACAACCCCTATCTCGCCGAATCCTGCCTTTGCCACGGTTATGACCTGCTGGAATTGACGCAGAAGCGCAGTTTTGTTGAGGTGCTCTACCTGCTGTTCCGCGGCGAATTGCCGGGGACCGACGAAGCAAGACTGCTGGAACAACTGATGATCGCCCTGATCAATCCCGGTCCGCGTCATCCGGCCACGCGCGCGGCGATGGCGGCCGGTGTTGGCAGCACGGACCGTGAACATATTCTACCAATTGCACTCTCAATATATGGCGGGAGCCATCTGGGAGCCGCTGAGGTCGAACCGGCCATGAACTGGCTCCGGAAACACCGCAAGCACGACCCATTGCAAGTGGCTCGTAAACTGATAGAGAACAGCACCCCACCCACAGAAAGCGATTGGCATATAGTCCCCGGATTAGGCAGTCGTTTTGGCGGGGTGGATCTGATGGCTGCAAAAATTGCCAACCATCTTTCTACACTACCGGGTGAACATGAAACACTGACATGGGGTTGCACATTTGCTAATGCCCTGAATGAACATGGTCTCGGGTGGTTGACCCCAGCCATCGCAGCAGCTGTGTTTACCGATCTGGGATTCAGTCCTCGTGCAGGAGCAGGGTTGTTTCAATTACTTGGCGCACCCGGCCTGCTGGCACATGGTGTCGAGTTGTCCAACAAGCCCGTGACTGCCATGCCTTTCGTGAAGGACGAAAACTATGTCATCCAGTGTGAATGATCGCATCTACCGCCTCTGGGATAAAAACCGTGGCAGAATCGTAAGCAAAAAAGGAGGCTGGATAGTCGGCAAAGGAATATTCAATCATGGTTATTCCATGATGGACGACTTAGTTGGCAAAGTTTCCTACATGCAGGTACTGATACTCAATGCCACGGGACGTTTGCCTGCGCGCCCATTGGCAGACTGGTTTGACGCAGGTCACATTTGCATGAGCTGGCCGGATCCTCGTATTTGGTGCAACCAGATTGGTGCCCTTGGCGGCACAATGCGCGCATCAGTGGTAGCTTCGACCACTGCAGGTGTACTTGCGGCAGATGCAAAGACATACGGAACCAAACCGTTGATACAAGGCGTGCGTTTTATTCAGGCGGCATTACGCGACTACCATCGTGGCGTCAGCGCCGAAAAAATTGTGCGTAATGCGTGCACTAAACATCACGGTAAGCCCAGTATTACGGGCTATGCACGTCCTCTGGCCAAAGGAGACGAACGGGTTGTAGCGATGGAACGGGTCCAAAAGCAATTGGGACTTCCGGTTGGTGAACATTTACAGCTTGCACTTCAAATCGAAAGTATCCTTTTAAGAGATTTTAATGAGAGTATGAATATCAATGGTTATGCATCAGCCTTCCTTTCCGACATGGGTTATACAGAGGACGAAATTTATCGAATTTTTGCTGTTGTAGTAAACAGCGGTGTCACTGCCTGTTATGTTGATACACGTGACAAGCCTGCTGATACGTTCCTACCTTTGCGTTGCGCTGATATTGATTACGCAGGGCCGCTGGCGCGGCCGGTCCCTTGATAATCAAGTGCGTAAAGTTGATAGAGTAAGTACACTTCTAAGTCTTGAAAAACTCAATATCTTGAGTGAATACTATCCATTCATGATCCCTGCGTTTGAGGCCGGAATGCAAGCTTGCTTTATTGAATCAATGGTCGTTCGGAAGGAACAATGTATCCTAATTCCTTGCACCAACTTTCTGTATGGGGGAGAATCCGAACGCCCTTGGCTCAAACTTGCAAAGAATTGCTGATAGAATATCTGAGAGAAATTCTGACAGGCGCCCACAGCGAGGAGGTGGCAGTTATGCAGACATTGAATCCCCATGTATTTTGCGCATTGCTGACTCTGGTATGGATCGGTACTGTAGCAGCACAGACTTCCGAAGAAGAGGATTTGGCACTGGTCTACGGTGATAAATCTTCCGTCAGCATTGCCACCGGCACTTCTCAACCCATCAGCCGTGCTCCTTCTGTGACGACCGTGATCACTTCCCGCGATATCGAAGCCATGGGTGCCACCGACCTGGATCAGGCGCTGGAAAGCGTACCGGGACTGCACGTTTCGATGTCGAACATAGCTTTGGCTCCAATTTACAGTTTTCGTGGCATTGATACTAAATTAAATCCCCAGGTACTTATGCTAGTCAACGGCATCCCGATCACGAATGTGTACAACGGTGACCGTGGCCAAATTTGGGGCGGCATGCCGCTGGAGAATGTGTCGCGCATTGAGGTAATACGTGGTCCTGGTTCGGCGCTGTATGGCGCCGATGCTTTTTCCGGTGTGATCAATATCATCACCAAGAATGCAAGCAATATTAATGGCACCGAAACAGGTGTTCGCAGCGGCAGCTTCAATACTTACGATGCCTGGTTGCAGCAGGGAGGCAAGTTGGGTTCACTTGATGCTGCTTTCTACCTGCGCTCAGGAAAAACCGATGGACAGAAAGGCATCATCCAGCAGGATGCCCAATCTGCCTGGGACAGGGTTTACGCCACAAATGCGTCGCTTGCCCCCGGTCCGATCAATGCGGAACGCAAAGCAATTGATGCACGCACCGATCTGGCCTATGAAGCATGGCGTTTCCGCGCAGCTTATCAAAAACGCGAGGTGGGAGGCGGGATCGGGGTTGCCGGAAGTCTGGATCCCAACGGACGTGGGAATTCGTCTAGACTATCGCTGGATTTGAATTACGACCAAGTTAATTGGGCACCGAACTGGGATGTATCCGGAGTTGCCGGTTTTTACAGTAACAAGGAATATGGAGCCCCAGCCTATACACTCTTTCCCGCGGGAGCTTATGGCGGAGCATTTCCCAATGGTATGATAGGAACCCCAGGCCATTCCGAGCGGCATATTCACGGTAGTATTTCTGCATTTTATAGCGGCTTTGATCAGCATCGAGTCCGCATCGGTGCGGGAATACGTCAGGACGATTTGTACGAAACGCATGAAACCAAAAATTTCGACGCGAGTTTTGCGCCCCTGCCAGGCGGAGTGACAGACGTATCCAACGATCCAAGCCTAGTCTACATGCTGCCGCACAAACGTAATCTGTCATATATGTTTGTTCAGGACGAATGGAGCTTTGCTCAAGACTGGATGCTGACGGCCGGTGTGCGGAGTGACCGCTATTCCGACTTCGGCAGCACCACCAATCCCCGCCTCGCGCTGGTCTGGGATGCGGCCTACAACGTCATTGTCAAGGCAATGCATGGCAAAGCTTTTCGCGCTCCATCCTTCGTCGAGCAATATGCCATCAACAACCCAGTGACAGTCGGTAACCCGAATATCAAGCCTGAGACTATTACCACGGATGAACTGGCATTTTCCTGGCAGGCTACCACCACACTGAAATATGATCTGAATTTTTTCCGCTACCGCATGCGTAACATCATCCTGCCCGTCACAGGGGCAACGTATCAGAATGCCGGCGATCAGGTTGGGCGCGGACTGGAACTGGAATCTACGCTGGATGCCACCAGCAGCATACGACTGACCGGCAGTTATTCTTTGCAACATTCCAGAGATTCGGCCACAGGACAAGATGCTGGACTGGCGCCGCATCGTCGTTTGTTCGGACGGGCCGACTGGCGCTTTGCGCCGCTGTGGCAGCTTGGTACAACTGTCAACTATGTAGCCGACCGCATGCGCGAACCAAGTGATACCCGGGCCAAGATTCCCGATTACACGACGGTGGATTTAACCTTGCGCCGCGAAAATATTGCTGATGGCTGGGATGTGCGCGCCATGGTAACGAATCTGTTCAATGCGGATGCCAGAGAACCGACCTTAATGTCAGTGGGTACGACGGTTCCTGGCAATCCCGTTACACTTTCCGATCTGCCGCTTCCCGGTCGTGCTTATTACATCCAGCTCAAGCTGAATATATAAGAGAAAGAAATCTCATCCCCTGTAAATGGAATAACTGCGACTATTGACTGATTCCGAATCCATCAGCCGAATCTCACTGCGCCTGTTGCTCTATTGCCTTCCGTTGTTCTTCATTTTGTTTCTGAAGCGTCCCCTCCACTGTTTTAGCCTTGTCGAGAACATCACGCTGGTCTTTGAAAAGTTTTGGGGCAGGTTGATTATCACTCTGGCCACAAGCCCCAAGTAACATGATTACACAGAGAAGAGTAGCAGTGCGACAAGTCATGGTGATCTCCTTAAGTTGTTGTGCAAACAAGATCTGGTCGAAAGTTGCTCGAACGCAGTGCTGCTGCCGAGCCTCAGTCCGGCTCAGTATGCCATTTTGCTGCAGGATGGCAACAGGTTGTTCTCATGCCTGCTGTTCTGTCTGCTTTCACCTGACGCTGCATAGGCTTTTATGACGAGGATCATGGCGTGTTTCCCTTCAAATGCAGAATCATTGCTTATTCTTTCTGGAAACAGCATACAAATAAAAATCCCCTGTCAGTCACAGGGGATTTTGTTTACAAAATCACAACAATTACATCGGAATACGTCAGAACGGAATATCGTCGTCAAAATTGTCGAAATTACCCTTGCCTGCCGGCGCTGCAGCCGGCTTGGCTGCAGATGCGCTTTTTGCCGGTGCGGACGATGGAGTGTCCACCACCTCAAAACTGCTGCTGCTGGCCTTGCTGCCCAGCATCTTCATTTCATTGACAATGATCTCGGTGGTGTAGCGGTCCTTGCCTTCCTTGTCTTGCCATTTACGCGTCTGGATGCGGCCTTCAACAAATATCTGCGAGCCCTTTTTCAGGTATTCACCCGCAATTTCGGCCAGGCGGCGATAGAACACCAGATTATGCCATTCCGTGCGTTCCTGTTTTTCGCCGTTCTTGTCCTTGTAGTTCTCGGAGGTCGCCAGGGAAACATTGGTCACCGCTTCGCCGTTGGTCATATAACGGGTTTCCGGATCCTTACCCAGACGCCCCACCAGAATTGCCTTATTCACTGACATTTCACGTCCCTTTCGTATGTTATTACGTTGTTCTCAGTCGTCTTCTGATTCCACGTTCAACTTGCTGAACAGTGGATTGCCTGCCTTTGGAGCTACCTTCTGGAAATGGCTGGGAAGGAAGCGTTCCCTAAGCCTCCCGCTTCACAAGTTTTTCAACACCATTTTCATCAAACCCGCCCATCTCTACCTTGATGCAGGCGATCTGTTCGTTCCCCACAACCAGCACCTCAGCCACACCCTGTAATTGTGCCAGAGACTGCGACAGCGCGCGCGCCGTATCTTCATTCATCTCTGGAAGATGGTACATCCGGGTCCTCAGCGCCTGCGGCGGGCTCATGAACGACGCTACGAACAGCCACAGCAACAACATGGCAAATGCGAAAATCAGAACTGCATTGCCACCATAAAGCTGCATCAACAAGCCACCCATGGACGAGCCGAAGAAGGCGCCAAAAAACTGCACACTGCTGAATACCCCCATCGCCGTACCTTTGGAAGCCAGCGGCGCTATCCTGCTCACGATGGAAGGCTGTGTCGCCTCCAGAATGTTGAACGCCGTAAAAAACAGTAATAAGGATACAGCCATACCCCAGATGCTGCTTTGAAAAAACAGCATACCCAGTTGCGCCACTGCGGCCAGGACAATAGCGAACAAAAACACCTGCTTCATCCTGGACTTTTTCTCCGCGATGACAATAGGTAGCACCATGAGTACAAAGGCAGCCAGCATCACCGGTAAATACACTTGCCACTGGTGCTGAGCATCCAGACCAAGGTCGCGCAGAATGAATGGTACATGCATGAAAACCGACATCAGAATCGCGTGCAACGAGAACATGCCGAAATCCATGCGCAGCAAATCCTTATTGCGCAACACCTCTGCAAGCTTGCTGGTATTGGTTTCGGTATCGGAATGGAAACGCGTGATCTCCGGTTTAGGGATAAACCACAGTACCACCGCGATGGCAACGAAGGACAACACGCCGACCAGTTCGAACATGCCGGACATACCAATATATTTATACAGCAACGGCGAAAGAACCATGGAAAGCGAAAATGTCACACCGATGGTGATACCAATTAGTGCCATCGCTTTGGTACGATGTTCTTCGCGTGTCAGGTCGGCGGTCAGCGCCATCACCGCGGCATTGATCGCCCCCGCGCCCTGAATCACCCGCCCGATAATGATTAAATAGATGTCATCCGCCCAGGCTGCGATAAAACTACCCATCGCGAACAACAATAACCCGGTCACGATCACGGGCTTGCGACCAAAACGGTCAGACATCCACCCCGCCGGAATCTGCAATATTGCCTGCGTCAGCCCATACGCACCCAGTGCGATGCCGATCAGGAAATGACTTTCCCCGCCCGGCAATCTCTCAGCATATAACGCAAAAACCGGCAGAATAATAAACAACCCCAGCATGCGCAGGCCATAAACACCCGCCAGGCCAATACTGGCGCGGCGTTCCAGGGGAGTCATTGCGGAATCAGAAGCGGACATGAAGCTGCGTGTGGTGATTTTCAAAGGGGCGTATCTTAACAGGTCTGACGACTCCCCCAACACCGACATATTTTCAACCGGTAGCGTGAGCCTTGATCTGGCGGGTTGGGAAAATAGTCGTTTTCGCGTATATTGTCAGATCGTTGTCAACCTCGCAGCCTGGCATGGAACAAATAAGAATTCGCGGTGCCCGCACCCACAACCTGAAGAACATCAATCTCGATCTGCCACGCAATCAACTGGTAGTAATTACCGGCCTTTCCGGCTCAGGCAAGTCCTCACTCGCGTTCGATACGCTATATGCCGAAGGGCAGCGGCGTTATGTAGAGTCGCTTTCAGCCTACGCCCGGCAGTTCCTGCAGCTTATGGAAAAGCCGGATGTGGACCTGATTGAAGGGCTTTCGCCCGCCATCGCCATCGAGCAGAAGGCCACTTCGCATAACCCCCGCTCCACTGTGGGTACGGTGACCGAAATCCACGATTATTTGCGTCTGTTGTTTGCTCGCGCAGGCGACCCGTTCTGTCCGCAGCATGACATTGTGTTGCAGGCGCAGTCTGTGGGGCAGATGGCAGATGCGGTGCTGGCACTGCCGGAGGGTACGAAGGTGATGATCCTTTCTCCGCTGGTGGTGGAACGCAAAGGCGAGCAACTGGATTTGATCGACGAACTGCGATCGCAGGGGTTTGTGCGTCTGCGCGTGAACGGCAAGCTATTCGAGATAGACAACCTGCCAAAGCTGGACAAGAACAGGAAGCATACTATTGAAATAGTGGTGGATCGCCTGAAGGTGTCTGCCGAGATTAAACAACGCCTGGCAGAATCGTTTGAGACGGCTTTGCGCCACGCCGATGGGCGTGCGCTGGCAGTGGAAATGGATACGGGTAAGGAGTATCTGTTCTCTGCCAAATTCGCATGCCCGGTCTGCAATTATTCGCTGCAGGAACTGGAGCCGCGCCTGTTCTCGTTTAACAGCCCAATGGGTGCGTGTCCCAGGTGCGATGGTCTGGGTGTGATCACTTTCTTTGATCCCGAGCGCATTGTGGCTTTCCCGCAACTCTCCCTGAGCGGCGGCGCAATCAAAGGCTGGGACAGACGCAACCAGTTCTACTACCAGATGCTGGACAGTCTGGCGAAACATTACGATTTCGACCTGGAGCGTCCGTTCGAAAGTTTGCCCGAAACAATTCAGAAAGTGGTGCTTTACGGCAGTGGTAGTGAAGAAATTTCTTTTTCCTATCTGAACGAACGCGGCAGGAAAATACAGCGCATACATACCTTCGAAGGCATCGTTAACAACCTGGAACGACGCTACAGAGAGACCGATTCGCCCACAGTGCGCGAGGAGTTGGCGAAGTATCTCAACGGCTGTACCTGTCCGGATTGCAAAGGCACACGCCTGCGCGAAGAAGCCCGCCATGTGCGTGTGGCCGACCGCACTATTTATGAATTAAGCGGTTTACCGCTGAAGCAGTCACTGACTTTTTTCCAGGGGGTATCCCTGCCCGGCAACAAACAGGCCATCGCCGAAAAGATCGTGCAGGAGATCGCCAATCGCCTCACTTTCCTCAATAACGTCGGGCTGGAGTATCTGTCACTGGATCGTTCCGCCGAGACACTTTCCGGTGGCGAAGCGCAGCGCATCCGTCTGGCTTCGCAGATCGGCTCCGGACTGACCGGGGTAATGTATGTACTGGACGAACCCTCCATCGGCCTGCATCAGCGCGATAATGATCGTTTGCTGGACACGTTGAAACGTTTACGCGACATGGGCAACAGCGTAATCGTGGTTGAACATGATGAAGACGCCATACGCACTGCAGACTTCGTTGTGGACATGGGGCCCGGCGCGGGTGAGCACGGCGGCCAGGTTGTTGCACAAGGCACACCGGACGAAATATGTGCCAACAAGCAATCGTTCACAGGCGATTATCTGACCGGACGGCGCAGTATCCCTTTACCGAAAAAAGTCCAGAAACCGGATCCGGAGCGCCGCCTGAAGATCATCGGCGCCAGCGGCAACAACCTGAAGGACATCACGCTCGACCTACCCGTGGGGCTGCTCACCAGCATTACCGGCGTATCGGGTTCTGGCAAGTCCACATTGATCAACGATACGCTATACCATGCCGTGGCAAAACATCTGTATGGAAGCAATGCCGAACCTTCGCCATATCGTGAAATTGAAGGCCTTGAGCTCTTCGACAAAGTCATCAGCGTCGATCAGTCGCCCATCGGGCGCACACCACGCTCCAACCCCGCAACCTATACCGGATTGTTCACGCCAATACGCGATTTATTCTCCAGTGTCCCGATGGCACGTGAGCGCGGCTACGGGCCGGGCCGCTTCTCTTTCAATGTTAAGGGCGGACGTTGCGAGTCGTGTCAGGGCGACGGTGTGATCAAGGTGGAGATGCACTTCCTGCCGGATGTATATGTGCCATGCGATGTGTGTCACGGCCAGCGTTACAACCGCGAAACACTAGAGGTGCTGTACAAGGGCAAAAATATCCATCATGTACTGAACATGACAGTGGAACAGGCGCATGAATTTTTCTCCGCAGTACCTATACTCGCCCGCAAATTGCAAACACTGCTCGATGTGGGGCTGGGGTATATCACGCTGGGACAAAGCGCCACCACGCTCTCTGGCGGCGAGGCACAGCGTGTGAAGCTGTCTCTGGAGCTTTCCAAGCGTGATACCGGACGCACGCTGTACATCCTGGACGAGCCAACCACCGGCCTGCATTTTCATGACATCGATATGTTGCTCAATGTCATTCATAAGCTGCGCGATCAAGGTAACACCGTGGTCGTCATCGAACACAATCTGGATGTAATCAAAACTGCCGATTGGGTCATCGACTTGGGTCCGGAAGGCGGCGACGGCGGTGGCTATATCGTGGCACAAGGGGCGCCCAGAGAAATCGCGGAAAATCCGGACAGCGTGACAGGGCCATATTTAAAGGCGCTACTGACGAAGAAATAGCAAACCCGTTCGCGTGAGCCTGTCGAAGGTCTCACCAGAATACAGTGATAAGTTATGAAAAGACTACTATTCGCCTGTTGCCTGTTTCCTGCCTTGACGGCACAGGCACTCGACTTCGATACAAACGAAATGCTGGCCGCCCACAATCGCTGGCGCAAAGCGGTAGGTACGCCACCGCTTACTTACTCCACCAGGCTGGCGGCCTCAGCGCAAGAATGGGCAAACCACCTGAAGCAGAATAATCACTGCCGCATGCAACACAGCAATCCTGATAAGAAATATGGTGAGAATTTGTACTGGGCGAGCGCGATCAAGTGGTCTGATGGCAAACGCGAACTGCAAAAAGTCAGCCCCAGGAAAGTGGTGGATGACTGGAGCAGCGAACGCGCTGACTATGACTACCTGAGTAACAGCTGCACCCAAAACAGGATGTGCGGACATTACACACAACTCGTCTGGAAAACCACAACCACTGTAGGATGCGCCATAGCGGTTTGTGAGGACTCACGCGAACAGGTCTGGGTCTGCCGCTATCAGCCACCGGGCAACTGGGTCGGAAAAAAGCCATACTGACCCCGGGTTTATGCTTTCAGAAAAAAACAAGGCCGGATAAATCCGGCCTGTTTATCTTGATGCCAGCAAGGCTTATTCGCCTGCTTCTACTGGCTCGGCTTCGACCGGACGATCCAGCAGTTCGACCAGCGCCATCGGAGCATTGTCGCCCTTGCGAAAACCGTACTTGAGGATGCGTGAGTAGCCGCCGTTGCGGGTTGCATAGCGCGGGCCGAGCTCGTTGAACAGCTTGCTGACCATTTCACGATCGCGCAGGCGAGCAAATGCCAGACGGCGATTGGCCACACTCGGGTTCTTGCCCAATGTCAGGATGGGCTCGGCAACACGGCGCAGTTCCTTGGCCTTGGGCAGAGTGGTCTTGATGACCTCATGGCGCAGCAGCGAAACGGTCATATTGCGCAGCATTGCCAGACGGTGGCTGCTGGTGCGGTTAAGTTTTCTAAGTCCTAAACGGTGACGCATGATTTCCCTCTCTTGCTATCCAGCCTCACGGCTGAAAGCGCTTATTTTTCAGACATTGCTGTCCAGTTTTCCAGTTTCATGCCCAGCGACAGGCCATGTTCGGCCAGCACTTGCTTGATCTCGTTCAACGATTTGCGACCCAGGTTTGGGGTACGCAGCAGATCCGCTTCGGTATTCTGGATCAGGTCGCCAATATAGTGAATGCTTTGTGCCTTGAGACAGTTGGAAGAACGCGGCGTCAATTCCAGATCATCGACCGGGCGCAACAGCATCGGGTCAACCTTGGGCGCAGCAGGCTTCTCGACTGGTGCCGGCGTGCCTTCCAGGGCTGCAAACACGGAGAGTTGATCCACCAGGATACGTGCGGCATAACGGATGGCTTCTTCGGGATCGATGGCACTGTTGGTTTCAATTTCCATGATCAGCTTGTCGAGGTCGGTGCGCTGCTCCACACGTGCGCTCTCAACCGCATAGCTGACGCGGGAGATCGGAGTGAACGATGCATCCAGCGCGATATGTCCAACAGGACGGGTTGCGCCGGGTTGCATGCGCGAGATGGCGGAAACATAACCGCGACCTTGCTCAACCTTGATTTCCATGTCCAGATTGCCACCTGCTGCCAAATGAGCAATGACATGGTTCGGATTGATGACCTCGGTATCGGCCCCGACTTCAATGTCGGCAGCAGTCACCACGCCCGCACCGGATTTGCGCAAATGTAGGGTTGCTTCGGAGGTATTATGCAGCCTCAGTACCAAACCCTTTAGATTCAGCAGGATTTCGACCACGTCTTCCTGCACGCCGTCGATGGATGAATATTCGTGCAACACGCCCGCGATCTTGACCTCTGTCACGGCATAACCGGGCATGGATGAAAGCAGAACACGGCGCAGGGCATTGCCCAACGTATGTCCGTAGCCGCGTTCGAAGGGTTCCATCACCACCCGGGCCTGGGTGTCTGAGGAACGCTGAACATCAATGATACGGGGCTTCAACAAATTTTTGTTAGACATATCCTACTCCGCATGGATTACTTGGAATACAACTCGACCACGAGATGTTCGTTGATAGTTGCAGGCAATTCAGAACGTTGTGGAACCGCTTTAAAGGTTCCTTTGAACGCCTTTGAATCTACTTCGATCCATTCAGGGAAACCGCGCTGTTCAGCTGCCTGCAAAGCAGCCTTCACACGTAGCTGGTTCCTGGATTTTTCCGCGACTTCAACCACGTCACCGGGACGCACTTGAAACGACGGGATATTTACGCGCTTGCCATTCACCAGAATGGAGTTGTGACGCACTACCTGGCGAGCTTCAGAACGCGAGGCGCCGAAACCCATGCGATAGGAAACATTATCCAGACGCGATTCAAGCAATTGCAGCAGGCTTTCGCCAGTAATGCCGCGAGATTGATCAGCGCGCTTGTAAGCCAGGCGAAACTGACCTTCCAGCATGCCGTAGATGCGACGCAGCTTCTGTTTTTCGCGCAACTGGCCACCATATTCCGATTGACGCTGGTTCTTTTTCTGTCCATGCTGACCTGGCGGATAGGCACGACGATCGACCGAACATTTATCGGTAAAACATTTTTCCGCTTTGAGAAACAGCTTCTCGCCTTCACGGCGGCACTGACGGCATTTTGCATCAAGATTTCTAGCCAAAACTATACTCCTTAGATACGACGCTTTTTCGGAGGACGGCAGCCGTTATGCGGCACCGGCGTAATATCCGAAATGCTGGTTATTTTGAAACCTGCGGCATTCAACGCGCGCACTGCAGATTCGCGACCGGGGCCCGGCCCCTTGATGCGCACTTCCAGATTCTTGACGCCGCATTCAACAGCAGATTTACCTACTGTCTCCGCAGCAATCTGTGCCGCAAACGGTGTACTTTTGCGCGAGCCCTTGAAACCCTGCGAGCCACTGGTAGACCAGGCCAAGGTATTGCCCTGACGATCCGTGATGGTCACGATGGTATTGTTAAAAGAGGCGTGAACGTGCGCGATGCCTTCGGCAACGTTCTTCTTGACTTTCTTGCGCACTCTCGTGCTGGGCTTTGCCATGTTTTCGATCCTTTACTAAATTACTTCTTCGCGCCAGCGATGGACTTGCGCGGACCTTTGCGGGTGCGTGCATTTGTGCGGGTACGCTGACCACGGCACGGTAAACCACGACGATGGCGCAGACCACGATAGCAGCCCAGATCCATCAGTCGTTTAATGTTCATGGAAGTTTCGCGACGCAGATCACCTTCCACATTCAGCTTGGCGACCTCCTCACGCAGTTTCTCCAGATCGGAGTCGCTGATGTCCTTGACCTTGGTGGAACTGACCACCCCGGCGGCAGCACAGATCTTCTGCGCGCGCGAACGCCCAATGCCGTAAATCGCAGTCAAAGCGATTTCAGCGTGTTGATGATTCGGAATGTTTACACCAGCAATACGAGCCATGCTGCTACCCTATTTTTATTCAAAAAGTTGTAAATTGTACCATTTAGCGGCGATTTTACTCAATCAGCCCTGGCGCTGCTTATGACGTGGGTCGCTGCTGCAGATCACGCGAACTACGCGATTGCGGCGTATGATCCTGCAATTACGGCACACCTTTTTCACGGATGCTTGTACTTTCATTTGCTTCTCCTTGCTTCTCTCAGCTTACTTGGCACGGAACACAATACGTGCCCTGCTTAAATCATAAGGCGACACTTCCACTGTTACCTTATCGCCCGGCAGTATGCGGATGTAATGCATGCGCATCTTGCCCGAAATATGTCCCAGCACGGAAAACCCGTTTTCCAGCTTTACCCGGAACGTTGCATTTGGCAACGACTCCTCAATCTCACCCTGCATCTGGATGACATCTTCTTTCGCCATATTTCTTCTAACGCGAAATACCGGCCTTAAAATTGGCCTTTTTCAGCAGATTCTCATATTGATGTGACATCAAATATGATTGCACCTGCGCCATGAAGTCCATCGTCACCACCACCAGGATCAGCAGCGATGTGCCGCCGAAATAGAATGGGACATTCCATTTAACCACCAGAAACTCCGGCAACAAACAGACCAGAGTGATATATACCGCACCGACCATGGTCAACCGCAGCATGATCTTCTCTATATACTTCGCAGTCTGCTCTCCCGGACGAATACCCGGAAGAAATGCACCGCTCTTTTTCAGATTATCTGCAGTATCTTTCGGACTGAACACCAGCGCCGTATAGAAAAAACAGAAAAACACGATGGCCGCCGCATAGAACAACACATAGATCGGCTGCCCCGGCGACATCTTGTCGCTCACATCCTTCAACCATGTCATGCCCTGACCGGAACCGAACCAGCCTGCCAGTGTCGCCGGAAACAAAATAATACTGGAAGCAAAAATCGGCGGGATCACCCCAGCCATGTTCAGTTTCAACGGCAGATGCGAACTCTGACCACCATATACCTTGTTACCTACCTGACGCTTGGCATAATTCACCAGAATCTTGCGTTGTCCGCGCTCGACAAATACCACCAGCGCCGTCACTGCGATCGCTCCAAAAAACAGCGCCAGCACCAACGGTATGGAAAATGCACCGGTACGTGCCAACTCCAGAGTGCTGCCGATCGCACTCGGCAATCCGGCAGCAATGCCGGCAAAGATAATCAGCGATATACCGTTACCCAAACCGCGCTCGGTAATCTGCTCACCCAGCCACATCAGAAAAATCGTTCCGGTGACCAGCGTGATTACGGTAGTCATCTGGAACATCATGCCAGGTTGCAACACCAAGCCGGCCTGGGATTGCAATGCCACCGAGATTCCGAACGCCTGAAACAACGCCAGCACCAGTGTGCCATAACGGGTGTACTGCGTAATCTTGCGGCGCCCTGCTTCACCTTCCTTCTTCAACTGCTCCAGTTGCGGCACGGCAATCGCAGCCAGCTGCATGATAATGGAAGCCGAAATGTACGGCATGATACCCAGCGCAAAAATAGTGAAGCGGGACAGTGCACCGCCAGAGAACATGTTGAACATGCCCAGAATACCGCCTTTTTGCGAATTGAACAGATCCGCCAATACATTCGGATCAATTCCGGGTACCGGAATATGCGCTCCGATGCGGTAAACAATCATCGCAAACAGCAGGAACCAGAGTCGCTTCCCCAGATCTCCATATTTGTTTTTGCTGACGGGTTTAGCCACAAACCATCCTTATTCAGCGATGCTGCCGCCGGCAGCTTCCACTGCAGTGCGCGCACCTTTGGTCAACAACAGTCCCTGCAACTTGACTGCACGTTTGATCTCGCCGGCCAGAATAATCTTGGCGCTCAACGCCCTGGCCGGTACCACACCAGCCTGTTTCAGGGCCAGCAGGTCGATGGTATCAACCGGCATTTTCTGCAAATCGGACAGGCGAACCTGTGCCGTATCGTTGCGGGTCAGCGAAACAAAACCGCGCTTCGGCAAGCGACGCTGCAACGGCATTTGACCACCCTCGAAGCCGACCTTATGGAAACCGCCAGCACGTGATTTCTGCCCCTTGTGACCACGACCTGCAGTCTTGCCCAGACCGGAACCTATACCGCGGCCAACACGACGCTTGGCATGTTTTGAACCTGCAGCAGATTTAATTTGATTGAGTTGCATTTACGCCTCGCACTTGACCAGGTAATACACTTTATTAATCATGCCGCGCACCGCCGGAGTGTCTTCCACTTCGACGGTATGGTGCATGCGGCGCAGCCCCAGACCGCGCACGCATGCGCGATGTGACTCTTTGGTACCAATGACGCTTTTCACCAATGTCACTTTCAATTTTTTGGCTTGCGCCTTTTTAGCTTGTGCCATGACTTACCCCGTGATTTCTTCTACGCTCTTGCCGCGCTTGGCAGCGATCTCGGCAGGCGAATTCAGTGATTTCAAGCCGTTCAGCGTGGCACGAACCACATTGTAAGGATTGCTGGAACCGATGCATTTGGCCAGCACGTTACGCACACCGGCTGCCTCGAACACTGCACGCATCGCCCCACCTGCAATAATGCCGGTACCTTCGGATGCCGGCTGCATGAAAACCTTGGCGGCACCATGCCGGCCGATGACTGCGTGATGCAGCGTGCCGTCTTTCAAATTCACTTTAGCCAGCTTGCGGCGTGATTCTTCCATTGCCTTCTGTACGGCAACCGGCACTTCCTTGGATTTGCCCTTGCCCATGCCAATGCGTCCATCGCCATCGCCTACCACGGTCAGCGCAGCAAAACCCATGATGCGGCCACCTTTCACGACTTTGGTCACGCGGTTGACGTGAATCATCTTCTCAATGAGGCCATCGTTCCTGTCGTCTTGCTGCTGATTCTTGCCTTGTTGTGCTTTAGCCATGATTCACCCCAGATTAAAACTGCAAGCCATGTTCGCGCGCCGCATCTGCCAGCGCCTTGATGCGACCATGGTACTTGTTGCCGGAACGGTCGAATGCCACTGCCGTCACACCTGCGCTCTTGGCCTTTTCGGCGATACGCTTACCCACTGCTGCCGCTGCCGCTGCATTCCCGCCGTTAGCGATCTTCTTGCGCACTTCCGCTTCCAGCGTAGATGCGCTTGCCAGCACCTTGCCACCATCGGCAGAAATCACCTGCGCATAGATATGCAGGTTGGTGCGATGAATCGCCAGACGCATCGCCTTCTGCTCGGCGATTCTTGCCCGGGTTTTGCGTGCTCTGCGCTGACGCGCTTCGTTCTTGTTCAACATATCAACCTCGATTATTTCTTCTTGGTTTCTTTCAGGATCACCACTTCTTCGGCATAACGCACACCCTTGCCTTTATAAGGCTCAGGCTCACGATAGGCACGAATCTCGGCAGCGACTTGACCAACCTGTTGTTTGTCTGCGCCGGTCAATACAATCTCAGTCTGACTTGGCGTCGCCACTTTTACGCCTTTGGGCATTTTGTGCACCACGGGATGCGAAAAACCCAGCGTCAGGTTCAGCGTTTCGCCTGCCGCCTGTGCGCGGTAACCCACGCCAACCAGCGTCAATTTGCGCTCAAAGCCCTTGCTCACACCGGTGACCATATTGGCCAGCAATGCCCGCATCGTGCCGGACATGGCATTGGCTTGCGCAGATTCATTGGCAGCCTTGCACAGCAGCTTGTCTCCTTCGCGCACAACAGATACATCACCCTTCAATACCTGCGTCATGGTACCCAACGGGCCTTTGACCGAAATTTTATCGGCCGCCACCGTCACTTCAACACCGGAAGGAACGACGACAGGATTTTTTGCAATTCTAGACATGATCCTCCCTTACGCCACAATGCAGAGCACTTCGCCGCCGATACCATTGGCACGTGCCTTGCGGTCCGTCATCAGACCCTTGGAGGTGGAAACGATCGCGATGCCCAGGCCATTCATTACCTTGGGAATATCTTCGCTACCCTTGTAGACGCGCAAACCGGGACGGCTCACACGCTGAATTTTTTCGATCACCGGACGATCAGCATAATACTTCAGGCCGATTTCCAGCGTCGGTTTGCCATCATTTTCGGTAACCTTGAAGCCATCCACATACCCTTCATCCTGCAACACTTTGGCGATCGCGGCCTTGATCTTGGAAGAAGGCATTGCCACCGTTATTTTTTCCGCCATTTGCGCATTACGAATGCGCGTCAACATGTCGGAGATCGGATCACTCATACTCATAGATTCACCTTTACCAGCTTGCCTTGACTATACCGGGAATTTCGCCGCGCAACGCGTGTTCGCGCAACTTGATACGTCCCAAACCGAACTTGCTGAACGTGCCACGCGGACGCCCAGTCAACGCACAGCGGTTGCGCAAACGTACCGGGCTGGAATCGCGCGGCAATGCCTGCAATTTCTGACGCGCTGCAAAGCGTTCTTCGTCGCTCAACGACATGTTTGTGATAATTGCGAACAGCTCGGCACGCTTGGCAGCGTATTTCTTCACCATCTCGCGTCGCTTCTTATCGCGGTTAATCATAGCGGTCTTAGCCATTTCGCCCTCAGTTCTTCAGTGGGAATTTGAATGCCAACAGAAGCGCTTTTGCTTCTTCGTCGGTTTTCGCCGTGGTTGTAATCGTGATATTCATACCACGCAAAGCATCAACTTTATCGTAATCAATTTCCGGAAAAATGATCTGCTCCTTAACGCCCATGTTGTAATTTCCACGGCCATCAAAAGACTTGCCCGATACGCCACGGAAGTCACGGATGCGGGGAATAGCAACCGACACCAGACGATCCAGAAACTCATACATGCGCTCACGACGTAATGTTACTTTGCAGCCAACAGGATAATTTTCGCGGATTTTGAAACCTGCGATGGATTTCCTGGATTTGGTCACAACTGGCTTTTGACCTGCAATTTTTTGCATATCTGCAACAGCGTGGTCCATTACCTTTTTGTCAGCCACCGCTTCACCGACACCCATATTCAGCGTGATCTTTTCGATGCGGGGCACTTCCATGAGTGATTTGTAGCCAAACTGTTTCATCAGCCCCGGTGTTACATCTTTTTTATAGTAGTCGTATAAACGAGCCATGCTCTTACCCCTTACGCAATCACTTCGCCATTGGATTTGAATATGCGCACTTTACGTCCGTCCTCCAACTGCTTGACGCCCACGCGATCCGCCTTTTTGGTTGTCGCGTTATAAATGGCGATATTCGAAATATGAATAGGCTTCTCGATTTCCACGATACCGCCCGACGTACCTTTTGCCGGGTTCGGCTTCTCGTGCTTCTTGACCTTGTTGATACCGGCCACCAGAACACGGTCGTTGTTCAGCACTCTCAGCACGCTACCGCGACTACCTTTGTCTTTGCCGGTAATGACGATCACGTCATCGTCTTTTTTGATCTTGTTCATGATTTTTCCTCGATTGCCGCTTACAGCACTTCCGGAGCCAGAGAGACGATCTTCATGAAGCGCTCATTGCGCAGTTCACGAGTCACCGGCCCGAAAATACGGGTACCGATTGGCTCCAGCTTGTTATTCAGCAACACGGCCGCATTGCCATCGAATTTGATCAAAGAACCATCGTTGCGGCGCACACCCTTGGCGGTACGAACCACCACGGCACTGTAAACCTCACCCTTCTTGACGCGCGAACGAGGTGCTGCATCCTTGACGCTGACCTTGATGACATCGCCCACACCCGCATAACGGCGCTTGGAACCACCCAGCACCTTGATGCACATGACTGCGCGCGCGCCGGTATTGTCGGCCACATTCAAAACAGACTGCATTTGTATCATTTTTAATCTCCAACTTTGTCCGCCTGCGGCGGCTAGTTTTGGAACCCGTTCGGGCCAGATCGCCGCACGGCGGCGCTGAAACTACCAACCCGCCGCAAGCGGCGGAAAATAT
>JBNLBY010000003.1:0-68006 GCA_050303535.1 Sideroxydans sp. | reverse complement strand
GATATCATCGACGCAGTCACTGTCACTGGCGGCGTGGTGACTTATCAAAAAGGTGACAAACTGCCATTCAATACCATCTACGATAACGACAGGATGTTCGTCGATCTGAAATACAGTTTTTGATTTGAACTCGACAGCCCAATACCTCCGTTACCCGTACCCGGAAACTGACAACCCGAGTTGCGTATTCCCTGCAAATGCCCCACCGGAATTGTCTATTTTTTGACCATTGAGGCGATATGGTTGGTCAAATAGCATCCGTTTGCCACTACTGCGGTTTTGCATTATTCTGCACGTTCGGATAGGGGGATGGTCATGATATTAATAAAAACTGCGCTACAGCGTAGTCTCAAAATAATTATCGGCCTTGTGCTGCTGCACCTGAGCAGTAGTGCTTTTGCTTTTACGTTGATAGTGCTGCCACCAGCGATGAACCCCAGCAACGCCATCACTGACTCAACAACGGTTAATACTCAAATCCAGCCGGTTGCGAACGTAATCAAGTCGCATTTGCACAACCTCCACAGGGCACCTAAAACAAGAAAATTCGCTCAGCATAACAATAATATGCTGGCCGCCAACAGCTATACCGATCGTGTCAGCGATATCGATCATGCGATGTTTGCCTACAACGATCTGGCCAGTTCGGGCGGCAGTGTCGGCAGCGGTGGTGGCAATACAAACGGCATGTGGATCAACTCTGCCTATTCTTCGCTGAAAAATTCTTTTTCAAGGACACGCTTTGACGGCGATGTCCAGATGCTCATGGCAGGCTATGACCTGACGGTATCAGACCAATACACGCTGGGCGCCGCGCTCAGCTATCAGACGAGCACGCTTGTTACGCGATTCAATAACGGTGACGAAAGCACCAGGGGTTTTAGTTTCAATCCGTATTTTGCCTATTTGTTGTCAGACACCTGGAGTATCGACTTAAGTCTTGGTTACGGAAAATTCAACAACTCTCAAACCAGAACCATTGCCACGGGCGCTTTCACCAGTGTGGATGTGAGCAATAGCTATGCTTCATCGCGCAGTTTCATCGCATCCAACCTGACCAACGTTTCTACAGTGGGGAACTGGAACCTGACAGGCTCAATTGGCATATTTGCGGCAAATCAAAAACAGGACGGCTTCGACGATACCTATACGATTGGCGGCGTAGTGCCCGGCTCGAGCAAGAGCGTCAAACAATGGAACATCGCCGGTGAAGCTGCTTACAGCTACCGGAATTCCGAATCCTTTGCCAGCCTGGTATATGAGAAATTAAAAGACCCGGAAGCACTCCAGATCTCGGCAGGCGAGCAGCCATCCAACGATCCCAGCAGCTTCTTGCTATCCGCCGGCTGGCGTCACTTCGGCAAGGAACTGACGGCGGATTTCATGTTCAACACGCGCCTGGGACAGGACAATGTAACTGAACGCGGTTTTTCGACCACGATTCGCATCGATCTGTAGCGCCAGCCTCAATGTCCTTTTCTTAATTCCGCATCGACCAGGCGGATAACGTTGGCTGCATAGTATTCAACCGGCGCAAAATCATCGGTCAGCAGAAAAGCGGACTCCACCAAATCTTCCGCCGGGCGCAGTTCCAGCCCGGCCACTTTGTTCAATACCGGATAGGAAAACCTGAACGCAGCGGCTCGCTGCAAATCGATACGATCGTCGGGCTTGCTCGCGTTATGGCCGATGTATATCAGATTCTGCAGCTCATCGCTCTCCGGGCTGATTGTCGCAACCAGGTAAACCTGCGGGAAAATGGTACGCATGGTTTTCAGGACCGAATAGATCATTGGGCGCGTATCTTCACCCAGGCTGCCGTAGTAATTCGCAATGAATACCCCATCGCTTTTAAGTTTGCTTTTTGCCAGGGAGAAAAACTCGCGAGTGGTGAATTGCATGGGAACGGATGTGAACGCACGGTAGGCATCTGAAAAGATCAGGTCGTACTGCTCGGGCGTGTCATGCAGGAAGCGCCGCCCGTCGATCACATGATTTCTCAGTCTCGGATCATCAGGCAATGCAAAATATTTGCGCGCCAGTCCGTACAGCGATGGATCGATTTCTGCCACATCCACGATTGCTTTGGGCGAGTCAAGTAAAATGGCCTTAGGTACGGAGTATGCGCCCCCGCCGATTGCCAGCGCAGTTTTGAGTTCAGGGGTAAACAACCGGTATAGATCGAAGAACTTCGTATAATCGAAAGCCATGCTGCCATCGTCGAGAAACATGCCGCTGTTGATGTTACGGTCCTGCAGCAATATACGGGCAGTACGGCCCTGATGCGGAATATCGCGTATCACGATTTTTTCGTACAGGCCATCGGCGACATAAACAATGTCCTTGCCAGCCAGTTGAATGGGTCTGGCCAGGGCAAAACCGCATAACAGTCCCAGCAGCAACAAACTGACTGGATATATTTTTCGCTTACCCGCAAACACCAGCATACCAAGGCTGCCCAGTAGTACCAGACCCAGCCCTACGCCGATGATGATGTTGCTGACACCAAAATGCGGGATCAATATAAACCCGGCGCTCAAACTGCCCGCAATGCTACCCAGCGTCGACCAGAAAAATACCAGCCCCGCTGCATTGCCCACGCCTTTTTCCGCATGACTGGCATGCAGCAGCTTGATCGCAAACGGTGAGAGCATGCCAAGAAACAGGGCAGGCAGCAGAAACATCATCAGCGACACGATCAACGGGCCGCTGATCATGGAAAGTTGATATGCCATGCCGGGCAGAATGGTTGCGTTCAGCAGTTGCAGCAACAGCACGGTGAAACCCGCAATCACGATCAGGCTGAAAAACAGCATTTCGGACGGTTTGCGATCAGACAGCCGTCCGCCAAAATAGTAACCAAAACTCAATGCAGCCAGAATGATGCTGATGACACTGGAAAAAGTGAAGATCGAATTGCCAAAGTAGGGAGCAAGTATCCGTGTGGCGGCAATTTCGACAATCAACACCGCCATACCGGTCAGCGTGACAGAAAACAGAAGGCCGAATTCATATTTGCGCATATTTTTTATTTTACATTCTAATCAATAATGAATGGGATCCTGATTGCCATGTTTTCGGTGTGCGTTTTCCACAGCCCTGTGCCTTTTCTGCACTGAATCATGATTCCATTTACTTCAGCAGTCTATTCAGGTTTGGCAGGCGTGCCGCCTGGTTGAAGCAATCTATGGCAGGAGACGCCGCAGACGGCTCAGTGCATCGGTGTTGGCGGAAGTGGGCTGTACTGCATCCAGGCTTGCGACAGCTTGCCTGACGGCAGCCAGCCGTTCCCGTTCCATGGCTCGCCACTGTATTGCCCGCGACAGTACTTCGTGACGCGCTTGTACCGATTCGTCCGCGCAAAAATCCAGCCGGTATGTTTTTTCAACCAGCGAAGTAAATTCCAGGACAATGCCGTGAACGTAATGGGCCCAGATGAAAGTCGCGACCAGCAAGGCAATGATATTTCCGGCAATGAACAGCAAGAGCAGCATGAAACCATCATGCAGCAGCACGGGTACGATCGAAGGCACCGAACTGAAATGCACACGATACAGGTTTGCTTCGATCACCCCGTTCAGCCGACAGTAGAGAAGGCCGACACAGGCCGCTGCCACGACCACTTCCAGCGCAACCACGAGCCACAGCCATCGCTGCAAAGGTGCATCGATGTAGCGTATCCGCCGCCTGCGCATGGTTTGGGTAATGGATGCGAAATCGTTTGTCATTTGTCGTGGCACTCAAAACACAGCCCCGCGCCGCGCGAGGGGACAATCACTTTGCCGTGTTTCCTGGTGTAACCATCGTGACAGGAAATGCAACTGATCTTGCCGTCCGGAAGCCAGACATTTTTCGACATCATGCTCTGCGGCCGGTATCCCCCTTTGGCAAACGCTTCCGCATAACTTCTGCCGATAGGGTGGTTCGCCGATCCGCTGGAATGGCTAATGACAGCATTGGAACCAATGGCAACTTGCGAGGATTCCCCCGTGTCACCATGACAACCCAGGCAATCCAGCGAATACCGGTCGAGATCAATACTGTCCAATTCTGCCTTTGTCGCATTCAGGTGCCCGGATCGCAGGATCGATATCCCTGAATCCTTCATCTGGTAGAAGAAGTTCTTGTCATGACAAGCAAGACACATATCTTTGTTGCGTTTGTCTCCTCGCATTAGTCCGGGCGAGGTGCCATGCGTTTCGTGGCAACTGCTGCATGTAAGCTCCCCTTTCCAGTCAAGTGGGTACGCTGCCGGCAGCATGCGCCCGGGAATAAACCCACTCGGATGGCTCATCTTGATGGCATCTTCGTGGCATTGTGCGCAAAGTGTTTCCTGGGAAGCCATCAGTTTCGAGGCATTGGCACGCGTCACTTTGCCCGATTCCGTCAAATGACAACTTTCGCATCGCTCGTCGGCAAGGTGTTTGACCTTGATCGGAAACACGACACCCGACATGACGGAAGCAATAGCTGCCAATAGCACGATGAAAAGAAAAATCTGTTTTCTAAAGGCGCGCACGTTGTTCCGCCTTCTGCAGCCGTGTCAGCGCTCGCTGGCATTCGTCGGCATCGCCGTTCGTCGATGCTGTTTCAAATTGTTGCATCAGGTCGGTCAGTTCCGAGTAGTGACGGCGCAATTCATCCACACTGCCATGAAAGATGTCGCACTCCCGTTGCAATTGATCTGTTGCCCGCATTGAAAGCGGTGTCACGGGCCCTTGCTCCGTGACAAGTTCCAGATTGCGCGAGAAGCGGTACAGCGGACCTGCAAAGCTAAACGACGCATATAGCGTCACCAGCCAGGTCGCTACTGCCGCAACCGCAACCATCACCAGGCCGAAAATCAGCAATGCAGGCTGCAAATTCTCGTGCGCAACGCTAAAGGCGGAAATGATCCCGCTGTAACTTGCGCCCTTATCGCTGACCAGCAGTGCGATGACGATAGCCAGTCCGGCAGCCGCTGTCAGCGCCAGTACGGCCGAAATCTTTCCGACAAGTTTGAGATAGAAGAAGACGGGGAGCTTCGCCGTCTCTGGCGACAAGGTCATGGTGGTTTCGATGGTCGAAAAATGGCGTTGCCGCAGTTTAACGTTGCCAATGCGCGCAATGCAAGGGTTTGAAATTCAACCAGTATTTTTTCAGGTCGGCTTGCGAAGAACGCCGTATCAGGAATACACGATTTTGTCTTTGCCGCTCTGTTTGGCGGTATACATCCGCTGGTCGGCAATATCGACCAGCGCTTTCCAGTCTTCAGTACCGTCCACAGTACGTTCAGCAATACCGATACTTGCCGTCATCGGCTGATCGTCAGGGCGCACTCCGAAACCTTGAGCACGAAGTCTCTCCATGGCTGCAATCGATTCCTCGAAATATGTATTGGGCATGATCAGAATGAATTCCTCTCCGCCCCATCTCGCCAGCATGTCCCCGGTGCGTAACGTTGCACGTATGCATTCGGCTGCCGTGACCAGAATCTCGTCGCCGGATTCATGTCCAAAGACATCGTTCACACTTTTGAAATTATCCAGATCGATAAAAGCCAGTGACAGCGGAGAACCGCTGCGAATGGAAATAATAAACTGGATCTCCAGCAGTTCAACACCGCTCAGACGCGAGAAACATCCGGTCAGCGAATCACGCAGTGCGGTATGCACCAATGCAATCATGAATCCCAGCTGGCTCATCCCGGACAGGGTCGCAACAATAGCGATGACGATCACCAGCCAGGAAGTGCTGATCAGCGGACTAAGGTTAAGGTTATCCATGCGCATGTAACCCGTCACAACCTCAGCGATCAATACCGGACTGGCATAGATGATTCCTTCGATCGCGGTAAGGGGAAACATGCTCAGTCCGGCCACCATGATCAACGGCAGGAAGGCATAAATTGCCGTGATCGTTGCCGCAAAACTGTTTGTGTTCATTTCTGCCTGTGCCAGCAGCGCATAGGAAATAACAAAAAACAGCGTCGGTATGGCGAACATGATGGCAAGTGCCGTGTACGCATCGCGCATACGCTGAGCATTGCGAAATGCGAACATCAGCCCAATAAAAGCCAGGCTGGTAGCAACACGCGCAAGCGCCAACTGCCCGGATGCCGGCCATGGCAATACCAGAAAATCGGGAATAATAAATATTATGGTCAGGACGGCAAAAAGCAATGCGATCAGACGCACACGCGAAAGAATCATGGACGCCCTGCGGGTCGACAGCAAGGTCATGTGCTTGCCCGGAAAGAGTAGCCACAGCAATTCTTCGCGAGACAGTTCGCTGAGAATACCCTGCAGAATCGGTTGTGACTGGGGTTTCATGGGTAGCTCCCCTTTTTTAATTATGTATTGTCCGGAAGTGCATTCGCGCATCGCGGAGGGGGAATAGTACATCAAGAGGCGCCTGATAAAAGAATGGCAATGAAATGCATAGGCATGCATTTTTCATAATATACATATTCGAAATGTGGTTTCTCGTATGCAAGTTGCAATGTCAACTGTTTTTGCCAATTACCCGCACCCTGTTACACTTCATGCCCCTATAGGTTTATCAAATACAGGAGCATCCAGACCATGAGAGCTTTATTGTTATTGTTTTTCCTGTCAGTTGCCTCGGCATTCGTTTGGACAGGCAACAGCTTTGCCCAGCCTGCAGGCTCCGTTGTAATGGGCAAAATACTCGAAATCAAGAATGTCCCGGGTTATACCTACCTCCATCTCAAAACAAAAGACGGTAAAACCTGGGCGGCAGTTCCGACAGCCCAGGTCAAGAAAGGTGACAAGGTCACAATTAGAAACGCGTCAACCATGAGCAATTTCGAAAGCAAGACCCTGAAAAAAACTTTCCCGACGATTCTGTTTGGCACATTGGGCGGCCAGGCAAAAGCGGATAAACATGCCGGAGGGACGCCATCAACAAGCCCTCAAAAGAAGATTGACAATACGCCTGTCGCCAAGGCCAGCGGCGCAAACGCGCGGACGGTGGCGGAAATCATTACCCAAAGTGTAAAACTCAAAGACAAACCCGTTCTGGTTCGAGGCAGGGTCGTCAAATTCAATGCCGGGATCATGGGAAAAAACTGGGTTCATTTGCGCGATGGCACGGGTTCAGAAGCAGACAATACGAACGATATTCTGGTAACAACTGCAAATGAAACCAATGTGGGGGATATCGTGACAGCAAAAGGTACCATTCGTACCGACAAGGATTTCGGCTCTGGCTACACCTACAAAGTACTCATTGAAGAAGCCACACTGCAATAAGCAAGAACAAATCGACCTTACGGTGCCTTGCTTTCCAGTTGCCAGGCATCGCATGGTTCGACATGCTGCATAACTCGCTCAGGTTGAGACATAAACCGGGCAGGTTTGCCAAAAGTGCATCAGGTGACCCAACTCCCCTGCTATTTTGTCTGGTATTTCCCCTTTTGATAGTGCATCAATCTTCTCCTAGTCCGGAACAAGGACAATCTACTGAATTCTGATAGAATTAACGGAAAATTCACACGGGCTGTTTCTTTGCACATCTTCAAGGAACATTGCCCGACATAATAATAAACTTAAGGATTCAGGGAGATAACTGCATGTGCTCTACCTTACCGCTTGTCCGTCGCATTTCAACCGGGCTGGCTCTGATTTGCATCGCGGCAATTACTGCTTGCGGCAAGGCACCGGAAAAAGAGGCTCAAACAACCGGCCAGACAATGATGTCACCCGCCAGCGGCGTGGTCTCCAATGTCGCGGTCAGGGGTGATGAAACACTTCCGCCCAACCATCCACCGTTGCCATCGGCGCCACCGCCTCACCCGATTGATTCAGCCGATAACCCATCCGATCTCAATCAGCAGCTTGCTTCCCTGCACCCCAAACAGATAAACAAGAATATTAATGTGTCAGTACCGGACAGCGTAAAAGGGAAGTGGGTTTCGGCAAGCCTTGCTGTCGCTGTTGGCAACGGCGCCGAGAAGAAGCTCAAACTGGGCATAGGCGAGACGATTTCCCTGACGAAAGGTTTGCAGCTCCATCTGGTGCATTTCCTGCCTGCTTACACCAGTGATTCGCAAACTGTGACCAGTTCGTCCAACAAACTGGTGAACCCCGCTGTTCAACTTCAGTCCATCTTGAATGGTAAAGTGGAAACGGAGGGATGGGTATTCCAGAAATTCCCGGATTTCAATTCGTTCACCAGCGAACAAATCAAGGTGCGCCTGATTTCCGCACAGCACACCCGGAAAAAATGAAAACAGGTAATCAATTCATGGGGCCGGATTTTCCCGGTTTGCGATATTTTTAAAGTTAACAAAACGCCAGTTCTCACAAAAAGGTACGCTTTATGATGAAACCACGCATCCTTCAGTTCCTCATTGCCCTGCTCGTCTGTAGCTTGGCCACATTTGAAACACCGGCAGCAGACGATGCGGCACAACGACAAGAATTAAACCTGACCATCGAACGCATGGCTCTGACCCTGGATGTCAATCAGAGAGACAAGTTTCTGATTGATTTCAATTTTTCCTCTTTTTTCAGCATGTATGCCTATCGTGAACTGATGAACTGGGCGCAGACTGCGCCCGAACAACAACGCAGCGATCTCATGGGGTTGACACGCGCCGGTCTGGAGGCAGTCGTGCGCGACTCCGGAATGGGGTTGCCGCTGGAAGGCTGGAAAGGGGAAGGTCAGCCAGTCGGACTGCTTTTTAGTCGCGGGCTGCCACGCTATGCGGCATTGCCAAATTTCACCAAACCGGCAACACTCAAGTGGAGGCCTGCCGAGTTTAAGCGGCAGGTCTCTCCGGCATCCATTGGGCAGTCGCTGGCAGCCAAGTCACTTTTTGTACAAATGGACACTTCGGATAAAGGAAAAAAGCTCGGGAGTTTGATACTGGAATCTGCCCTGCAGGAATTCAGGGCGCTTCTTCCTTTGCTGAAAAAGGGGGGGAACAAGCAAGCCCGCTATATGCCCGCCCTGCTCAAACTGAAAAAAAATAAATGGTCGGTGGCTAACACCTCCAGTGAACTTAATGGCAAGTTGTCGTTGATCCAGGGGCTCACCTATCTGCACACCCTGCTTTCGCAACCTGCACTGGGTAATAAAACTATGTCAGGCAAATCCGTCACTGTTTGGCGCAATGATGTGCATCGTGCGCTCGAGAGCGTTTATCGGACGACCATTAAACTCCATTTTGATTCCAGGGCCGGCAGTTTTATCGGCATTTATGATCCCCGCAAGGGTGCATCGGAACGGCTCAGCGCGAACGAAGCCGGCTTCGCATTGGAGGTGCTGGCGGATATGGCAGCCAGCCTATCCAGGAACGATTCCCTGCACACGGACGCACTCAAACGTTTAAGCGCACAGGCTGATTATGTGGTTGCACACATGGACGGAAAAACGACGGCGCCACAGACCTTCCTGGTAAAGAAAAACCGGATTTTTGCCGGCATGCTACTGCAGTTAGAGCCTCAGTTGGCCATCATAAATGGCCTGCTGGCAGCAAAACAGGCTACTGGTAAAGAAGCTTACGGCAAAACCGCACTGGCCATTTTCAATGACATATTCAGGAAGGATTCACTCTGGTCCAATCCGGCTGGCGTTTTCCGCACCTCCTCTGGCCAGATCGTTTCCGCCTATGATGGGAGAACATTCGGCCTGGCATTGGCCACATGGCGGCGGCTGGAAAAACTGTTGCCTCCCGGCGAAGCACAGCAGCATGGGACACACATGATCGAGACAATCCTCAAACAGGGCGGATTGCAACAAGCCGAGGGGCCTGCCACGGGCGAGCCTAAACAGCCGGAAGATTTCCTCCGGGACGACCTTCCCCAATTGCTTGACAGCCTCATCACCCTGAAAAAAGAAGAGCAATCAGAAAAATACGCATCGGCTATTAATGCCCTGGCCGACCAGGATGGTGATGCCATACCTGGCTGCCGCTTCGGCGGTGGACGCCTAGGTGGTGCGCCGGTAATTGTTGTCCAGACCAGTATTAAAACAGCTTACGACCCCCCGTCGCCACCACCCTCTTCACCTGTGGCCGCTATTGCAACACCATAGATTAAGGAGCACGCCATGAAGTCAATGCTAATTCTTTTTCTGTCTCTTCTTTGTAGCAGCCTTGCTGCCAATGCCATGGACGGCATGGGCAACTCAACCCGGGGAAAAACAGTTTTCTCCCAGCGTTGTGCCATGTGCCACGGCGAGGATGGACGTGGTAACAACGGCATGGCAGCCGATCTGGTGGGGGAATGGCAGCGCCTGACGAAATCCGATCAGGAACTGAAACACAACATCCAGTCCGGCTTTAGCACGCCGGGAAAAACATACACTGCGGGGCAATGTCCGCCCCAGAATCTGAATGACCGCGACATGGAGGATGTGCTGAGTTTTCTGCATAGTGTGTTTGGGACACCCCAGTCCGGTTTTTGACGCTGAAGATTCGCCCACCAATGCGCACAAGCACCAGAGCAGGGGGTCTGCACGCTCAATATAAAATAATAACGATAAAGGAAAGGTTATTTGACAAATTCTCAACCAGGAAAGGCAAATATTATGTTTAGCGAAGCTACCAATATTATGTCAGGCAATGCCAGCACCAGCGTCAAGAATGGAATCAGTCCACGCGATCCGCTCAATGCGGTTCTGTTATCTTTCTGCCCCGGCCTGGGACAGCATTATGCGGGTTACCTGAAGCGCGGCATTCTGTTGTATGTCGCCCTGATCATCACCTCCTGGCTGGCTGCGATCGCTTTCATGTCGATCCAGAGCAGGCTCAGCGTCATTTTTCTCTTCGTGCCATTTGCCGGTGTAGGACTGATCGCATTCGATGCATGGAACTGTGCACGCCGACAGCCGCGCAACTACCGTCTGCAATGGTTCAACCGGCCCTGGATTTATGCGGGTGTTTTTCTTACCTTGCTGTTTACGGTCAATCCTTTGATGGATTATCTGGTGGGCAGACAGATCGTCAGGGCTTTTCTAATGAATTCTTCCAGCATGTCGCCAACCATCCTTGACCGCGATATTGTGCTGGTCGATAAACTGGCCTTCCCCAAGCGCGGTGAAATCGCACTGATCAAATTGGGGAAGAGCAAACCGACCTCCGGCCTGACCCAGATAATCGACGACCAACTCATCAAGCGCGTTATCGCCATCCCTGGCGACACTCTGGAAGTCCGAAACGATGAAGTATGGCTCAACGGTAAAAAAATCGAGGAACCCTACGCCCATTTCAATGGCACCCTCCGCCTCAACAGCATGCAGGCATCGAATTTCGGCCCCAAAAAGGTTCCGGCAAAATCCTATTTCGTCATGGGCGACAACCGTCACGAAAGCATCGATAGCCGCATCCTTGGCTTCATCCCGGAAGATCAGATCGGCGGCACAGTCACCAAACTGTTCTGGTCGTGGAATTTCGATGAGGGCGGTATCCGCTGGGATCGCACTGCCAAGAGCCTGAAATAATCATCTCCAGCCAAAACCGGCTTGCAGCAGTCTATATATATAGGTGTCGCAAGCCGGTTTTTTCGCTTACTGAAACAGGTACTGGCCGTGGATGCTGTGTCTGACCAGCAGAAGCCCGTATGTGGTGAACAGCATCATGCCGTAAGGCAACAACGCCAGTAACGCCCAGCGTTTTCCCTGCCAGGACGGCTTGTGGCGCAAATGAATGACAAAGGCGTAGGCCATGAGCGTGGCGAACGACCAGCTCTCGATCGGATCCCAACCCCAGTAACGTCCCCAGGCCAGGCTGGCCCAGTAAGACCCTGCCGCCACCATCGCCGCCCAGAGGAAAAATGCCCAGTTCGCCAGCCTGCCTGCTAGCGCCTGGATGTCCGGGCAGGATATGCGTCCTGTCAGCCAGCCCAGATGCACACCTGCCGCAAGTGTTCCTGCTCCAATAGCGATGGAATTGAGTTGGGCGTGAATAATCAGCCAGTTGGTACGCAGAGACGGATCCATGGGAAAACTGCCATGGCTATAAAACAGCGCCCAAAGCACCCCAGCCCCTGCTATGCCCAGTGTTGCCAGACCGGCCGGACGCAATTCCAGAGACCGCCACTGCACCAGCAGATAAATGCCGACAATCATCAGCGCATCCACCGTCAGATCTTCGTATCGGGTTACGATGGGAATCTGCCCAATGTCCTGCCAGCGCCAGGCCAGCAAACCTGAGTGCAGCACAAATCCAAATGTCGTGAGCGCAATCGCGAGTCGCCCCGGACGGGTTTGTTGAAACCAGAACAATGTTGCCCCCGACAGGTAACAAACCGCAATTCCGCCCTGGGTAATCGTAATCACGCTCATGCTGCGCGCTCCCACTCTTGCCACTGCCGTTCAAAGCGCCAGTCGTCGCGCATGACCCAGGCCTCAAGCCGCCACCCATCTCCATCCCTGCGCAAGCGCAGGCGGCGCGGACGAAACAGCAGATGCAATGCAAATCCGGCAAGGGCAAGAATGAATCCGGCAAATATCCATGACAGCGCATGGTCGGAAGATAGAAAGAGTCCCGCCCAAGGGAGCGTACCGATAAATATCAGTTTATATACGCCCAGATCAGCTGTTTCGCCCGGTGCCAGGATGCCGTCGAATACCGGCTTGCCTAGATGCTCAGCCAGAAGGCGGAAACGCGGTTCATTACCAGGCGTCAGGATCATGCGAAAAAGTACCGGCGTTTCTTCGAACAACATTGTTTCATCTCGAACCAGAGGTTTGGTTGTTCCCCAGAATTCACGTGCCATTTTGAAATTGATCAGCAAACTGCGGCGTTGCCCGTCCGGCAGGATTCGTTCGAATTGCGCCGTTTGCCCCACGTTCTTGTCCAGGAATATCTGGTACTGGCCTACCCGCAATGGATGATTCACCCATAGTGTCTCATGGCGCAGGGGGCCGCCCGCCTGCTGCAGCGATACCTTTGCCTGTAATTCGCGGTAGTGCCCGTTTTCCATCTCCACCTGCAACGCATCGAGGCGCAAGCGAAACCCCATGTCCCCGTCGGGCTGGCGCGAACCCTGTTCCAGCAGCAGTTTGCCTTTCGCTCCGGTGAGCACTTCCCCCGCAGCCAATTCGAAATGCGCTCCCAATCTGTCTGAGTTGTTTATGTAAGCGGCTGCAATAATAATGATGACCCCGGCATGGAGCATAGGTAACCCTGCCAGTCCCCAACTGCCGTGTCGGCGTCCGTTCGGGCGGGATTCCGGCAGGGATTGCAGAGATGGCGGAAGAACGGAAAGGAATAAAGTCCGAGCAGGGGCGTTCCCCCTGTACCAGGCCTGCAGATAAGCCACTTGAACGATGATGCCCGCCGCCAGATTTACGAGCAGGGCCGCATAGAGGGAAAAAAACAGCTTCGACGCGTACACGTCCGCAAAACCGGTACGTTCCAGCCACACTGAAAACAATGGCCAGGCGTTGTACCAGTCCGTCAATTCCTGTGTGGATAGCCGTCCGCTCTGCGGCAGGGTGCCGCCTGCAACTGCCATTAACAACAACCCACCTATCAGCGCGAGCGCAAGGTCAGGCGAGGCCAGCAGCCTGAAGAAACGGCTTTTCAAAAACGCTCCCGTCTCCCGCACTTACATGCAGGAACCCACACCGGCACCAGTATGACAATCGCTTCTCGTCCAGTTGCCGCTCGCTACTGCATCGACGTTCACTGTGGAAGGAATACCATACAGGCTGCTACCGGCAATAGGATATTTGCTGTGGCTGTTATAGGGTTCGGGATCTGGTAAATCGGTGCCATACACCAGCATGGCGCGCCGTTGCCAGCCGTGCGGCACAGCAGAATGACAACCCATACACGGTACCTGGCGTAATTCAAGATGACGGTAGTGCAGATTCATCATCGGTCCCGTCCCCGTCATTCCGCTAGGCCCGCTGAACCCGGTCGATTGCCAGTCAGTTGACGCCCCTCCGATGCCACCATACACCGATGCTCTATGGCAATTGAAGCACAGATGATCCTCAGTACCGCTGACGCCTGTTGAAGCACCATATGGCGATGACAGAATCGGCCAGGTATCCGAGCCATGCAGTCCTTTCGGCCCGGGAACGTTGTCTGAATGACATTCCGAGCAGGTCATGATGGAATTCGGCGTCATGCCGTTGATCAGTGAGGACGAGTAATTGTAAGGAACTGCACTCACGGTCATTGTGAAACTGTTCTTGCCCGGTGTCACAACCGGGTGGAAGGAAGCATTGTTGGGATTGAACTCCAGCGCCTGGTCGGTATTGACCCCACCAGCAATCTGACCATAGGGGTCATTCGGTGGCAAGGCTCCGAAAGCATAATAAGAATGGCACTTGAAGCATAACTGATACTGATACTGGACATCAGGCACCTCGGTATATGAGGTCACCTGTGACCACAGCCCCGGCCAGGTAGGCTGCACTCCCCACACACCCTTGTTGACTGGCGCAGCCAGATTGTTGGTAGGATCGGGAAGGGTGGGCGACACGCCGGGAGACACTGCATGCGGGTTATGACAGTCCTCGCACTCCGCATGGCGATTGGCAAGATCTGAAGGGTTTTCACGTATAGTGCCATCAAGTTGGCGTTGAGGGTTATGCTGGCCAGAGGTCGTCTTCGCAGGATGGCTGTACATCTTGTTGAACGCCGCGTCGATATTTTTAGTAAGGCTTGCCACATTACCGTTGTGACATACCAGACATACTTCTGATTCGCCGTCCTGTTTCAAAAGGCGGATAAAAGATGCATTGTGTGGTTCGTGGCAACTTTCGCAGCCATTGATTCTGGGCGTGGAATTCGTGTCATTCGGCAGGTTCTGCCCGGCGATATGGTAGGGATTGGCGCCAACACCATTCCACTGTGCAATGGATTCGCGATGTGAATTGCCTGGAATAGTGTCCCAATACTGTTTGGTGTGGCAAGTCTTGCATAATGGCGAGCCATAGCCTCCCGTCTGGTAGCCCGTATGCAAAAAACTGGGGTTGGTGTCGTTATGTGGATCATGGCAACTGGTGCATTGCATCTGTCCACTGTTATCGGGTCTGATAGCGTCTCCCAGCAATGTGGGCGATACAAGTTCCGGATTGCTTGTAACGAGATTGGCATCATAAGTGAAAGAAACCGGATGATCGTTACGTAAATCGGTTGTCAGATTGGACGTTCCGCTTAGCGATCCCGACAGTCCGGGAACCACGACCTGTCCGTAACCTAATGGGTAATGCAGATTCTTCACACTCCCAAGTGCCACCGTACCATCGTGACAGGTCAGACATATTTTGGACGCACCTGTCGGCTGCCCAGGTGCGGCGGCCGCAAGCGTACTACTGGTATAAGGCGTATACACTGCTGCCGATTGAGTATGGTTCCACAGTGGGGCAACGGGATCGCTGTTATGCATGGTATGACAGAATGAACAGAACCGTGTCTCACTGGTTGCCTTGTAGGAACCTGGCCCGGTCACGGAAAGATTGTGTTTGGATGTGGCGACGTCAGCCATGCCGGGTATTGCCCAGCCTGTGAGTCCAAAAGCCAGAAGAATGGCCGCAAACCATGTGTATTTACGTGTTTTCATAGAAAAAGGCCATTCCCCTTTCGTGACATATTCCCATCTCTCAAACCTGATCTGCTTGTCCATGCATAAAACCTACCTGGCATTCTGAACTTTCAGATACTGGAATATCTGCACCCGGTTGTTGTAGGAATCCGCCACATATATCCGGTCACGTTCATCAATGAACAACCCCGTCGGCAACCAGAATTTCCCGGCATCCTGGCCCGCAGTGCCCCAGTACAGCAACAGTCTCCCGCTACTATCAAACACCTGAATGTTGTCGAATACTGCATCGGCAACATATACATGGCCTTCGCTGTCAAATGCCACCCCTTTGGGTGCTGCAAAAGAGCCTGATCCGTCACCCTGTTTCCCGAAAACACTAATCAGCTTTCCTTTGGTATCGAAAACCTGAATGCGCATATTCATACTGTCAGTAACCGCAAGATTTCCCTTGCGATCCAGCGTGGCAAAAACGGGATAATTGAATTCTCCCCGTCCCTCGCCTCGCCGACCGATTACGTTGCTTACTTTTTCTGTCGCCAGATCAATTATTTTTACGTCGTGAGACGGCACATCCACTACATACAGCAAGCGCCGCTTCTGATCGATCGCCAGCGCTGACGGACGCTTGAGCCAGGCGGCGCTATCCAGCATATGATCGAACTTCCCATCCGGTCTGAACACGAAAATTCCGGCAAGTTCGCCATCTGCGACGTAAATATAATCCCTGTCGTCCACCGCCAGACCGATAGGCAGGCGCATGGACTGTTGTCCACTACCGCTCAGGTAATCATAATCACCCTTGCCTCGGTCAAAAATATGTACACGTCCGGTCTTGGCATCTGCCACCAGCAAACGATCCCGGCTATCCACGGCCACAGCCATGGGCCGCGTCATCTTCTCGCCTTCTTCTTCACCACGGATGAAATTCCACAGCTTGCCCCAGAAGCCTGCCTTGTGTCCGATATCTTCAGGCGTTGCAACCGATCCCAGATAACGGATGCGCGCCTGTTGCGGTGGCTGCGGCCAGACCAAGTCGGACACGGCAACAGCACTTTCCTTTGTTTGCGATTCTGTCCTGGCAGGCATGGAATCCGCCGCCCAGGCAAATACTGGCGCCAGCAACAAAACCCCTAACGCGAATAACAGAAATGTTATTGATCTTTGTCGCATCGCTCTCCCCAATCGCTATTTGTATTGTCAGGCGTGAATTCTGTCATCAGCGTCCGCCAATTTTGGTCTCACCTGAAAGTTGCATGCTTTTTGCGCGACATTGTTCCATGGAAATATTTGTAGCGGAACAATGCATCCAGACCATGACAATTGGCACACAGCGAGAAGTCGCTGTTATTTCTCAGGAAACTGGTACGCGAGTCCCCCTCTGTATTGTGGCCTTCGCCTTCTTCTGCCTTGCGTGGATTCCACTGATGGGCATTATGGCAGGTCGGGCAAGTAATTATACCCGAGGTGCCACGTGCGCCATCGGGCGTAAACGCCGGAAAATATCCACCTTTTTTGCGCTGCATGCCGGGATTGGAAAGCACTTTTACCCTGGAAGGGTGGGTTGCCTTGACCGGCATCTTGGCGGCAGCCACTTTGTCAGCAGCATGACAGGAGCGGCACAGGCGCTCCAATACGTCGTTGCCTACTCCCAATGGGCGGGCCCACAGGTATTTCTGGGATTCCGCATTGTGAACCAGATGGCACTGCCCGCACACGCCGGATTGACGCACCGTTTGGCCGAGAATGTTGGTTGCTTTCGGCGCGGTAACAGCCATGTCGTGGTCTGTTTTATTCACTAAAGGTTTATTCTGGTGACAGTTCGCGCATAGTTGCGGCGATGGCGAGGCAGGCAAGCGCAGAAAACTATTGGTGGCATTACCCTCGACCTTGGCTTTCGCGCCTGTCTTGCTGGAAGGATTCGCAGCATCCCATTGGTGCGGGTCATGGCAGGTAGCGCAGCTAACCTTGCCGCTGATGTCGTCCTTTTTGCCTGCGGCAGTATACAAAGGCAAAGTGGTCTTGCCGCCAATATTTTTCAGATCTACTTGCAGCGGATGACTGTTGGCGCCGGTCTGTTTTTTCGCCGCGATACCTTCGTCGCGGTGGCATTCCCTGCATAGCACCTCGACACCATCCTTCCCCGGACCGGTCGCACGCGCCCACAACTTTGCTTCACCTCCGTTATGCGGTATGTGACAGGCACTGCATACACCGGATTCTGCAGTCGTACGGCCTTTGCTGTTTTTCGCATCTGGCGCTGAAATGGCAAGGTTGTGTTTGGATTGTTCAACCGGCACCTTGTTCACATGGCAATTGATGCACAGCGTGCTTTTTTCGTCGTTCGGCAAGCGCAGAAAACTGTTTTTACCCGTACCCTTGGCATTACGCGGATTGCCGGAGGGGCTGCCCTTTTTCAGAGGCGACCAGTTGTGAGGATCGTGGCAGGTTCCGCAAAATACTTTACCCCCTTCTGCCACGGGCATCCCGTGATCATCGTAGAGCGGCAATACTTTATCCGGTTGGGCAATACTTTCCGGCGGCACAGTCCATTTCCCGTCCTTCGCTGTCACGCCAATATTGGCAATGGGCACCCCAAAGGGATGATTGTTGGCACCAATGGCTTTTTCTTTCGCTATCCCCTTTGGATTATGACAACTCAGGCAGGTGGAGGCGGCCGGCTCCGCCCCGGCTTTCGGTTCGCGCGCCCACATACGCGCACCTTTACCGTTGTGTGGTAGATGGCAGCTGGCACAAACGCCCGACTTGGCAGGTGTCTGCCCTTTGATATTGCGCTCCGTTGGAGCCATGACCGTCAGATCATGCTTGGTATTTTCGATGCTAATCCTGTTTTTATGACAGGTCAGACACAGACCGGCTTCGGGACCATTGGCCTTACGCAAGAACTTGTTTTCGCCCGAACCCTTATCTCCCGGTTTGGAGGTTTTTTCCGGGTCGCGCGGATCCCACTGGTGCGGGTCATGACAACTGGGGCAACTGACACGTCCTTTGCCATCACCCACCGATTTAATACCTTTCCTGGTATAGCCCGGGAGTTCTACCGTTTCGTCCAGACGGGCCATATCGCGCCCCACTGGATGGGTAAATTCACCCACGAGCTTGTCCTTGGCCAAACCGCCCTTGCGGTGACAAGACAGACATAAGTCCGACACCGGATCCTCGCCCTGCTTTAGCGTGCGCGCCCACATTTTCGGTCCTTGCCCGTTATGCGGCAGGTGACAGGCACTGCATGCCCCGGCCTTGCCCACTTCCTGGCCGCGCACATTCTTGTCAGTCTCGTCGACCAGTTTCATATTGTGCTTGGTTTTTGCCACTCGCTTCTGCTTGATATGACAGTTGCTGCAAAGTTCGGAATTGGAATTTTTTTCCACCAGCAGTTTTTCCTCCGGTGCGCCGTGAACGCGGTGGCAGGATTGGCAAATTACGCTGTCATTGGCCCCGAACTTGGCACCCCCCTCCGTCAGTTTGTGCGGAATTCCTTTCAATTCTTTTATTTTCTTCAATTCTTCCAGTACCGGGTGATTTCCCTCAGCCGGACCCGTGCTGCGATTCAGATGACACGCCATGCACATGCCGGAATTTGCATTTTTTACGCGCAAAAATACAGTGGCAGATTTATCCCCCCACTGCACGCTGTGAGCACTATGACAAGTTCCGCAGTAAACCTTGCCATCGTCATTGAGCGGAAACACCGTCTTGCCTTCAATGGTCGGGATATCCACCTTGTTCGACGGTTTGACACCAGTAGGGTGGAAGTTCTGGCGATTCGTCCACGCAAAACGGGAATCCAGCACAAAGCCGTCATGGCAGGAAAAACACATGCGATCATTGCTCACCACGTCCTGCTTGCCGGTCGGCATCACCGGCCTGGGATCGTAAGGGATCAGCGTCGTAACATCCTTGCGGTTGAAATCAACCAGCCACATGATGTGGCAGTTGGCACATTCACGTTGCGGCGAAATATCCCGAGCCGCCTCCGCATCGGGCACATGAACAAACTGGAACACGAGCAGCAATGCCAGTTGCAGGACTGACCTGACACAACACCTTGTCAGACCGTGAGTAAAGCAAGGCGCATCTTTACCATTCATGTTATGGCTTATTCGATTGCGCCTAGCGTGAGGTCTTCGCCTTTGGCGCATCGAAAGAGTTTCGCCACCAGGCACGTGGATCGCGTTTCATCTCGTCAGCAGAGGACTGCTCCGATGACTTCTTCGGGGACGAACCAAAGAGTGTACTCTTGCTCGATTTTCTGGTGTCGTCCAGGAAAATAGTGGGAATATAGAACTCCTTGTATTTTTGCGTGATGCCGACAATGTTCACATTTGTCAGAGCCGCGATGCGTTTTTCGGAAAATCCCAGTTCACGGAACGGCAGAAAACTCTCGCCTTCGGGAGCATGGCATCGGGTGCAGAAACGTCCGACAGCGCTTACCTGGCTATGGAATGCCTTCTTGATCGCACCCATATCCTGGTCGGAAAGCTGGCTGCGCAGCTTGATAAATTCCTGAGCCTCGGGTGCGTCCTCGGTGATTTCCAGCAATGTCTCCTTCCCGTTGACAGTGGTATAAGCCACGATCTTGGAATAAAAGTCGTCTGTTTCCTGCAGATATCCGCCCTGGGGGTCAACATCAGTCCCAAAAGGTTTGCCCTTGACTTTGATCCCCGAATAGTTGAGCCAGCGCAGGCGCATATTTTTCTCCGGCACTTTGCGATCATTGGTATGGCAGGTCATGCAACCAACGTACTGGGTGTGCATGTTAAGCAGCGTTCGGATCATCGGCCTTTTTGCGTGCGGAAAATCGCTGTGACAGGTGTAGCAAATTGGACGCTTCCCCTGTGACAGAAGATTTTCCTTGGGCGAATTGTGAAAGTGTTTGATTTTTTCCTTCTGCCGGATGATATCCAGTTTAGCCAGCAGTTTGGGACCCTCCGGTTCTTTTTCGTGTTTGAACAACATGGCATAGACGGAAGTCGTCAGCAAAACGGAAATAATGATCCATAGTATGGATGACACCATCCATGCCCAAATGGGATGATTGAGACGCTGACCGGAAATCCCGAACAGGTCATCTCTGGGTTCACCCGGAATACGCGCCTTGTGGTCGATAATAATCAGCACCGCAATGGCAAAGAGAAGCAGCATCACCACGGCCAGTGCGATAAAAGTACTTTCGATTTCAACAAAACGATGCATGGTCAGTCCTTAAAATTTTTCATCATTCCTGGGTCAATATCAGCCAGATCGCATACAGCCCGAAGAGGGTCCAGGCAAGCACAAAAACAAGCGAGCTGTAAGCCAGAATTTTTTGCCAGGGTTTAAGCCCAGTTTTCATACAATTCGATATCCAAATTAATATCAGAAATTTCAGCCCGCGCCAGGCGGGCCAAAGTCCGGTCAGCGTTGCTCATTATGTAATGTGCAAACCGGCTCATTCATGTTGTTGCGTTCCCTGCATTTCATTTCTTCCAAACAATGTTTTGATATAGCGGCGTTCTTGCGGCATGGTCACAATGCAACGCAAATATTCGAGGAAGTGCTCTTCAATCTGGTGTTCACGCGTGATCTTGCCGGTAAGGAAAGTCCATTGCATGGGGAAACGCCCCGGCGCGAGGTGAACGTTGTACCAGTGCCAGAAAGCAACCACCAGCAATGCCAGAAGTGCTTCATGCGGATGGGACAGGCGCATCATTTCCTGGAAATGCGACGCCATCTCCACCGGCATGATACTGGCCCAGAAGTCCGGAAAGAGAAATGTCGAGCCGGAAACCACCATCACCGTATTGCCAAAGCCTGCGGCGAAATAATGTATTTTCTGTTTGTACATGAACTTGTCCATTTCTGGCCGTATGCTGCGAAGACCGCTGAAAAACAGCATGTCTTCCTTAAAATCACGAACATCTTTCATACCCGGCAGGACGGTACGGCCAAATTCAAAAGTGCGGGCACGTAATTTCGCCATCGTCCCCAAACCGATGGTAAGAAAGTGATAAATCATGGCAAAAATCATGGTCACTGCCAGCGTGCGATGAATCACCCGCGTCACATCCAGTCCGCCCAATATGGAATTGAACGGTTGAGCCCAGAAGGCGTTGTTGTAATGAATGGGCAAGCCGGTAAAGGCCAGAAGCAGGAATGTGCTGAAAATCAGCAAATGCTGGATGCGGATATGGATGGAGTAGCGATAAAAATCCCCGATCGGATTCGAGTCCACATTTTTGTATAACATCGAGCGATCCTCAGGCAGCAGCGCGATCACCTCCTCGATCTCGCGCTCTTCTTCCGCATTCACCCTGTTGTGGCGCTTGGCGGTATCCAGTACCTCGCGTGCTTCTTGTGTCAATTTCATGTTCAGGTGTCCTTATGCGTCAAATTTCAAATAATTTTGCATTCGTCGGTTTTGCCGCGAATTTCATCGGGGAAGGCGATTGCTCTTGCGCCGTGTGCGCCGCCACCAGGAGGACCCGTCACGGAAGCGCCAGCTTGCTCCGTCACGCCAGCGGCCCCATGTTTCGAATCCGGCCAGACCCACCAGCAACGCCAGGACGCTATCGCCCACAATGGTGTAGATCAGGTCGGCGTAGTGCTTGAACGGGTTGCCTTCTTTCTTGGTGGTAGGATGCGGGTCGAGCGCAGCATAGTTCTTGTCGGCCATGGCATGGCATTTTTTACAGGTCTTCACTCTGTTTTCTGCACTTATCGGAGATTTCGGGTTGCGAGAAGGGAGCAGTTCGTGCACGCTCATATAGTAGTTCACTGCCGAGGCATGGCAGTCCAGACAGTTGGCGGCTTTTTCATTGCCGTACTTGACCACCTTGCCATGAAAGCTTTCCTTGTAGGACTCCGCCGCAATCGGGTATTTCCGCCCCAATTCGCGTCCTTCTTCTTTAGCCGCCGCTACGTGGCGTTCCAGTAATTCCTTGTCTGCGTGGCAGGAAGAACACAGTGCAACAATCTCCTGCGAAGAGCGTTTAACTTCGCGGATACGACGGCTTGTGTGGCTGTACCATTTCTCGGCGAATTTGACGTCTTCGTGGCAAACGACGCAGCGATCCACAATATATTTGGGCGGTGCATCTTCTTTTGCGTTGTATAGCGGATTGGTATGACAGGTGATGCAATAGGGCTTATCGGCATCATTTCCTTCGGCAATTTTTCCCCGGGCATGAACGCTTGTTTTATAAACGTCATAAATCGGCTTGTGGGTAAACGGCTTGCCTGTTGCAGGGTTCTTGATCGAATGGCATTCCGAATTACAGGTCACCCCCACCTTGACCGGCTTGTGCGGTAATTCCTGGATATAGCTGTGGCAGTCGCGGCAAGGAACGTTGCGGTGCACGGTTTTGGAAAATACATCAGGCATGACGTAATAGGATTTTTGTACGCCCTCCTCGGTCACACGTCCCATTTTCGGGTATTTGTGACACATCAGGCAGTTTTCATCATCCTCGAAAGCCAAAGCCGATCCGGCATGCCCCAGCAATAAGGACAACACAACTGCAACATACCATCTGATTCGTATCCCCATACTTTTTCCCTTTACGATTTCTGCACATCAACTGCGCCGGCGTAATCCCCTGTTACCGCAGATACTGTTTTTTTGCATAAGCCTGATCTTGCCAAGTTTATCCCTGCTTTGTTCAAAATACCCACAATGCTAATAGGTACAACAATACCCCCGCGTTTGACGCGATATACTTTAATACCATTACTTTTTCAACTTTGAAGTCGGCGCCTGGCCGGATTTCTCGGTCCATGCTGCTCCGGTACCTGTTAGCAGGAACTTGGGAATATAAAAACTGCTGTACTTCTGCACCATCCCCACAACTTCAGTATTGGTCAGTTGCTGTATGCGGCGCGGTGGATAACCGAGTTCGTCAAATGGGATGTATGGTTTCCTGCTTGAAGTATGGCAACCGTCGCAAAAGAACGGTTTATCATCCACCATACGGTGAATGACCTTCTTCATTTTGGATTGAGCGGTGGAACTGAGGTTATCCTTGTTGATCAAGTACTCTTTCACAAACGCTCTTTCACGGTCATCGTTCAGGAAATGAAAGCGGCCGTCAGCCTCCACTGTCCCCGGAGCGATTTTGGTCCCATAGTTGCCGTATTTCTCTTTTTCCGTTGCGACCAGCCCCGGCGGGTTGGTGGTCAGCTTCCCGGTCTCCTTGCTGTACCAGCGGAATGCCCACGCTTCCTGACCCGGTTTCGGCCGGATGTGGCAGGTTTCGCAAGCAAGGTAAAACGCATGCATGTTCAGGAAAGCGCGTATGGCCTTTGATTTATCATGTGGCACCGCACCATGGCAACTCACACACACGTTGGTTTCATCTGGCTCCACCGTCATGCCGATATGGTGAAAATGCCCTTTCACATACTGCTCATTCACAACGGTGTAGCCAAGATCGGTGGAGGCAGTTTCCTTCTGCTCCGCAAGAATTTTCTTCAGCTCCGTTTCCTCAAAAGTGGCCAGGTCCGCTTTTCTCGCCTTGACAGCTACCTGGTTCTGCTCTTCATGCTGACCAGCATGGCTGAAAATGACCGGATAAATGAAATTACCGTACCAGACCGCAAAAGCGATCAATACGATTATGTAAAGCTTGCCTATCAATACTTTCAATCGACTTAACATTTCACTCTCCGGCCCTTAATGGTGCTGAGGTTTGATCGCCTCATGGAGGCCTTCTTCTTTCATGATCCGCACATATTCCGCGTAGTGTTCGTGGATCATGTCATCCTCCGTAAGATAGCCAGTGATGAATACCGTGCCCAAAGGAAATTTCTCCGGCGAGTAATGCACGTTGTACCAGTGGACGAAGAACAGGAACAACGCGGCCAGCAGCGCCTCATCGGTATGCATGATATACATGGCGTTCATCGCGAGGCCGGGGATGATGTGGCTGAATTCATCACGCCACCACAGGATAAAGCCCGCCGGCCCCAGGATGGGAATACCCCAGTACGGTGCGTAATAATCGAACTTTTCCTTCCAGGACATGTGGTCGTAGCGCGGAGGGCGGTTGGTGTAGTACAGCAAATATTTGAACATATCGATCATGTCGTAGAAGTCCTTCTTGTTCGGCACCATATCCTGCGCCAGAAACTCCTTGACGACATTACGTAGCGTTAACTGCCCTTCTTTTTTCAGGCGCAACACCCGCCGGGAATAGAACAGATACATCCAGTAAATGGTGTGGTAGACGAACAGGAGCAGCAAAATGCTGCCTGCAATATGGTGAATTATCGGTGCGATCGATATCCCGCCGAACAGATTGAAAATGGGCTCCGCCCACGGCTGATCATGATATTTCAGCGGAAATCCGGTCAGCGATAACAGAATCACGGTGGTGAACAGGACAATGTGCTGTACACGCTGATGCAGCGAAAACCGGAAAAAATATTTCTTCCCGTTTCTTTCAACAATTTTTGGATACTTTTTCATATAACAACCCTCAATCCGTATACATTCTCGACTGATTATTCTGTGTCATCATCATTCACCGGTTTAGTGAAACTGAAGTTCGGGAAGAGCCTGCGCAGCAGTTCCAGAATGATGAGAATCAGGAAGAAATACATCACGCCCGCCATAAGCGCCGTAAAGAATTGCAGCATGTAATACTGCATCGGGTATTTGTCTTTATCGTAAGTGACGTGAACCCTGAAATCGGCCAGTTGCGGACCCGCTTTTGCATGGCATTCTGAAGTACGGCAAGTGGTTGCCACATTATTTTTATGGCTCGCAGACGTCGGGGAATCCTTGGCCTCAATGAAATGCACGCCCTCGCCCTTGACGACATGGCAATCCATGCAATCCGGTGTTTCTTCAGAACCAAAGCGAATGGCCTTCCAGTGATAGGTTTCCTTGTATGAGGTCACCACATCATCAAGCTTGTGGCGCTTCTGGAATTCCTTGTCGCCGTGGCACTTGGCGCAGATACCCACGATTTCTGACGGCTTACGCATCTTTTGCAGGCGCGAAGTTACATGTTTGTAGAAGGACTCCGCGAATTTGCCGGTGCGGTGACAAGTCTTGCAACGGCTTATCCCACGCTCTGAAATACCAAAAGACCTGCCCTTGAAAAAGGACAGTGGACGGTACAGCGGTTCCTCGTGGCAATCCTTGCAGCCGGGATAGTCCTGCTCGTTTTTCTTGGCTTTGCCGTCGGCATCAAGCTTGCCATGAACGCTTTTGGCCAGCAGATCAGATACCGGTTTATGCGAAAAATTTTTCTGCCCGGATGGTTCGGTCAAATGGCATTCGACGGTGCAATCTACTTTTTTGGCGGGATTATGTGGAACTTTATTGATATCCCGGTGGCAATCCAGGCACTTCACCCTGACATGAGGGCCTTCTTCAAACAGGGCTTCGTTGATGTAAAACAGGCGGAATTTGCCGTCTTCATCGATGCGGCTCAAACCCCGGTGTTTGTGGCAAAGAACGCAATTCAATTCGTCTGCGGCATCGACCACGCCTGCAACACTGCAAAGAAGCAGCGTCGCGAGAATCAGAATCACGCGATTATTCAAGAATGACGCTCCCATCAATTCTTACCTTTATATTGGTTTCTAATTATTTTTTATTCTTATTATTCGTACAGCTTTGTTACCGCATGGCAACCCAAAACAATCCGCCGTTGCCGTACGGCAAATTCGCAACATGCTCATTTGGGTAAAACCATTAAGTGGCCTGGATTTATCTCTACAAAACCAGGTTACAAATCACAGCATTTTATTTTTAAATAAATACACCTTCACTCAAGGACCAGACTGCAAAAATCACCCAACTCTCGCAGGAGAGTTTCAGCAAAATACGCCCCATGAGTATTACTGCGAACGCCCGAAAGCGAAAAATACAATAGTAGCGAGCAAAGAAAAAAGTCCAACCCAGCCTGCAGCCGTAATCAACATCCCGACAGCATTAACCTCTCCCTGCGCAGACATCCCCATAAAACCGCCAATTTCATTGCCGTACCAAACACAACCGAGCGGCAAGACAACGACAATAACGGCAAGATGAAACGTTATGCCTCCCGCAGAGAAATAAGCTATGCCCAGACAGGCAAGTGCCACTAAAAGCGACACAGGTCGGCCAATTTCCACACGTCCCGCCTTTTCCAAGCAATTCAAGTTTGTGTTCGCGCCCCCACAACTGAGGCACCAAAACTATGCTAAAACGGGTTATTGACAACCAAAATTAGCTTTGTTCTGAAATTTATTATATATGTATTAGTTTTCTTCATCCACAATATTAAGATTGTTAACGTATAATTAACCTTATTATTTTTATGACTAATTTGAGTTAACTAATTGAAGGAACAGTTATTGTCAAAAAGGCGCAATCTTGGGAATCTATACGCCAAAAGGGTTAAATTTGAAAAACTCGCGGAAGTTTGCGCACTAATCGGGAAATCAGGGCACCGTAGGCAAATTTGCCGCAATGGATGCCGGCATGACAAAACGTAGAAATCCAGAAAGGGCCAGCCTCTGTTCAGCAGGCAAGGCTACTTAAAAAATATTAATAAGCTGAACATTTCAATAACAATCCACTGCTAAGGGAGCTATGCTGATGGGTGAAAGCACGATAAAAGTACGCACAGTTGGTGCGGACGAACGCTATTCAAAATTCCTGGGACTATTACAACTATCCACCATCACCTTGTGTGCGGTTTGGGTAAATGTGTCGCTCGCCGTCGACAACCCTTCTGTCCTTGAAAAATCAACCGTCTACAGCAGTGCAGCCAGTTCGCCCGCAGTTGCCATTCCCCGTGCCGGCATACCCACTGTAAAAGTTCACCATTTGTTTGACATTACTGGTCAGGACGGTAACGGACTTTCCTTGCCTACCGATGTGGCAGTTGGTAGCGATTCCCGCATCTATGTTGTTGACGGAGCAAACCATCGTATTGTCGTCTTTGATCAAAACGGCAAACAGATCTTTACCTTTGGCAGCAAGGGATCAAAAGAAGGCCAATTCAATGGCCCGGTTGGCATAGGCACCGATAAAAAAGGGCGGGTTTATGTGGCCGATACGGGAAACCATCGCATCCAGATTTTCAATGACGATGGCCGATTTCGCTCTGAATTCCCGGTCACTGATGGCGATTTGTCCATACGCCCCGTTGATGTAGCAGCAAATTCAGCAGGCACACGAATCTATGTCAGCGGCAATAACAACCACAAAATCATGGCATACAACTCATCAGGCAGATTGGTACGCAAGTGGGGCGGAAATGGAGAAAGTAGCGGATTATTCCGCTATCCGGCATCTGTTGTGGTGTCTGCAACCGGGGATTTGTACGTGGCCGATGTCCTGAATTCCCGCGTACAGGGATTCGATGAAGCTGGAGAACTGCTTATCCTGGTTGGGGCATGGGGTGTTCTGCCAGGACAGCTTTTCCGTCCAAAAGGAGTAGCCGTCGACGGAAAGCAGCATATCTATATCAGTGACAGCTACATGGACGTAATCCAGGTTTTTGACAGCGAAGGCAGATTTCAGCATGTTCTTGGCAGCAATGGAAAACCTCAGCGATTTAAATCTGCGGGAGGCATCGCAATCGACAGCAATAACCGGCTTTATACCGCTGAGGTATTGAACAATAAGATATCGGTCTATAGCCTTGAAAATTAAGAAGCATGAACTTTCCATTGCTTTCACTCTGCATCCCTCACCTGCGATCAACCCTGCACAAAACAGGCTGGCCAGCATCCAGAAACGCAGGCTTTGATCTGTCCTATCCACCAGATGATTTGAAGGAAGAACCGATGAAGCAACAACCCATTGAGCAGCGCCTTGCAATAACCCAAAGCTGGAAAAATGGACTTTGGAAAAATCTGACAGGCTTTGCCTTTGCTGCAGCAATGGCCGCATTACCTGCCCATAGTCCTGCAGCCACTGAGCTGCCGATCCCGAATACAGGCCTGGTACCCATCCCCGAAGGTCAGGATAGCTGTCTCCTTTGCCACAAATTTCCGGGGCTGGGACGCTATGAAAAGGATGAGCTAAACAGGATAGTGAAGCGGGTACTCTATGTAGATGAGGGCATCCATAAATCCTCGTATCACGGCAGATTCAACTGCACTGATTGCCATGAAGGCGTCAATAAAATACCCCATACGGATGCAAAAAAAGTCGATTGCGGAAAAACCTGCCATCTGATTGAACCCTCCAGCGGCAACAAGTTTTCACACAGAAAAATTGTGGAGGATCTTGAAAACAGTGCGCACGGAAGTAAAGGCTCGAATACCGAGAACAAGGCCGATTTACCCGCCTGCAGGGACTGCCATATCAATAAACCCTATATGCTCAGTGTACGTGAGCAGATGGAGTCGAAGATATCCACGGAAATCTGCAACCAGTGCCATAAGAAAAAAGCCTGGGTAGAACGTTTTCTAGGACATATCAACTACCGGCTTTCGCGGCGGAGATCTTCCTCGGAAGTGGTCTGGTTATGCAGCAAATGCCACGCGAATTCAGACATGATGGCGAGACACAAACTCGACGTGGTGGTCGGATTTCAGGATACCTTCCATGGCAAGGCAATCCGCTATGGTGATGAGGAAGTGGCGAATTGTCTGAACTGCCATGCACCCTATGCACTGGGTTTCTCACCGCACCGGATCATTTCGCGGAAAAAGGATAACTCGCCGGTCAATCCGGCAAACAAACGCAATACCTGCGCCCAGGCTGGCTGTCATACCGCGGCAACACAGGAGTTTGCAACCGGAGGCAAAACTCATCCATCCCTGGTCAATGTAGCGATACGGACGCCAAAGGACAACAGCAAAAGCCCCGATCTCTCGATTCAGGAAGCGGCTTTTCAAGCCAAGGTTTTGCACTGGATCAAACTTTTCTATCAGATCCTCATTGCATTGGTTGTAATCGGGCTTGGCGGTCACAGGCTGCTGGATTTATATGCTACATACCGTGACCGGAAAAAAGAAGGAGGACACTGAGATGAACAGTCACAGTAATAACGAAAGGACTTTCGTCCGGCTCACAAAGAGCGAAAGAATTCAACATGTCATTCTTTTTGTTTCAACGACTTTGCTGATCATCACCGGCTTCATGCTGATGGGCGAGGACTGGGCCATCAAGCTGCTGGGCTCAACCGGAAAAACGCTCTTTCACTGGCGCGGAATTGTTCATCGCATTGCAGCTGTAGCGGTAAGTGCCGTGTGTTTCTATCACCTCTATTATGTACTCTTCAAAGCCGCAGGCAGAAGCTGGATCAGTGCCATGCTACCGCGCCTGAAGGATGGCGTGGATGCTTACCAGAATGTCATGTACATGCTGGGCAAGCGGGAGAAACGTCCCAAGCTGGATCGTTTTACCTACCTTGAGAAGCTGGAGTACTTTTCCGTCTATTTCGGCATGTTCATCGTCATTTCTACCGGCATCATGATGTGGACGCAATCGTATTGGCCCAAGTTCTATCTTGACATTGCTGATGCACTGCATCTTGGTGAAGCCACGCTGGCTGCACTGGCAATCATCGTTGGCCATATATTCGCAGTACATTACAACCCGCATGTTTATCCGATGAACAGGACTTTTATCGACGGAAATATTTCCGAAACGATGATGAAGGAGGAGCACGCGCTTTGGTATGAACATTTAATGGCGGGAAAAACTTCTGAACGTGCAAATAGCACGGATGGGGGGAGCGATAATGCATAAGGCTGGTAATGCTTCAAAAAGATTCTTCATCCATTTGCTGATGCTGGCAATCGGCCTTCTGCTGGTGGCCTTTTGCCTTTGGCTGGTCTATTTGACGTATTTCAGGAGTGCTTATCGCACAAGCGCGACGCTGGAGAAGAGGGCAATTCCTCGCCAGGAAATGATTTATGAGCCTTTTCACGGCATCACCGAGGCTGTGCATGCAGGAAGCAAATCAAAATCCTGGTGTCTGAAATGCCATGAGGACTTACCGCACTCAATGTCAAAGGAAGTGCGGGGAATGCTTAATGCTCATTCCTTCTTCCTGGCTTGCGAGGTTTGCCACATCGCTCCCGGTGAAGGCGAACATTTCGAATACAAATGGCTGAAAAGCGGTACCAACATTGCACTTACTGAACTGAAAGGCCCGCCGGGGGATTATGGAGCTTCGATCGTTCCTTTCAGAATCGAAAACGGTGTTGCGAAGCGGCTGGACGAAAATCCGGAAGCGCTGCAACTTCTGGATGAATCCGCAGCCATTGACCAGGACGAGGACTTGCAAAAACGCAAGATGCGCCTTAACTCCGATATTCACAAGGCATTTTCCGCAAAACCAATTTTTTGCGACGAATGTCACAAGAAGAATGGCGCGCTTGATTTCGAACAGCTCATGTATTCACCGCAAAGAGCTCATCGCCTGACCTTTGGTGAAGGTGCGAATATCATCAAACAGTACAAGGACTTCTATTTGCCTTCACTTATTCGCAATTCGCGGAGAAAACGTTGAACTGAAGCCTCGGTGCAACTTTATTCCGACATTAACTTATGTCTGGTTTTACTTATCGTGGCAATTATTGCAAATCGGCATCCCCGGTGTAATGCGTAGCCTTCTAATGCCATCTGCGCCATGATCGGTGCGCGCATAGCGCTGCACGCCACGCTCATGCGGGTTGTGACAAGTGGCACAGAAGATTTTTCCGGTAGAAGGATCAAGAGGCAGGACAACATCCCCCCTGAGCTCGGATTGTTTAAGGTTCCTCAATATTTGTTCCGGCGGTTTGACCAGGTGGTTTGGCCCTTTGTAATCCGAATTCGGCGCAAAGCTTGCCCATGCTCCGCCGGGATGAGGTTTCCATGTATGGCAACCCATGCATAGAACTGCCAGATCTTCCGTCACGTTGAATTTTACATCGTCTATGCTTTTCGCCGCGCGCCGGTTTGGTGCCACGCTGTGGCATACCAGACAAACCTCGGTATTCAACTCACCCTCGTCACTTATCTGGTCATGCGGATTGAGGCGGGCATAATGCTCCGGATTGTGGCAGTTGAAACAAAGATCAGTGCGATCATCGTATGGCCCCCCGCGGAAAAACATCAAGTTGAGCTTCCTTTCCCTCATGCGTTCCTTCAAGCACTGAATTGGCAGGTCATGGCATGCAATGCAGGTCACCACACCTCCCCCGCGTTTGATCGCTTGCCGAAACTGCCTGGGCATACGTTCAGTTTTTTCAGCGGAAGGCGCCATACCCACTGCATGGATGTAACTATGTACAGAAACTGCATCATGGCAGTCGTTGCACAACGTATTGATATCTCTGGAACGCAACTTCGCATTATTGCGTTTCGGTGTACCAAGATGGCAGGCCGGGCATCCATCCGGTCTCCAATGTGGATATGGCACTTCTTCTGCTACGATTATTTTTTTCTCCAGCAGTTGCGGAATCTTGTCCGCATGCCTGAATAATTTCTCCTCGCTCCAGGATTGTGTTGCATCCCCGTCTTCCAGTGGCGCAGCATGTAAAGAACAGGAAAGCAGGGGAATTGCACACCACGCAAGCCATCGTCCACCTAACGCCATGCGCTCACCACCCCTTTCTGGGTCACCGCCAGCACACCGCCGTGACTGATCGCGGGACTGCCATAGGTTGGCCCGTCCAGCTTCCGCTCCCAGGCAATACGTCGCTGCCCAAGATTCACACCGATCAGACGTCCATCCTTGGTAGCGATGATGCCAATATGGTTGCTCCCGATGCTGGGTGAGTGCCGCACCCCACCGCCCAGCGCCATCTGCCAGACGATTTTCCCATTATCCTTATTCAGCCCGTACAGCACCCCGTTACGACTGCATATGTACAGCGTATCGCCATCCGGTACGGGTGTTCCTTGTGGCCAGTCATCCAGTTCCGTGCGCCAGAGAATTTTTCCGTTACTTGCTTTGAGCGCGTATACATGGCGATCGTACGACCCTTGATACACTCTGCCTTTCAGCAATAGCGGCGCACCGTAGAGTGAAGAACCCAAGTCTGTTCTCCAGACAAGTTTCCCGTTCCTGGTTTGAAAGGCATGCAATAGACCATTTTTTGTTCCCACATAAACCCGTGTGGCATCCACCGCCGGGGAAGCGAAAATCCCGCCATATTTATAATCTTTGGTTTCGAAGCTCCAGATTTTCCTGCCGGTACGCAAACTCAGGACATAGAAGAATTTGTTCATATTGCCCAGGTATACCCGCCCATCACGTACAACCGGTGTCGCCACAAATCCTCGCCCCAACCTGGCCTGCCAGCGCTGCCTGCCTCCGCTGGATGAAAGCGCTGTCACTTCTCCGTTTTTTGCAGCGATGATGATCAGTCCGTTTGCCAGTGCAGGCTGGGCAGAAATCGGGCCCCCAGCCTCATACTGCCATAATATATGTCCATTTCGTATATTGAGGGCGCTCAGTCGCCGATTGTGCCCCACCACAAACACTGTGCCATCACTGGTAACCGGTCCCGCATAAACTTTGCCACCGAGTTTCCTCACCCATTGCCGCGAAACCGATTTGGCAGAAATCGTGTCCGCACTCCGTTGCAGATGCATCGGCGCATTGCCTGGTGAGGGCCAATCTGCAGCTTGTGCGGGCAACATGCTTGCCGCAAGTGTTAATGTAAAAACCCAGCATAGCAGGTCACAGGCGGAAGCCATATATACGCTTCAGCGTGAAAGTGATCGAGTGCTCCTTGAACGGCGCGGTATGCTGTTGCACATCCCTGTATCGGTAGCGCGCAGTTGCCTGCCATTTCCCGATCTGGTAATCCATATCCGATTCGACCGTAGTTCTATTTCCAGACATTGACTCCAGCCCCTCGATGTGATCTTTGCGAGCCGTCATTGACCAGTGCAGCGCAGCGCCAAGGCTTTTTCTGACTATTGCCTGTATCGAACGCATTGTCGTGGTAAAGCCCTGATTTTCGTTTCTGGATGTAGTGGCAGACAACTGGCCGCTGCCAGATTCAAGGAAGCGGTGGCTCCAGCTGATATTGAAACGTTTACTCCGTGAACTCGAATCGTAGATATCATCGGGCGCGGACGTTGTACTGTTAACCACTGTCTTCGACTGGTGGTAACGGCGGTAATCGACACCAGCCTGTAGCAGGTCATTTTGTGTCAACCTGCTGCGTACATTGTAGCGCGTATTGAATTCATTGCCGCTTGGCTCACCTGTAAGCCGACTCATGCTAAGTTGCAATGAATCGGCGTAGAGTAGCGAATTCATCCGGCTATACCCAAGGTTGACTGCTTGCGCAGTACTCCGATTTTCATACACACCATCTGGAACGGATCTCTGGGTTTGCATCCGTGACACAGAATAACCGCCATTGATCAGGTAATTCTTCAAAAAGGTATCTGTGTACATTAGCGCCGCCAGGCTGGTAAGTGATTTGTTGTTTTGCTGAGTGTTATCCGGCATCCTTGTATTCGAATTGCTTGACGCAACCGTCCCGTTCATCTGCCATTGCTGGTTGAAACGATAATTCGTCCCGGCCGACAGGTTATGGGTGCGGCTTTTGCTTGTCCCCGAATCGCTCAGACTCAGACCCAAGCCGTAATAATGACGAAAATCCTCCGTTTGCTGCATGGAGAAACTATTGGAGAATCCCAGAAATGTCGATTCAACCGTGTTCCCTGAATAACCCCACTTATCGTTGTGTTTAAAATACGCAAGATTGGATGACAATGTCGCATCTTTTCCAAAACTGGAATGGTCATTGAGATAGAAATAATTCTGACGCCGAGTACTGCCGGATATTCTGTCTTCCTGTTCTGTGCGCCGGTAACCATAGGACAAATCGGATTCGCCCCATTGTTTGGGACGCAATTTCTTATTCACGTCCGTACCCAACTGCAAACTCCAATCCGAACGTGGCACTAGCGCATTATCTGACTGTGAACTCGTGCGATCAAAATAGAGGCTGCTCCGCCCCAGCCATGGTTTGTTTATTCCCCAGCGTGCGCCCAGATTATTGGTGGTGTATCCGTAGGAGGGGCTCCAGAAATCATGCACAGTGCTTTTATTACGGCTGGCATACAACGTGAGGGGATTGGGCTTTTTTGTAAGGAATGTGGTATTGAGGTGATAGCCGACCATGTTGTAAAGAGAACTTGTACTGGTCTGACCTGCGCTGTTCTGTACTTTTTCTCTTTGCAGAGCGACACCCGCTTTGTAAACCATGAAGCGGGGGTCCCAAATATATCCCCGTCCTTTAAGATCAAAGAGTGCGCGCTGTCTTGTACGGCTGGTTACGTCGGCTTCGGTTGAATATTTGTATTGTTCGTTCTCCAGCCCCATCGAGCCAGAAAAATCGATCCCAGCCGCCGGAACGGGGAATATGCACAAAAGCGTGACGAACACGCTCCCGACCCTCATGGAGCCGTATCGAACTTTCCTTTCAGTTTTAATCACACGAAATATTGCCTGCAGCGACAACAGGAGCAATGCGGTTCGACAGGTATCGAAGCACGCAAAAAAAACCGGCTGGATAATCCAGCCAAGGCCTGAAAATCAACTGAACATGTGCATGTTCGGTCCAGCCTTGCGATTCCTGTTTTCTCTTCAGCACAAAAATCGCGTTCGGAAGATGGGACGGCCAGAAACGCCGGGAACACCCTCCCAGCCTTTCTGTAGCAATTTCAACCACCCCTTTTGCCATTACCCGAACTTATTTGGCATGGCAAGTTGTGCACAATGTGCTCTGACTCATCGTTACGCGCAAGAACGGCTGTGTTGTCGGTTCCGATGTATGGGGATCATGGCAGGACGCGCATTGCACAGTGTTGTTATAAAGCCTTACACCTGTCAAACCGGCAGTCGGGTTCAAACCGGGATCCCCTGCTGGCCAGGTAAAGTTAATCGGATGGTCATTGCTCAGGTCGGTACCCAAGTTTGTGTTCCCGACCGGAATGCCTCCGGTTCCTGCATCCACACCTGTCATGGTTATCGTCGGATTTGCATTGGACGCATTGACGACAGAATTGATCGCAACCGTACCATCATGGCAGGACAGACACAGATTGCTCACCTTTGCATTAGTCCCGTCCACTCCGCCAAGATCCTGCGCCACTCCATCCATGGTCGGGCTGGTATACAGGGTATATCCGCCAGAGGCTACTGTAGAAAGAGCATGGTTCCACAGCGGGATATCTCCATTTTTGGTCGCAGCGTGAGGCGTGTGACAAAAAATACAAATCTCGGGGTTATCCGTCGAGTAGATCGTATTACCAGCAGTTTGTCCACCTGTAGAAAGGTTGTGCTTGGTAGCCGATATCCCGGCCAGCGCTTCTCCCGCAAAAATGCCTGTCAGAGCAAAAATCGCCCCTGCCAGCCACGTTACTGCTTTTACTTGTTTAATCATGATTAAGCTCCCTTAAACATAGTTGCTTCTTTTGGCATGCACTGACTGCTTGCTGCCCCTTGTACTGCATTTACTGCCTCCCCGGGTTACCCCGGTCTTTCCATTGTCCGGATCTGCGTCCGGTCTCTACTTATTGCTGACTTTTATATTCTGCATTGTTTCATTTTTCGAAGGTGGCCCCTTCTCCTTGTGATACTGGAACACCTGAATCCGTTGATTAATGGAGTCCACCACATAGACTTTATCCGAGCGATCAATAAATATCCCCGTCGGCAACCAGAAAGAGCCGACGCTACGCCCCGCCGTTCCGACAAAAAGCAGGACTTTTCCTTCCCGGTTGAAAATCTGGAAATTATTAAATGCGGCATCAACCACATAGACATCGCCGTCCGAATCCAGCGCAATCCCTTTGGGACGGCTGAAAGCACCGTAGGTATCGCCAAGCTGACCGAAAGTATTCAGAAACTTTCCCTTGCCATCGAACACCTGTACACGGAAATTGCCGCTATCGGTTACCAGCAAATTGCCATCCTTATCCACAGCCAGATTGATGGGAAAGTTCAACTGCCCCGGTTCCGAGCCGCGCTCTCCAAATGCACGCAGATATTTCCCGTCCATGTCATACACGACTATCCGGTGTTTTGTGGTATCCGCCACATACATCCTGTTATGCGCTTCGTCCAGAGCCAACCCGGTCGGGCGATCAAGCCCCTCTTTCTTACCAAGTGCCAATAATGTCTTATATTCTTGGCGCTGCTCTTCCTGGGATTTTGTCTCTTGGGTTTTGTTTTTCGGGCCAAGAACCAGCAATTCCCGACGTACAGAATCGGTAACGATAATCCGTCCCCGGCTGTCGAGTCGAACCACCGTCGGACTGTACATGGCGCCTTGCGCATCGGTCTGCAGCGTATGCACATCTTTCTTTTCGAGGTCGAAAACCACAACAGCATGTAGCTGGGTATCCGTAACAAAAATCTTTTTTCCGTCGGCAGAGACGGTCACTCCGTAAGGTTTTTTCAGCGCCAAACCTGAATTCTCCACACCCAGAAGCGCATCCTTCCAGTCACTTTTCTCTTCCAGGTCATTCTGGCCGTGGTATGCGGCAACGTAGCTGATGCGTGGCTGCTCGGGTGGCGCAGGCCACACCAGATCGCTGTAATCCTGCTTTTTCTGCGGTCCAGCGCAGCCGTACAGTCCCGCAAGGATTACACCTGTACAGGCCAGCATTAGTACGCGCTTCCATTTTATCCAGCAAGATTTCACTGACTCTCCCGTCTCAGCAACAGCATCGACTGTTGCATAATTTTCGTTTGCATGCTTCTCACACTCCAATAACTACAGGGCGATCAAAGCCATTCTATTTAGTAATACTATAATCAGTATTAAGGATTCGCAATATTTTATGTTTGTTTTTCGTTAAATTTTCATCAAAAATCAGTTAACACTCTTAGCCATATGGCTTCTATCCAGACATTCAACCGCTTAGTACATCAGTACATAAGCCCGTCACGCGTTGAATGGGATTCAATTCTGCCGAGTTGCCGTTATTTATTATGACATCTCAAACACATGTTGCTGCCAGAATTGGACATGCGCAGGAAAGGCGTAGTGCCCGCTCCCGGGGTGCCCGGTTCATGCGGGTTATGACAGGAGGGACATTCCACCCTCCCGTTAAATAGCTTGACATCTCCCCAGCCTTTATCCGGATCGGGAGGCGTAACAAAATTTATGTTCGCCGTTGGGTACGGCATGGATATCGGGTGGTCATTGCTCAAGTCCGGCCCCGCCATTGCTGACAGCGCTATCGAGTAAATATAGCCCGGTGGCAGAGTACCCGAATGGCATTTCGAGCAATTCGTGTCAGCCCATGTGTTACCGCCACCGCCTATTCCGTTATTGAGCGGGAGATGTTGATCCCCACCAAAGACAGCACTATTGCCATTGGCTCCGTAATTGGGATAGGGACCGGTATAGGGGGAAGGGCCAGTTGGGCCCATACCGGATTGCGCTTGCGTACCGTCATGACAACTCAGGCATGCCAGGGAAATCCCGCTAGGCGTCGTCGGACAGATTTGCGTCATGGACGGACTGGAATAGGGTGTGAACGCGTTTAGATCAGTGATCTTTCTGTTCCACAACGGTGCCTCAGACAGGCCCGCCTGCTGACTGGCATTATGCGGTGTGTGGCAATACCCGCATATTTGATTCGATCCATTGCTCAGATCGTGCTTCGATCCTTGGACTATTGCCTGTGCTCCCGTTGCCTGCAGTAACAGCAGATAAACCATCAGCGCGTAGAAACGCTTGCAAATCATCATCTCCATGATGTCTCCCCGACGTTTTTATATTTACATCATGTAAAAGGTGTGGAGGCTATCTGACTTTCCGGATATATCCGGTTTTTTGTACCCCTTCTTTTCACCTTCGGCTTTTAAACCCTCCCTGACTGCTTCCTGTTTTAACCCCACAGAGTTTAATGGTTAGATTTTTGTTAACTTGATTATTGCACGCATATATCTTTTTTGTCTACGGGTCCTGCTTACATGCGAAATGTGTCAGCCAGACTGTTTCGATTGCAATGAAAAACATGCCTGAATGATCTGAGCAATCCGAGAAAGCCAATATTAATCATGTAGTTAATAATGTAATTTGATTGGTATAGCACCCACAATTTCTTCGAATAAATGTTGCAGGCAAAAACAATTACCCATAATCCAATAAGGTCTACTCGCACCCTATAACAGCTCAAAACTGGACCGGGTCGACCAAAAACTACAGGATATTTTCAACTACCAGAAATCAGGTTTGCAAAGACAGCAACCAGACAATCACTAAAAGATGCGACCAGCCGTCAAAATTGCAAAGAGTTGGCGCAGAACGAATGGAAAAATCTTGCTGGAACCGCTGGTGTTCCAAAGTCGCGTGACTCCAGATCTGAATTTGGTGCGCTCGGCGGGAGTCGAACCCACGACCCTTGGCTTCGGAAACCAATACTCTATCCAGCTGAGCTACGAGCGCTTTGACGCCGCGCAGTATAGCGTATTTCGAATGCCCAGCCCGCACTGGGAAATGCAAAAAATGCTATCGTGTACCCTATGAATTTCGTCAATCCCGATGCTGCAGATATCTGCAGATTGTTGCGCGAGGTGCATACCATCGCTGTGGTAGGGCTTTCCCCCAATCCCGCCCGGCCCAGCTTCGGTGTTGCCAGGGCTTTGCAAAACTTTGGCTATCGCATTTTCCCTGTGCGGCCTTTGATATCAGAGGTACTGGGTGAAAAGGCCTGGCCTGACCTGGAAAGCCTGCCTGAATTGCCGGATATCGTGGAAGTATTCCGCGCTCCGCAGCATGTACCTGCCATCGTGGAAAGCTGTATCAGACTGGGCGTCAAAAATCTGTGGTTGCAGGACGGTGTAATACATGAAGAGGCGGCGCTGCATGCACAGCAGGCCGGCATCAAGGTAGTGATGAACCGCTGTATGTTTCGCGACTATACCCAGTTGTGTGGAGGGCATCCATGAGCAGGACACGCTGCACATGGTGCGGCACCGACCCCCTGTATTGCCAATATCACGATACCGAATGGGGCGTACCCCTGCACGATGATCGGGCTTTGTTTGAATTCCTGATTCTCGAGGGCGTACAAGCCGGACTGAGCTGGATCACCATCCTGCGCAAGCGCGAAAATTACCGCACTGCATTTGACAATTTCGATCCAACGCGCATTGCCCGCTACGATGCGGGTAAAATGGAAACATTGCTGCAAAACCCCGGTATTGTGCGCAATCGTTTAAAAGTGCAAGCCGCCATCACCAATGCGCAAAGGTTTCTCGAAGTGCAGTCCGAATTCGGCAGTTTCGATGCTTTCATCTGGCAATTTGTTGATGGCAAGCCAAAACAGAACGCTTGGCGTAATATTGCCGATATACCCGCAACGACGCCCGAATCGGACGCGATGAGCAAGGAATTGAAGCGGCGAGGATTCAAGTTTGTCGGCAGTACTATCTGCTATGCCCATATGCAGGCAACCGGCATGGTAAACGACCATACAACCGACTGTTTTAGATACAAAGAGCTTTTCAAATGACACTGAAATTTACCAAGATGCACGGAGCAGGTAACGATTTCGTAGTGCTTGATGGCATACGCCAATCAGTGGCGCTATCGCCCGAGCAACTCCGATACATTGCCGACCGCCACTTCGGCATCGGCTGTGACCAGATTCTGCTGGTGGAAAAAACGCAGCGTGACGATGCCGACTTTCGCTATCGCGTCTTTAACGCCGATGGCGGTGAGGTAGAACAATGCGGAAATGGCGCGCGATGCTTTGTGCGTTTCGTGCATGACCACAAACTCACCAGCAAACGTGAAATCGTGGTGGAAACCCGTAGCGGGCTGATTTCTCCACGTCTGGAGGAAGACGGGCGTGTCACCGTAAATATGGGCTCCCCGATTTTCGATCCTGAACTGATTCCCTTCACAAGTGATAGCACGGCAGTGATTCAGCCATTGCAACTTGAAAACGAAACCCTGCAGATCACGGTCGTTTCCATGGGCAATCCGCATGCCGTACAAGTAGTGAATGAAATTGAAGCCGCGCCTGTTGCAACGCAAGGCCCACTCATCGAAGTTCATCCGCGTTTCCCCAAGCGCGTGAATGCGGGCTATATGCAGATCGTGGATCGCGAACACATCAAGCTGCGCGTGTTTGAGCGCGGTGCAGGAGAGACCTTGTCTTGCGGAACGGGCGCGTGTGCTGCTGTCGTTGCAGGTATTAAACGTAAGCTACTGGACAACACGGTACATGTTGCCACACGCGGCGGCAACCTGAGCATCACCTGGCCTGGCGAACGATCGCCCGTAATGATGACAGGCCCGGCCATTTCAGTGTTCGAAGGCGAAATTAACTTGTAAGAGGATAAAGATGAAAATGAAGGCGGAAGAAGTTGAACAATATTTGCTGGACAACCCGCTGTTTTTTGCAGAACACACCGAGATGCTGTCGCAGATCAACCTGCCCCACCCGCATGGCGGACGCACTATTTCTCTCAGCGAACGCCAACTCCTGACCCTGCGCGAACGCATAAAGGAGTTGGAGAAGAAATTGCACGACCTGCTCGAATACGCCAAAGAGAACGATGCATTACAATTCAAGGTGCATCAATTCAATTGCGCGCTGTTCGGCCCGCACGATCGTTCCACACTGCAGAATCTGATTGTGCAAAACCTTCGCGAAGTCTTCGATATCCCGCATGTCGCTTTGCATTTGTGGAAAGACGAGCCGCCCAGTTCGGAAGTGCTGGATTTTGCTGACCAGCATCAGCAGCCAGTCTGCACACTGCATGCACTCCACGACACACAGTCCTGGTTCGGGGAATCCGCCGAACATCTTCGTTCGTTTGCCTATCTTCCGATACGCGCACGCGAGCAGACCATCGGCCTGCTGATACTCGCCAGCGAAGACAAGGAACGTTTCTATCCGGAAGTCGGCACACTGTTTCTGCAGCGCATCGCGGAAACACTTGGCAGCGTGCTGAATATGCATGTCTGATGTCCACTACTGAACGGACCCCGGACTTGCTCCTGGGCTACCTTGCGTACCTGCATAGCGAGCGCAACTATTCACCGCTGACTGCCGAAAACTATGCACGCGACATTCACCGCCTGTTCACACTTGCCGGAACCACTGCACTTCCCGATCTCAAGAGCCACCATATTCGCCGCTACATCGCCCAGTTGCACAGCAGCGGCCTGGGTGGGCGTTCGCTGGCGCGCATACTTTCGGCATGGCGTGGTTTTTACAACTACCTGATGCGCGACCACAATTGCCAGAGCAACCCCTGTACCGGGCTGCGCGCGCCGAAAGCGCCCAAACTCCTCCCACATGCGCTCTCGCCTGATGAAGCAGTGCAACTGGTAGAAATGCCGGTCGCAACGCCACTGGATGCTCGCGACAAGGCAATGTTCGAACTGTTGTATTCCTCCGGCCTGCGCCTGGCGGAACTGGTCAGTCTCGATTTCAGGGAAATGCAGGATTGTCTGCGCTCAAGCGAGGTGCGCGTCACCGGCAAGGGCAGCAAAACGCGTGTCGTACCGCTGGGCAGTCATGCCATTGAGGCTTTGCAGGCATGGCTTGCAGTACGCAGCCAGATTGCCAAAGCGGACGAAACGGCTCTATTCGTCGGCAAGAAGGGGACGCGCATATCCCCACGCACAGTACAACTACAATTGCGGCAGCGCGGCATTACGCAAGGCATTACCAGCGGCGTACATCCGCACCTGTTGCGCCACTCTTTCGCCACGCATCTGTTGCAATCCTCGGGGGATCTGCGCGCAGTACAGGAAATGCTGGGCCACGCCAGTATTTCCACCACACAGGTCTATACCCATCTCGACTTCCAGTACCTGGCCAAAATCTACGACGGCGCGCACCCCCGCGCAAAAAAGAAGAAATGAGAATAAATACCTGAAGAACTGTTATTCCTTGATCACTTCCAGTCCGTTCTTTTCCCACGAATTCATGCCGCCATTCACATTACTGACCTGGGTGTAACCCGCTGCCTGTAGCTGAGAAACCGCGATTGCCGAACGCCGTCCGGAGCGGCACACCACCACGACAGGCTTGTCTTTGTATTCAGCGATTTCCTGTAAACGCGTCTTCAGTTGGCCCAACGGGATCAATTTCGCATTCGGCGCATGAATTGCCGCATACTCTTCGGGTTCACGTACATCCAGAAGAAGTGCACCTTGCTGGTTCATGCTTTGTGCCAGTTTCACATCCACACCATCGACAGCCTGTAATTGCTGCGTCGCAAATACAAATCCCAGCATGACCGCCAATGCCAGGAATATTTTTTTAATTTTCATCTTGAACTCCTGATTCCAGAATAATCTGATTCAACCCGGCTGACAAGCCGGAAACCCGCTTTGCACCCAGCCCATCATGCCACCGCGCAGGTTGTACACATTCGAAAATCCCTGTTGCTGCAGAAACATGCAGGCCTGCGCCGAACGTGCACCACTGCGGCAAACCATCACCAGTTTTTCTTCGCGTGACATTTCCTGCATCCTGATTGGCAATATATGCAGAGGAAGCGCTTCCGCTTTAGGCACAGTACCCTGCGCAATCTCCTCCATCGGGCGCACGTCGATTATGCGAAATCCGTGATCTGCTGCGTTTACCCAATCAGCCAGTTCAGTTGCATCAATTTCTTTTACGTTCATTCCAAACATGCGGTAACTCCGTTATTAACAGTGTTTGCATATTAGCATATTCTAATATATTAGCAAGTATGTCGGGACAGGCTCTTCAAGAGCGGGGCAAAGTCAATTGGGAAGCGCCAGGTTTTATGCCGTTTCAAAGCGAACTGTCTGAATGTTATGCCAGTCCCATCAGCACCAGAGCGATCAGCGCAGGCAGTGCCTGCACCCACAATATCTTCATATTTGCCGTGATCGCTCCATATACACCTGCCACCAGCACGCAGCCGAGAAAGAACTGCTGCACGCCGATGTTGCCTGTCCACAATCCCCAAATCAAACCTGCAGCGAGAAAGCCGTTGTACAAACCCTGATTCGCAGCCAGGGTTCGCGTGGCAGTTGCAAATTCCTTTGTCAGTCCGAACACGCGCAAGCCTGCGGGCTTCTCCCATAAGAACATTTCCAGCACGAGGATGTAAATGTGGATAAGGGCAACAATGCCGATAGCGACATTGGCAATGGTATGCATCAGTGCCGGCTTACAAAGGGTTTAAAACCCAATGTTGAGGTGAGACGACTGGCGGCATCGCGTGCTTCATCGGCACTTGCATAAGGACCGAAATGTACACGGGTCAGCCCCCCTCGTTTATACAAAGACAATGTCCTGCCGGTACCGGCCAGTTTCGAACGCATTCTGGCAAGGAAGCTTTTTGCGCCCTGCGGCGATTTGAAGGCGCCAAGTTGAAGGAATACTTTGCCAGTCGTTCCGGCGCTCCCTGCAGAAACGGAGGGTGCTGCGGCAATCGGCGAAACCTGCACGGCAGGAGTATTGATCGCAGCGGCAGATGAACTGCCATCGGCAGAAAGACTTTCTACTTCTACTTCAGCGCTGCCCTGGTTGACAAAGCCGAGCTTGTACGCGGCAGCATAAGACAAATCAATAATGCGTTGATGCAGGAACGGACCTCTATCGTTGACTCGCACGATAACCGATTTGCCATTCGCCAGATTGGTAACGCGGGCATAGCTTGGGATAGGCAGCGTTGGGTGTGCAGCCGTCATTGCGTACATGTCGTATGTTTCCCCGATAGAGGTGCGCTGACCATGAAATTTCTTGCCGTACCAGGAAGCTATTCCGCATTCCTTATATTGTCCCGTCTTTTGCAACGGCGTATAGGTCTTGCCCAGTGCGGAATAGGGCCGGTTGGCATAGCGATGCAGCGGCTCGGATTTGACAACTGCATCGGGTATGGAATCAAGATCCGGCGCATCGGCACCGGGGCCATCGCCTGCCAGGTATCCGCCTCCTGGTCCGGATGTGCTATCCATCACTGGCGCAGCACTTTGTGACTCTGCCGACTCCCGTGTCGTTGCGCACGCACTCAATGCAAGCACCATGTACAGCAGCAGCAATTCCTTTTTCATGATTTGCCCCCTCATGTTTTGACGAGTTTCTTGTGCGTATGGATGCTCATCAACATACCGAAGCCCAGCATCAACGTGAACAGGGAAGTCCCGCCATAGCTGATGAGCGGCAATGGCACACCTACCACGGGCAGAATGCCGGTGACCATACCCATGTTGACGAAAGCATAGGTAGAAAAGGTAAGCGTGATACTGCCCGCCATCAGCCGCGTAAAATAAGTGGAAGCGTCGGCAGTGATGATAAAGCCGCGTCCGATGACGAACGCATACAACCCCAGCAGCAGCAAATTACCGATCAGGCCAAACTCTTCCGACCAGACAGCAAAAACGAAGTCGGTGGTACGTTCAGGTAAAAAATCGAGATGTGTTTGCGTACCGTTCATGTAGCCTTTACCGAGAATACCACCGGAACCAACTGCGATCATACTCTGAATGGTATGGTAGCCCTTGCCCAGCGCATCCTGCGTAGGATCCAGCAACATTAGAATACGGTGCCGCTGGTATTCGTGCAGCGTCGACCACAGAAAAGGCGCACTGGCAATTGCCGCCAAAGTGGCGCCGATCATGATGCGCCAGGACAGACCTGCGAGAAACAGTACATAAAAACCGCTCGCAGCAATCAGGATGGAAGTACCGAGGTCGGGCTGGCGCAGGATCAATCCCACCGGGATTACCAGCAGAACGACAGCTGCAAAATAGTTCCTTAATCTCAGTGTCGCTTCGTTTTTCTCGAAGTACCAGGCCATCATCAACGGTACGGCGATCTTCATCAACTCGGACGGCTGGATTGTTGCCACCCCGATATTGAGCCAACGCCGGGCGCCGTGGCTGATTTCGCCAAATAACGCGACGGCGATCAGTAACAACATGCCGAATACATATATCGGCACAGCGCTGCGCATCAGCCAATGCAACGGCATTTTGGCAACGAGCCACATGGCGGTAAATGCAACCAGTATGTTGCCGAGCTGCCCCAGTACACGCCACCAGTTGCCGTCGCTGGCGCTATATAACAGCAGCAAACTGATAACGGCAAAACCGCCGAGCGCAGCCAGCAATGGAAAATCCAGATGCTGTACGAGGCCGATTTTAAGCTGTCTCAGGTTCATTCTCAGTCGCTTTCAGTTCCGGCTTTTTCAGTCACTTTTTTCAGGGGTTTTGGCACCTTGCCGAGCAGATAATAATCCATGACCTTGCGGGAAATGGGTGCTGCGGTAGACCCCCCGTGGCCGCCATTCTCGACCAGCACTGCCAGTGCAATACGTGGCTTGTCAGCTGGCGCAAATGCGATGAACCACGCATGGTCGCGGTTGTACTCGGAGATTTTTTCCGCTTCGTACTTTTCGCCCTGCTTGATGGTAATTACCTGAGCTGTGCCAGTTTTGCCCGCCAGGCGGTAGGTCACGCCATAATTTGCTCCTGCTGCCGTACCTCCGGGTTTCGTGACAGCCTCCATCGCACTTTTCACCAGCTTCAGATAGTCGGGATTAATCTGCATATCGAATATCTGCTTGTTTTCGTTCAGCACGACAACATCATCTGCCCGCCGGATCTCTTTTACCAGATGCGGTCGAAAAGCAATACCATCGTTGGCCAAAGTTGCCGTAGCAAACGCCAATTGCAGCGGCGTCACCAGATTGTAACCCTGCCCGATACCTACTGAGACAGTATCACCCGGATACCAGACCTGCTTGAAGCGCTTTTCTTTCCATTCGGGAGAAGGCAGCAGACCCGAAGATTCCCCTTCCATATCCAGACCGGTCTTTCGGCCAAAACCGAAGCGCCCCAGGTAGCTGTGTATGTTTTCGATACCCAACTCGGTGGCCAACCCGTAATAGTAGGTATCGCAGGAGATAACAATGGATTTGAACATGTCGACACTGCCGTGGCCGCCGGTTTTCCAGTCGCGGTATTGGCGACGGTTGCCGGGCAGCATGAAATAACCGGGATCGCTGATGGTATCCGATGGCGAGCGGGTCTCGTAATAAAGCCCTGCCAACGCCATGAAAGGTTTGATGGTGGATCCGGGGGGATATTGTCCACGCAAGGCACGGTTGTTGAGCGGCGTATCAGGCGAGTTGTTCAACGCCTCCCAGGTCTCGGTATCGATCCCATCGACAAACAGCCCGGGGTCGTAGCCGGGTTTGCTGACAAAGGCCAACACTTCGCCGCTGGTAGGATCGATCGCAACCAGAGCACCCCGATAATCTCCAAATGCCTTCTCTGCTACTTCTTGCAGTTTTGCATCCAGTGTCAGTATCAGGTTGCTACCGGACTGCGGCGCTGTACGCGTCAGCACTCGCACGGCACGTCCGCCGGCATCTATTTCGACCTGTTCGAAACCCGTCGTGCCATGCAATTCTTTTTCGTAGCTTTGCTCGACACCGGTTTTACCGATGTAATCCGAACCCAGATAATTGGAATCAATTCCGTCCTTTTCCAATTGCTTTATGTCATCCTGATTAATACGGCCGACATAGCCGATCAAATGCGAAGTCATGTCGCCAAACATATATTCGCGAAACAGCCGCGCATTGAGTCTTACATTGGGAAAACGGAATAACTGCGCCGAAACACGTGCCACTTCCGTATCATTCAACTGGCTGCGTATCGGCAAGGTTTCCTGTGCCTGCCGTTCTGTCAGAAGTTTTTTGAAGCGTTTGATATCCTTGGGTGTTATTTCGACCAAATGCGAAAGTTCGGCAATCAATGCATCAAGATCTTTCACTTTATTTGCCGCAATTTCCAGGGTATAGCCGGAGTAATTTCGCGCCATCACCTGGCCGTTACGATCCATAATCAAGCCGCGATTCGGCACGATAGGAACGACATAAATGCGATTATTCTCACCCATCGTGCGGAAATAATCATAGCGGATAACCTGCAAATAAAAGACTCGCCCCAACAGGATGAGCAGCAGCACCGCCACGAAGCCCAGACTCAATCCCAGCCGCAGACGGAAAAAATATAACTCGCGCTGATGGTTTTTCAGCTCGATGTGATGGTTCATAGCTCGTTCGGATCGCGATGCGGACTCCGCAGCGCTTGCAACAACAAGGTCATGGGCGCCCACATCAGTGCCGATACTGCGCTGCCAAGAAAATATTCCCAGGCAATGTAGCCGCGCACTTGCCAATGCACGGCAGCATAAGCAGCGTATGCCGACAACAACAGTGGAAACACATGCATGGATTGCTGACGCAAATCAAACATCTGCACGCGGCGATGCAACACAATTCCGCCGAAAGCCAGCACCGAGTAGGCCAGCGCATGCTGGCCAAACAGACTCGCATCGGCCACATCGGCAAGGATGCCAACCACCCAGGCGACACCGAAGCCGACGCGATGCGGTTTATGTGTACACCAGTACAACAATACCAGCGCCACAAAATCCGGCCGCAACACCAGTCCCCATCCATGCCAAGGCAGCCAGTTAAGCATTACCGCCCCAAATAGGCTGAGCGCGATGAAACTGCTGCTCGCAGGCAGCATAAACTCCCGGTCTTTATTCCCGTCTACGATCACGGTTTTCTCCGTTTGATTTTTCTGTCTGCCTTCGCGAATTCAGCAGGTTTTACGGAAGCTGCCGGACGCTCCGGAATCTCCGGCAGGCCGGAAACAATCAGCAATGCGCGATGCCTGTCAACGCCAGCCAGCGGCACACAGGTAATACGTGAAAACGGGTAGGCAGGATCACGTTCGATCTTGATGATTTTCGCTACAGGCAAATTGGGCGGATAAGTACCATCAATACCGGAAGTCACCAGAATATCGCCTTCCACAAGATCAGCACTCACCGGCATATACCGCAACGACATCTCGCCGATATCGCCAGAACCAAACACCACAGCACGCAGACCGTTGCGCAGAATTTGTATCGGCACGGCATGGTTTTTATCGGTAACCAGTGTGACCTCGGAAAGCCATGGATAAACGCGTGTGACCTGCCCTACCACGCCGGTATCGTCCACTACAACCTGTCCTGCCGAAATATTTTCCTGCGAACCTTTATTGATGAACAGCTTGCGTTTGAATATGTCACGTTCGACATAGACGATCTCAGCCATCTGCATCGGGTAGTCGACTCTTTGCTTGAGTTCCAGCGAGGTGCGCAGTTGAAGATTATCGGCCTTGATGGCAGACAACTGCACCAGTTGTGCTGCATCCATTTCATGCTGCAGGCGCAATTGTGCGTTCTCTTCCTGTAACTGACTTTGCGTTTCGAAATAAGCCGAGATTTGTCCAATCACTTCTCCAGGCAGAGATGTCAAGCGTTGAAAGGGATAGATTACAACGGCGATAACTTCACGCGTGGATTCCAGATATTTGTAACGTGCGTCTACAAACAGCAACAATATGGAAAGGGCGCAATAAAATACCAGACTGGAGACCGGGCTAGGTCCGCGATTGAAAAAACGGAGAGTACGGGTATCGTCCAAAGAACAACCCTGCGATTAATCGCTGGTGAAAATATTGGTGAATCTATCCATTCGCTCAAGCGCCTTACCCGAGCCGCGCACCACGCAGGTCAGCGGATCGTCACCAATCACCACTGGCAGTCCGGTCTCTTCCATCAAAAGACGATCCAGATCCCGCAACAGTGCTCCGCCGCCAGTCAGCACCATGCCTCTGTCAGCAATATCTGCCCCAAGTTCCGGCGGTGTCTGCTCCAGCGCAGTTTTGACCGCACTGACGATATTGTTGAGCGGATCGGTAAGGGCTTCGAGAATTTCATTACTGGAGATAGTAAAACTGCGTGGCACACCCTCGGCCAGATTACGGCCATTGACTTCCATTTCGCGTACTTCGCTGCCGGGAAAAGCAGAACCGATCTCTTTTTTGATTTGTTCGGCAGTACTCTCTCCGATCAGCATGCCGTAATTGCGGCGGATGTAGCTGATGATCGCATCGTCCAGTTTGTCACCGCCGACGCGCACCGATCCGGAATACACCGCGCCACCCAGCGAGATCACGCCCACTTCGGTGGTGCCGCCGCCGATGTCTACCACCATGGAGCCGGTCGCATCCTCGATCGGCAAGTCGGCACCGATCGCAGCCGCCATCGGTTCTTCGATCAGTTCTACGCGGCGTGCCCCGGCACCCAGAGCGGATTCCCGGATCGCACGGCGTTCGACCTGTGTCGAACCGCATGGTACGCAAATCACGATACGCGGGCTGGGAGTAAAAATGCTGGTCTTATGCACGCGACGAATGAATTGCTTGAGCATCTGTTCGGTAATGGTGAAGTCGGCGATCACACCGTCCTTCATAGGGCGAACCGCAGAGATATTGCCAGGCGTGCGGCCCAGCATCTGTTTGGCCGAGAGACCAACTTGCTGGATGACTTTCTTTCCGTTGGGGCCACCCTCCTGGCGAATCGCAACAACAGATGGTTCGTTCAACACGATTCCCTGCCCACGTAGCCAGATCAATGTGTTTGCCGTACCCAGATCGATCGCGAGATCGTTGGAGAAATAGCCGTTGAAATAATTTAGGTTAAAGTTACTTAACATATCAAATCCTGAAAGGTAGAAGGTATGCGCCCCAGAAGCTCTTTATGATACCCTATCGCGCCTGTTTTTATAAAAAATTAAGCCTGTTTATGTCATTAAGTCTAGACGATGTCGAGAAAGTCGCCCGCCTTGCGCGCCTGGCGATGGACACCCATGAACTCCAGGCTGCCCAAGCCCAACTGAACAACATTTTCGGTCTTATCGCCGAGATGCAGGCAGTCGACACCAGGGGTATCGAACCCATGTCCCATGCTCAGGATGTAACCCAGCGTCTGCGCGAGGATAAAGTCACCGAATCCGATCAACGCGACGCCTTCCAGGCCGTTGCCCCTCAAGTGGAACAGGGGCTGTATCTGGTTCCTCAGGTCATCGAGTAAATCACCATGCTTGAATCCAGCCTTAAACAACTCGGCGCTGCCCTGCGCGCCAAAAAGATCTCCAGCGTCGAGCTCACGCAAGGTTATCTCGACAGCATTGCCAAACTGAATCCGCAGCTCAATGCCTTCATCACCCTGAACCCGGAAACCTCGCTGGCGCAGGCGCGTGCCGCAGATACCCGTCTGGCCTCCGGTTCCGCCGATGCGCTGACCGGTATCCCCATCGCACAGAAGGATATCTTCTGCGCCAAGGGCTGGCTGACGACCTGCGGCTCGAAAATGCTGCACAACTTCGTATCCCCCTACGACGCACATGTTATTTCCCAATTCAACAACGCGGGAGCGGTGAGCCTCGGCAAAACCAACATGGATGAGTTCGCCATGGGCTCCTCCAACGAGACTTCGCATTTCGGCCCGGTAAAAAACCCGTGGGATACAGCGCGCGTACCCGGCGGTTCGTCCGGCGGCAGCGCAGCCGCGGTCGCTGCACGCCTGTGCGTGGCGGCTCTCGGTACCGACACCGGCGGTTCCATCCGCCAGCCCGCCGCACTGTGCGGCATCTCCGGCTTGAAACCCACTTACGGCGTGTGCTCGCGCTACGGCATGATCGCGTTCGCCTCCAGCCTGGACCAGGCAGGCCCGATGGGACGCAGTGCGGAAGACCTGGCGCTGATGCTGAACACCATGGCCGGATTCGACGAGCGCGATTCCACCAGCCTGCAACGCGACAAGGAAGACTACACACGCGACCTGGACAAGCCGCTGACCGGTTTGCGCATCGGCCTGCCACAGGAATTCTTCGCCGAGGGCATGGGCGCCGATGTAGCCAAGGCGGTCGAGGCCGCCATCGCCGAATACAAAAAACTTGGCGCCACCATCGTCGACATCAGCCTGCCGAACTCGAAGCTGTCGGTGCCGGTGTATTACGTGCTAGCCCCGGCGGAAGCGTCAAGCAACCTGTCGCGATTCGATGGAGTGCGCTACGGCTACCGCGCGCCGGATTACAGCGATCTCGCCGACATGTACGAAAAATCACGTACGCAGGGCTTCGGCGAAGAAGTTAAGCGCCGCATCATGATCGGCACCTACGTGCTGAGCCACGGCTATTACGATGCCTATTATTTGCAGGCACAGAAGATACGCCGCCTGATCGCGCAGGACTTCACCGAGGCATATAAACAGTGCGACGTCATCATGGGACCGACCTCGCCCTCCACCGCCTTCAAGCTAGGTGAGAAGGGCGACGACCCGGTGCAGATGTACCTGTCCGACATCTATACGATTGCGGTGAACCTCGCCGGCCTGCCCGGCATGTCCATCCCCTGCGGTTTCGGCGATAACAACATGCCGGTCGGCCTGCAGATCATCGGCAACTATTTCGACGAAGCGCGCATGCTGAACGTGGCGCACCAATACCAACTGGCGACCGACTGGCATAGTCGTGCGCCGCAAGGGCTGTAAGGAAACATCATGACTTGGGAAATCGTCATCGGACTGGAAGTACACACCCAGCTCTCCACCAACACCAAGATATTCTCCGGCGCCTCGACCGCATTCGGTGCCGAGCCAAACACACAGGCCGACGCGGTGAGCCTTGCACTGCCGGGCGTGTTGCCTGTGCTGAACAAGGGCGCTGTAGAACGCGCGATCAGGTTCGGCCTCGCCACCGGCGCGCATATCGCACCGCGTTCCGTGTTCGCACGCAAGAATTACTTCTACCCGGACCTGCCCAAGGGCTACCAGATCAGCCAGTTCGATTTGCCGGTGGTCGGGCAGGGCGCATTGACCATCCAGGTCGAACCATTGTCGGGCAATGCGAAACCTTACGAGAAAACCGTGCGCATCACGCGCGCACATTTGGAAGAAGATGCGGGCAAATCCATGCACGGCGACTTCCACGGCATGACCGGCATCGACCTCAACCGCGCCGGCACTCCGCTGCTGGAGATCGTGTCCGAACCGGACATGAGTTCCGCTGCCGAAGCTGTTGCTTATGCCAAAGCGTTGCATTCACTGGTGCGCTGGATCGGCATCAGTGACGGCAACATGCAGGAAGGTTCATTCCGCTGCGACGTGAACGTGTCGGTGCACAAACCCGGCGAGCCACTAGGTACGCGCCGCGAGATCAAGAACCTGAACTCGTTCAAGTTCATGCAACAGGCCATTGACTACGAAGTGCAATGGCAGATCGACACGATCGAAAATGGCGGCACAGTGCACCAGGCCACCATCCTGTTCAACCCGGATACCGGCGAGACGCGTTCCATGCGCAGCAAGGAAGACGCGCACGACTATCGTTATTTCCCCGATCCTGATCTGCTGCCGCTGGAAATCTCAGCCGAGTGGATAGAACAGGTACGCAGCACATTGCCCGAACTGCCGCAGGCCAAGCAGGCACGTTACGTGAACGAGCTAGGCCTTTCGGCTTACGACGCCAGCATCCTCACCGCTTCGCGCGAGATGGCGGACTTCTTCGAAGCTGCACTGGCTGCCGTTTTGCCCTCTCCTCAATCCTCTCCCGCAGACGGGAGAGGAGGCGAACGTGAAAATCAATCTTCAACCCCTGCAAAGATCTGTGCCAACTGGGTTATCGGCGAAGTCAGCGCGCAATTGAACCGCGACACTCTGGAAATGGCGCAATGCCCGATCACAGCACAACAACTGGGCGGCATGCTTAAGCGTATCGCCGATGGCACTATTTCCAACTCCGGCGCGAAAGAAGTGTTCCGCACCATGTGGGCGGAAGGCGGCGAGGCGGATACGATCATCGAAGCCAAGGGATTGAAGCAGGTTTCGGATACGGGTGCGATCGAAAAAATCGTGGACGAAATTCTCGCAGCAAATGCCGACAAGGTCGCGGAATACCGTTCGGGCAAGGATAGGCTGTTTGGATTCTTCGTCGGCCTCGCCATGAAAGCCAGCAAGGGCAAGGCGAATCCGGCGCAACTCAACGAAGTATTGAAGAAAAAACTGGCTGGCTAAATCCTGGCCCGTCTTGACTTGCGCGGTGCCTTGGCAAACAGCATGTCGTAAAGCCAGTTCGGCAGGCGCTTGAGTATCCACCCCACCACGCCCATCTGCCACGGCACCACCGCGAATGATTTGCCGCGTTCGATGACGCGCGCCATGCGCCGCGCCGCATCGTCGGCATCGATAATGAACGGCATCGGATAGGCATTGATTTCAGTCATCGGTGTCCTGATAAAGCCAGGGCAAATGGTCACCGCTTTCACACCGCTGCCATGCAACTCGACACGCAGGCTTTCCATATAGGAAATTGCAGCGGCTTTGGATGCCGAATAAGCACCCGAACCGGGTATGCCGCGGAAACCCGTCACACTGGCAACACCAACCAGCGTACCGCTTTTTGCCTCGCGCATTGCACCCAGAAACGGCTGGAAGGTTTTCGCCATGCCGAGCACGTTGATGTCCATCACGTTCTGGAACACATCCTCGTCTTCGACATATTCGGTCAGTGTGCCGCGGCTCACGCCGGCATTGGCGATGACAATGTCCGGCATCCCTGCGCGCTCCATGAAATCGCTCGCCGCCCGCTGTATGGCAGACGCATCGCGCACATCGAGCGTGTAGCAAAATACTTTTTCCGGAAATTCTGCGGCAAGTGCTTGCAGCAGTTCGCCGCGACGGGCAATGGCAGCGACGGTTGCGCCGCGTTCGAGATAATGGCGCGCGAGCGCCAGACCAATGCCGCTGGACGCGCCTGTGATGACGACTCTCATTAAAGCTTCATACGTTCCTTGCGTGCGATCTTGATCACTTCTTTCAGCACACGAATGGTATCTTTCGGCTGCAGGCCGGTGATGATGTACTTGCCGTCTACCGCAATGGTGGGTGTACCGCGTACCCCATAGCTCAGTACCATCTGATTGCCGCGCATGACCTTGCTGGATACCGAGAATGAATTGTAGTCGGCCATGAATTTGTCTTTGTCCACGCCGTGTTTTGCCACAAAGTCAGCAATGGTGGCCTCATCAATCAGATTGATGCCCGTTACATTCCAGGCAACGAACAAGGCATCATGTAGCTGATTGAGTTTGTTCAAAGATACCAGCGTATAGAAAGTGTGGGCCATCGGCGCCTGGGCTTCACCGAAAACAACCGGCACATATTTCAGTATGACGTCTCTGGGCTTGCTCTTTTTCCATTTTTCCAGCTCAGGATGCAGATGATAGCAATGCGAACAACCATAGAAAAAGAATTCCAGCACTTCGATTTTCTTGCCGCTATTCGTCGGCTGCGGGGAACTCAGCACTTTGTAATCCCTTCCCGCCACAACGTCTGCGTGCGCGTAGCTCACGCATACCAAAGCCAGCACTGCAAATAATTGCCTGAAAAAAACCATTCTCATTTTTCTGCCTCCCTTATCGATTCAGTCTGCCCATCACTGGGTTTGTATTTGAGTGGCGATGATGCCATTTTGCCTCAATGACACAATGACCTTGCCTGCTTCGCCGTTACCGTACGGTCCGAGCCGCACTCGATACCACACGCCTTTTTCCGGAATGTTGGCCGTCTGGATATTGGCTTCGAAACCTGAGAACGCCAATTTGGCCTTTAGTTTCTCTGCATCGCCCATATCCTGAAACGAACCGGCCTGCACAAAATACCTTTTCTTCGATTCGGCTGCGCGCGGTGCACGTTTGTATGTTTCTTCCGTTGCATTATCCGATTTGTCGGTCAGCACCTTGTAGAACTCAAAACGCTGCCCGGTTTCTGTCACTCCGGATGCGGGCGCAGGGCTTGCCGGCACATTGACTGCCAGCGGCGCAGTCGGAGAAGATGTTTTATGTTCCCTGTTCTTGTTAACGAAGGACGTTGATTTTTTTTCTATCACGTACCAGGCGACCGCGCCAGCCGCCACGATACCGACCACCATGCCGATGAAGGCGCTTGCGAAAATTTTTGCTTTGTCTGCTTCTGTCCGGCGATTAGCCATAATCCATATCCTTCCTGCGTTACATCTTTTCAGGTGCCGAGACACCCAACAACGCCAATCCGTTTTTGATGACTTGTGCCACTGCGGCAACCAGCGCCAAGCGTGCCAGCTTGAGCTTCTCATCGTCAACCAGGAAACGAGAAGCATTATAGTAGCTGTGAAAATCGGCTGCCAATTCTTTGAGGTAAAAAGCAACCAGATGCGGGGCAAGGTCTTCTGCCGCCGTCTCGATCAGTTGCGGATAGTCAATCATACGCTGTAATAAAGTGGTTTCATATTCGCTATCCAGCACTTTGACATCCGCATTCAGCAGGGCTGTACGCTCACCGCCCCATTGCGCCAGCACTGTGCAGATGCGCGCATGCGCATACTGGATGTAATACACCGGATTGTCGTTGCTCTGCGATTTGGCCAGATCGATATCGAACACCAGTTGCGAATCGGGATGGCGCGCGGCGAGAAAATAGCGTGTCGCATCACAGCCCACTTCGTCGATCAGGTCGCGCAAAGTAACGTAACTGCCTGCGCGTTTGGAAATCTTCACCTCTTCGCCATTCTTCAGCACCGTCACCATCTGGTGCAGCACATAATCCGGCCAGCCCTTGGGGATGCCGACATCCAGTGCCTGCAAACCGGCACGCACCCTTGTGATCGTGGAATGGTGATCGGAACCCTGCTCGTTGATGACACGCACAAAACCGCGCTTCCATTTATCCCAGTGATAGGCCACGTCCGGCACAAAATAGGTATAGCCGCCTTCGCGCTTGCGCATGACGCGATCCTTGTCGTCCCCGAAATCGGTAGTACGCAGCCACAGCGCATTGTCCTCCTCATATGTGTGGCCGCTGGCAATGAGTTTTTTCACCGTCTCCTCGACTTTGCCGTCGGTATACAGTGCGGACTCCAGCGAGAACACATCGAATTCCACCTGGAAGGCTCGCAAATCCAGATCCTGCTCGCGCCGCAGATAAGCCACGGCAAAATGGCGAATAGCCTCGGCATCATCCGGGTCGCCCTTACCAACCATCTTTTGGTCGTCAGCTTCAACAGCCTCTTTCGCCATATAAGCATTCGCCACATCGACAATGTAGTCGCCGCGATAGCCCGATTCCGGCCAGGAAGGATCGTCCGGTGTAATGCCTTTGCAGCGCAACTGCACCGACTGGGTGAGGTTATCGATCTGCATACCCGCGTCGTTGTAATAAAACTCGCGCGTCACGTTCCAGCCCGCCGCATGCAGCACATTGCACAGGCAATCACCCACCGCTGCGCCGCGCCCGTGGCCGACGTGCAACGGACCGGTTGGATTGGCGGAGACAAATTCCACCTGCACCTTGCGCCCGCCGCCCGCATGTACATGGCCGTAGCCCGCACCTGCCTGCAGCACGCCATGCACCACTTCCTGTTTGGCGGCAGTGGTAATACGCACGTTGATGAAACCGGCACCTGCGATTTCCACCTGCTCGATGACACCGGACTTCGGCAGCGCCGCGATCAATGCATTCGCAATGTCGCGCGGAGATTTGCGCAGCGGCTTGGCCAGTTGCATGGCCAGGTTGCAGGCGTAATCGCCATGCACAGCCAGCTTGGGACGTTCTATAAGGATGGTTACACCGCTTTGCTCGGGCGCAACGGAATGCAGTGCCTGCGCGAACAGATCGGACAAATGGGATTTGAAATTCAGGACAACGGACATGAAACAGCACCTATTAAGAGGCGCGGATTATAGCATCGGGGGATTCCTCTGTTACTCCAATGCCGAATGGCTGCGATCCGGCCGCATGCGAATGTCGGCCAGCTCGCTTTGTGGAAATCGCAACTACTGGCGAGTCATGTAAAAACCCGTCGCTACACACGAAATAGGCGTATCGCAAGTACCAGTCAAGTGGGCGCCCCCATTTACGTCAATGTTGATTACCGCTGATTGAGAAGCCAAGCTTCCGTAAGTAACCTGGATATCCATTGCCATTGTATAGGTTGCCCAACCTGTGGGATTTAAATAACCATATTCAAAGTCTCGCTCGGCCACCATATGTCCAAAGCCATGTTTAAGTGTCAAAGTAACCGGGGTTAAGCCTGCAGCAACTACAGCGGAAGTTCCCCCTGCTGCTGGCTCTGGCACTTCATAGGTTGCCGCCCATAACCCGTCGTAAGCATTTGCGCCGGCCCCGTAATCGCCGCCGCCGCCGCACCCTGAAAAAGCCGACAGCATCAACGCCGCCACAGATAACGGAGTAACCAGTTCCAGAATTGAGGCAATCTTGAATTTCATTTGTGCGCTCCTTGCAAGCTTTTATAACTACGCTCGTAAAGTCATGTAAATCGCCTTTAATACTGGCGGTTAGCATACCTTATATTGTAAATAATTGAAACATCTATTGTAACTATTTGAAACGCCACAAATTGCGCTTAGCCAGTCCCCAGATATGGGCAATCTGTTGCCCTCCGTACGTTTTTTCACTTTTCTTTCATCAGTCCGCCGCCGGCAACCTGATGGTGTACTGCCCCGATTTCTCATCCTTCACCAGCACGACCAGCTTGTGCTTCTGCGCATCCTCGATCAGTTCCTTGAATGAGCGGTAACCGTAATAGGATTCGGTGAAACCGGGGCGGCGGCGTTGCATTGTAGGCTTGACCATGGAGCCCCAGAGTTTCTCATCTGAGCCGCGTTCCGAGATCAGGCCTTCGACGGTTTCGACCAGGAAATCCATGGCCTCCTGTTTCTTGTCTTCTTCACCTTTGGCTCCGGCCGGTTTTGCGGTACTGGCCTTTGCCTTGGCAGGTGTTTTCCTGGCGGCCTGTTTCTTTTTCGCTTCCTGCTCGCGCACCAGATCGTCGTAAAAAATGAATTCGTCGCAGTTAGCGCTTAACAGGTCAGAGGTCGAATCCTTCACACCGATGCCGATCACATATTTGTTGTTTTCGCGCAGCTTGGAAACCAGCGGTGAAAAATCGGAATCGCCGCTGATGATGACGAAAGTGTCGACATGCGCCTTGGTATAACAAAGATCAAGCGCATCTACGACCAGGCGGATGTCGGCGGAGTTTTTGCCGCTTTGCCTCACATGGGGGATTTCGATCAGCTCGAACGAGGCTTCGTGCATGGGCGCCTTGAATTCCTTGTAGCGCTCCCAGTCACAATAAGCTTTCTTGACCACGATACTACCTTTGAGCAGCAGCCGTTCCTGCACTTTTTTGATATCGAACTGCGTGTACTTGGCATCGCGCACGCCCAGCGCCACATTCTCGAAGTCGCAGAACAAGGCCATGTTGGTAATTTCAGGCTGGTTTGCCATTGAGCGCCTCCTCGGAACAAATTGAAATGCGATACTCAGGTGTTACCTGACGGGGACTTTATATCACTTTCCGGATTCCCCGGTCCGTCCTGCAACGCAACTTATCCCGGTTAATGCGGAACCGCTTTGGAAAAGACATTCAACACCACGACGCCAGCAACGATAAGTGCGATACCGATAAATGCCGGTAAATCCAGTGCCTGCTTGTAGAACACCCATCCCACCAGGGTGATCAGGGCAACTCCGGCGCCCGACCAGATGGCGTAGGCAATACCGACAGGCAGGGTGCGCAACGTAAGCGTCAAAAAATAGAACGCCGATAAATAACCGATCACCACGATGACAGTCGGCCACAGTCGCGTGAATTCCCCGGTAGCCTTCAATGCCGAGGTGGCGATGACTTCACTGATGACGGCAAAAGAAAGAAACATCCACTGTTTCATTTTTGCATCTCGACCTTATTCAGACTGATTAGCCGGTTCTGCATCGCAATCATCAGAAACTGGTGCAGTTATAAAACCCTCGATGCCCGAAGCAGGTCGTGGTAGTGGGACGGGTACGGTAGATCTCGTCATTATGAGCACGAGAACTCAGGATACATTCGCGCCATTTGTCGGTGTCTTTGGTGAAACCCAGCTTCTCGCAGGCCGGACCGTAAACCGCGATCATGTCATCAACTTCCGCTTGCGCGGCGGCAGCGCGCTCGGCTTGGGTCATGCACCCCGCCAGCGCGGCAAAAATAAATACCATCAGGATATAACGCAACATAACTCCTCCTTGTTGTCGATTGTTCGGGATATTACAGCACAAAGCTAGACAATCTTTCCCGGATTCATCAGCCCGTGCGGATCCAATACCTGTTTGATGCTGCGCATCAGTTCCAGTTCCAGCGGGCTCTTGTAGTGGGTGATCTGCTCGCGCTTGAGTTGCCCCAGGCCATGCTCGGCGGCAATACTGCCTTCCAGTTTCGTCACAATACCGTACACGAGGTGGTGCACTTCGCTTTCATGCCGGTCCATGAACGCCTTGTTCTGTGCGGCATCCGGTATGGAAATGTTGTAATGAATATTGCCATCGCCCATGTGGCCAAAAGCGACAATGCGGATGCCCGGATAAGCTTTGCGCAAGGTATCGCCGGCCAGTGCAAGAAATTCCGCCACGCGGCTGATCGGCACCGAAATGTCATGCTTGATGCTGAGGCCCTCGGCTTTTTGCGCTTCGGCCACGTTCTTGCGCAGTTTCCACCAGCGTTCGGCATGAACACTCTCGGTCGTCACTTCGAATTCGGCCACGCCAGCACCGAACGATTCCAGCGCAGTGCGCAACGCACCATCCAGCGGCGCGGGCAGCACGTCGGCCAGCCGCGTGATGACGATCCATTCGTGTTTTATGGAGAAGGGTTCTTGCGTGTCCGGGATGTGTTTGAACACCAGATCAAGGCTGGAACGCGAGATGAATTCGAAAGCATCGATGGTGTCGCCGCATGAAGCGCGCAAGTGCGCCAGCAAGGCAACAGCCGCTGCCGGGTCGCGCACGGCAATGCAGGCAGTTGCAAGCGACTTGGGGCGCGGGAAAAGTTTGACTACAGCCGCAGTAATGATGCCGAGCGTGCCCTCGGCGCCGATAAAGAGTTGCTTGAGATCGTAGCCGGTGTTGTCCTTGCGTAGCCTGCGCAAGCCGTCCCAGATACGCCCGTCCGGCAGCACCACTTCCAGCCCGAGCACCAGATTGCGCGCAGTACCGTAGCGCAGCACGTTAATGCCGCCCGCATTGGTGGAAAGGTTGCCGCCGATCTCGCAATGCGGCGCGACCGCGGTCAGCCCCAGCGGAAACAAGCGATCCGCCGCCTCCGGTGCCGCGTACAGCGATTCCAGCTTGCAGCCCGCCTCGACCGTCATGGTGTAGTTGGTGGCATCGATGGCGCGCACGCGATTCATGCGCGACAGGTTGATGACGATCTGCGGCTCCGCACCCGCCAGCGGCACCGAGCCGCCGCACAGGCTGGTGTTGCCGCCCTGCGGCACGATACTGATCTTGTTTGCGACACACAGCTTCACCACTTCGCTGACTTGCTGCGTATCGGAGGGGAATACCACTGCCAGCGCTTCATTCGCATAGCGGCCGCGCCAGTCCTTGCCGTAGGGTACGGCGTCAGCGCCGGTCAGTACGCCGTCGCGGCCAGTAATGGCACCGAGAGATTCCAGAAGTTGGGGGGCTATTGTCATAGTATTTTTTATTTCTGTTATCCGGCACGCAAAAGCCGGGCACGCGCAACATTCAGCAATGCTCTCGAATAAAGCCGATGAAAACCCATAAGCGCATGGAATGCAAACCCGAAAGATCTCCGGCCGGATACCGCGTCAACGTCAGCGACAACAGCAGAACCGAAATACAGGCGCGTACTGGATGGATTGCCGTCTTCGCCGGCAACGCTCATCAGCCATGACCGTGTGCGCCCCTGAAAATCACACATCAACAATTGATTCGGCGCGCGGCCTTCGACACTCCACGCCGCAAAATTATCTGACTCTCCGGCTGCAAGCTGTTTTGCCTGCAAGTCGGTAGATGGCTTTGAGACCAGCAAGGAGAGAATCATGCGCTCGATCCTGAACAACCAGGTGGTATAGAAAGCTGCCACATATTCTGCCTGGGAAATATTGCGCAGCACATCCGTGAAATAGCAATCCGTGTAATCCCCTTGCTGCCTGTATTTATCCAGCAGAGCATCTTGTGGCAGTTCGCCGGTTTGTATGGCGCTCATGGCTTCTCCATTTGAGGATCGGCCTGCGCCAATAGCAAATGGCTGACAGGCTTATTATTTCATTACAGGCAGCTTGGACATGACATTGGCAGATTCGAAAACGATGGATAGCTCTTCGGAAGTTCTTTCAGAACGGTTTTCATCGATAGCCGCTGGTGATAGACAGTCCATGTGTAATTGTCATCGGATCTGCTTAAGCGTTGGCTTCTTGCGACATGACTGCCGATAAAGGCCACTTCCCCGGGCGCAAGCGTAAACGGCATGCCGGTTACCGAATCAGGCGAGATATTGGTCTGGGTCAGTGCACTACCGCCCGAATAGGTTACCCAGGACGCAATCCTGTATTTGCCCGGCGGAAGCTCGATCATTACAAATCTATCTTTCACGCTGTTAGGCAAATCCGTCGTCACATCAAAGGGCATGACATATTCATCGTCTGATTCAACCTCGACGAGGCCAAGGCCAAAGCCCAATTTCTTATCATCCCAACTCCGGCTGAACATGCCGGCAACGTAGGCGGAATCCTTTGTGGGGAAAGCTTTTGAATCCATGATCGGCTGGATAGGCAAACCTCCGCAACCCGACAGCAACAGGACACAAAGGACGGCAGCAACAGCGAATAATTTGTTCATTTTCCTTACTCCATTTCAGCAATTATTGGGGACATGGCGAATTATAGAGGTTTCTGCACTGTTTTCAGACTACCGCCAAGGCCATCGTAATACCAGCCCTTTTGCCGAAATAATTTCAGAGAGGCAAACCCTGGACGATCTCTTCCGACACCGTCCACAACTTCCGGGCAAGTTCTTCATCCTCGGCATCCCTGCGCGGTGTCGCGGCGTTGCAACTGGCAAGATACTGGCCTGCCAGCGCCAATGCCTTCGGATGCACGGCGGCGAAAACCTCTGTTGCAGCACCCTGCGGCACGGTCTTGAGAACAAACGGACCCGCTAGCGCCAGGGCAGCCTGCACGATACCGCCCATGCTTCTGGCCAGATTCGTGCGAATCACGCCGGGATGCACCGCATAGGCTGTCCGCTTCGTACCGGCAAAGCGGCGTTGCAGTTCCTTGGCAAAAAGCAGATTAGCCATTTTCGACTGGCCATAATTGAACCAGGGATTGTAGCCGCGGCTACCGTCAAGATTGTCGAATTGAATGCCACCCTTGGGTGCCTGCGCATGGGCGGAACTGCTCAACATCACCACCCGCCCGTCATCGGCAAGATGATCGAGCAGACCCGTCACCAGCATGAAATGCCCGATGTGGTTGGTGAAAAACTGCAACTCGTAACCGTAGGCCTTCTGCAGTCTGGGTAAAGCCATGATGCCTGCATTGCAAATGATGGCGTCGAGGCGGTAACCATCACGCCGGATTTGCGCAATACAGGCTCGCACCGACCCGGGGTCGGCCAGATCGCAGGCATAGCCAGTGCCTTTGTTCGGTAACCTGGCACAAGCGCTGTCCGCCCCTTCCTGCGTGCGCGCAGTACCCAATACCTCGGCGCCGCGCAACGACAACACCCTGCACGCTTCCGCACCAAGGCCGGATGTGCAGCCCGTGACCAGAATCGTCTTGCCTGCCAGGGAAATCCCTTCGGTAACTTCTTCAGCGGTCGAGTTGTATCCGAACCCGGTGGGGCCATTGGGTTTGAAAATGGTGAATAGCGCCATGAGCGGCTCCCTGTGTATGGATGGAATGACAACGCAAATATTGTGAGGCTGAACGCTATGACGAACTGTGCCCGGAATTATTTCATCTTGCTGAAAATATCTTCAGTTCGCACAGTGCGTAATAACCAACGAAACTGGGTTGAAGGAGTATTTTCGAACACGACCCCTTTAATTACGAAGAGCAAACTTGACCGAAGGGTTATGTTTCATTGGTTGGCGAATATTTCGCAGCTTGCTCGAGAAGACGAGCCAATTCCAACGCTTCAGAAGCAGGCAATGAGATTGGAACCATTTGAAAACTCCCAAATGTGGAGTTTGATATTTCCAACCCAACTAATCGGGTAGTGGAAGAGGCATCAACAGCGTGGACTTTGACACGGCTTGTGACGATTTTTCGCTTTCCAGATACACCGTCCCAGCTTTTGACAATTGTGCCTCCAAACATAATTCCACGGCCTCGCTTTGTCAGGAAAACAAATGCCACCCATACAACGGCAACGCCAAAAAAAGCAAAGAAAATCAAATCAGCCATGGTTCACCTACAAACATAACGTGGAAGGGGTGGGGCCGCGCAGTGGCGGAGTCCCTGGGTCCACAGAGCGCGAGCTTGAGCGTAAAGTTAGAACTTAGTCGCTGCATGGATTTTTTCTTTTACCAAGGCAAGAAAGTTCGACCTTTCTTTCCTGGATGAAAACGCTCTATTGGGCACTATGTGAGCAAGATGTGGTGTTACATAGACAGCAACAAAACCAGGGCGAGAAACCGCTTTTACAACCCCGGGCCAATAGAAAAATGATTTATTAAATTTCGTTTCTTCGAAAAGTGAATCATCCAAAACTTCAATTACGTGCGTGGTTAGGACACTGTAATTCTTTCTTGAAAAAAGATAGATAGCATTGAAAAGAAATTGAAACACCCACACTCCAAGATACCAAAAGAAAGCAGTAGTTATTGCGACAGCGAAACTACTATCGACAAGCTCCCCCAAGAAAACAAGAGCAAATAAGATGACAAACAAAGCTTGAAGAACCGGTGATAAAAACTGGTGCACGGCATTAAATAAAAGAATGTCTGAAAATTTGTTTTCGTATTCGATACGCATAATGTAAATGATAAGCTCTAACGTAATATGGATGGCAAAAATGCCGTATGTCCTGAAACACCTTCCCTTTAGTTACGTGACTTCCCTGAAATATGATCAATCACTATCTTGAATACTCGCGTTTTATGGGTTAGCCCATCTATGTATTTTGCGCCACTCTCAATGTATCCAGGCGAATATTTCTGAACAAGACCTTCAAGAGCAATTTGTTTTTCATCATTGAAAACCTCAGTGGCCTCCCCTGAAACAATGGCACTTTCATATTTTGTGCCGAACTTGGAAGGCATGACCTCGGTTTTTCCCACTGCGCAAAATGAAACGGTTTTATTGTTTTCAAGATTGTCTATCTTTCTGCCTTCCATTGCGCAGTGAAAATATATGTGCCCATTGATAAAACAGAAGCTCAATGGAATACCATATGGTAAAGCCTCTTTTGAGGCGGTGGAGAGCACACCATATTCAGCACTATTCAATATGGATAACGCCTCATCATTCGAAATCTCCCTGTCTTTTCTTCTAAGCTCTTTCATTATTTTCCTGACGTCTGACTTCACCGGCCTGTGCGGCTATTCGCGTGGGGCGCAATAACCAACGAAATTAGTTTGAGGAGATATTTCGAACACGACCCCTTTAACTCGTCGGGCATGGCCACAGTATTGCGGAATGACACATGCGGCGCAATGCCCGTTGGTTATTGCGCCCTACGCGGGCTACGCTGGCTGACCAGTTCATTTCTATGGCAAGGCATCCCAAGTAGTACCAAGGTTGCGCGTTGTAACACGGATGAACAGAGCAACCTCAGATTTGTCATCTGTCTTTTCTAAAAGACGGTCTGCGTCGACGCTGACTCGGGCTATCAAACTGTCATCCTCTAACAAGCAATAAAATGGCTCTTCGTCCGCTTGCGGCAGCATGCCTGAAGGAAGGGCAGTTGGCTCGGACGGTAATTTCAACGCATCAAAAAGTGTCTTGAGACGATTGTCGATATCGCCACCACTTGTAATGATGGATCCTGGAGCGTGAGGCCAAAGAAGTTTAATGTCGAGTTCAGCCACTGCACGCATATTCTGGCAAACAAGGGGGGCAAAAATAAAGCCATGTTTAGGCCTTAAGACAGAACCTTCGTTCTTCTCGCTCAATGGTTGGAGCCAATTTCTGTACTCACTCAAGGGATACGCTGCCCAAAGCAACTTCAGTTGACGATGGAAATGCCTCCTGAGCTCGTGCTTAGCAGTCGGGCGTGCGTTGGATTTAAGAGAGCCGCGATATGACAGTGTGAATTGCATGGCTTTGAACCTCTAGCGGTGGCTAACGAGCAAATGGCAATAAGTTGAACCGCAGTACCGGAAACGATATCTTTTCAGTCATGTTTGATTTTCAATACTTTGTCGACTCCGATGCAATGGGGATTCCTTTCTTAGCTCCCCATGACAGCGGCAACAGCAGCAACAATCGCGGCACCTGCAGCGATACTGGCTATAATTTCTGCACGCCACGCTCGGCGGGAATTCGACCGTGCAATAGTGTTTGCTTCGGATGCGGCGGCAGCGGCGGCAGAAGCGGCGAAGCTTGCAGAACGCGCAATATCATTAGCTTCTTTGACAATAGCAAGAGTCTCTTCTTCTCGCTCATCACGTGTTGATGCGAAAACGGCAGCGCGCTCTGCTTCTTTTAACCTACACCATTCAACAGCATATCCATGTTTTATGGGGAGCTTCTTCCAGTCACCGCAAGCCATGGATGCACGAACAGCTGACTCACCGAGACCTTCAAACTCGGCGCAGACTGATAACCATTCCGATTGATCCATGGAGGAAAACCCTTACGTAGTAGACTGCAATAGCATCGAATTTTCTGCAATCGTCTGTTATGTATTCTGAAGGTGCATTCTCATCTTCTCAATACTATCGAGCCGCACAAACCATAACACGGCATCTCGCTCCTTCATAGCAGCTTTGTGCCCTAAAACTCCATCGGATCAACATCCAGCACCCAGCGCAATTTGCTCGCGGGCAACGCATCCAGTATCGGTTTCCACGCTCGCAAAAATTCCCCCAGCGCCTTGCGCTTGTCGCTCTGCACCAGCAGTTGCGCGCGGTAGTGGTTGGCGCGTTTGGGCATGGCGGCGGGGACGACGCCGTACACTTCGACAGACATTTGTAATTCCTGTGCTGCGCTGCGCGCCTGCTTGAGGAAATTGTAGGCATCGCTTTCCAGTTTGCCTTCCGCGCTCAGCAGCGCCTGGTACACGAAGGGTGGAAAGCCCGCCATCTCGCGCTCGGCCAGCAACGTCTGCGCCCATATTTCATAGTCGTGCGCGCGCAGTGCCTGGAACAGCGGATGATTGGGGAAGGCGGTTTGCATGATGACTTCGCCGGCCTTGTCGGCGCGCCCGGCGCGGCCGCCGACTTGCGTAAGTTGCGCGAAGAGTTTTTCCGAGGCGCGGAAGTCGGCGCTGTAGAGCGCGCCATCCGGATTGATGACGCCGACCAGCGTGAGGTTGGGGAAGTCGTGGCCCTTCGCCAGCATCTGCGTGCCGATCAATATGTCGGCTACGCCGTCGTGAATCTGCTTGCGCATGGCGTTCCATGCACCCTTGTTGCGCGTGCTGTCGCGGTCCACGCGCAGGATGCGCGCTTGCGGGAAACGGGTCTGCAATGTTTCTTCCAGGCGCTGCGTGCCGATGCCGACCGGCTTGAGGTCGGCATCGCCGCAACTGGGGCAGGCATGCGGCACGCGCTGCTGTGCGCCGCAATGGTGGCAGCGCAGGCTGCGGTCTTTCTGGTGCAGGACGAGCTTACCCGCGCAATGCTTGCACTCCGAAATCCAGCCGCAGGAAGTGCACATCAGCACCGGCGCGTAACCGCGGCGGTTGATGAAGATGAGGCTTTGTTCCTTGCGCTGCAGGCGCGTCTCTATCGCGGTGAGCAGGGGCTCGCTCAGGCCGTCCTGCAGCGGCAGTTTGGTGATGTCCATGCAGCGCACGATGGGCAGGGTGGCGGGTTGCACGGCGCGTTGTTTGAGTTGCAGCAAACGGTAGCGCCCGCTCTTGGCGTTGTACCAGCTCTCCAGCGAGGGCGTAGCGGAGCCCAGCACAATAGGCACGCCGCGCTGGCTGGCGCGGAAGATGGCCACGTCGCGCGCAGAGTAGCGCAGACCATCCTGTTGCTTGAACGAGGGGTCGTGTTCTTCGTCCACCAATATCAGGCTCAGCTTGGGCAGTGGCGTAAATACGGAAAGGCGCGTGCCGAGCACGATGCGCGCTTCGCCGGATTGCGCCTTGAGCCAGTTTTGCGCACGTTCGCCGTCGGCCAGGCCGCTGTGCAGGCTGACCATGTCGACATCGGGAAAGCGGCTGCGGAAGTAGTTTTCCAGTTGCGGGGTGAGGTTGATCTCGGGCACGAGCAGCAGCACCTGCCCGCCACGCTGCAGCATTTCGTGCATGAGGTGCACATAGACCTCGGTCTTGCCGCTGCCGGTGATGCCGTGCAGCAGGAAGCAGCCGTAACCTTGCTGTTGCACGACGGCATCCAGCGCCTGCTGTTGCTCGTCAGTGAGTGCGTGCGCCCCAAGAAGAAGATTGATTTTCTCGTTTGTCCTCTCTCCCGCAAGGATTGAAGGTTGCATTTCTCGTTCGCCTCCTCTCCCGCCTGCGGGAGAGGATTGAGGAGAGGGTATCGGGAGAGGATTGAGGTGAGGGCCTGCCTTGCGAGCCACAGTTTCGACCCAACCGGCTTCCTGCAATACCTTCAGCGCGGCAGGCGCGCTGGGCGACAGGCTGCGCAGTTGTGCACCACTCAGGGGCGCTTCGTGCAAGGCCCGCAGGATGCGCTGCTGCACCAC
>JBNLBY010000002.1:0-87665 GCA_050303535.1 Sideroxydans sp. | reverse complement strand
GACGCAACGTCATCCAGCCGACCGAGCCGGACCGAGGCCCGTCGTGACCCGTTCACCGACATCGAAGGGTTCTGCAATTCAAGCCGACTGCTTTCGGCGACAGGCTACCGCTAACCGGCCGACATGGAGCGCATGGCGCGCCTGAATGAGTTGCGCGCGAAGGAAGACGGGCAGCGCCGCGAACAGGTAGCCCAGCCGGATTTCGTTGCGCGCTTGACCGATGCCTCGCGTATGCTGGCGCGCGCCGCACCCTGTGCCGAACTGGCGCTGATGATGCGCGGGCGCGGCCACCTCGTCACCGTCAGCGGCTGGATTCCCGTATACGGGCTGAAGCATTTGCAGCGCCTCCTGGAAAAAAATCTTCCCGGCCGTTATGTGTTGAGCGCGCGCGATCCGCGTCCGGACGAGCGCATGCTGGTGCCGTCGCTGATCAGTCATGTCCGCTGGATGAAACCGTTCTCCAGCCTGGTGCTGAATTACGGCGTACCGCGCTACGGGGAAATCGATCCCACCATCCTGTTTGCCGTCACCTTCGTGCTGATGTTCGGCATGATGTTCGGCGATGTCGGCCAGGGCGCGGTCATCGCGCTCGCGGGTGTGCTATTTCACAAGCGTCTCGGCCACTACACTTCGCTGGTGCTGGCGGCGGGAACCTGTTCGTGCGTGTTCGGTTTGTTGTACGGCAGCGTGTTCGGCTACGAGCATGTCATTCCCGCATGGTGGATGTCGCCCTTGTCCGACCCGTCGCGCATGCTCAGCATCGCACTGGGATGGGGCTGTTCTTTTATTGTGCTGGCCAATTTGCTGACCATACGCAACCGGCTGGCCGATGGCCGCACGCATGAGGCATTGCTGGACAGCCGCGGCGCTGCTGGCCTGTTGCTCTACCTGGGGTTGCTGCTGGGCGCGTGGCGTTTGTACGCCAGCGGCCATATCGGCATCGTTGCGCCGCTGATGATGTGCACGGCACTCGCCGCGATCTTCGGCCATACCTGGCGCAAATACAGCGGCAGCGCTTACGGCGAAAGATTGCTGATGGTGCTGATGGAAGGACTGGAAACCGCCATGGCGTACACGTCCAATACGTTGTCCTTTTTGCGGCTGGCGGCATTCAGCCTGAATCACGTGGCGCTGGCGGTCGCCATTTTCACCGTGGCAAACATGCTGCACAGCACGGGATACTGGGTGACGGTGGTGCTGGGCAATATTTTCATTCTCGTGCTGGAAGGCGCCATTGTTGCCATCCAGGCATTGCGGCTGGAATACTATGAAGGCTTTTCGCGTTTCTTCGAGGCGGACGGACGGCCGTTCCGTCCGCTCTCGCTGGGCGCCAAACAGAAACTGGCTTTGCAGAAATGATGGAGTACAGACCAAATGATCCACAAAAACTCATTTCATCCACGAAAAACACGAAAGTCACGAAAAGAATCAATCGGCTATTCAAGTTTTTTTGGTTATCCATCAGATGCTTCAGTCAATCCGGGTTTGCAATTGTCCCTGTTTGTGTTTTTTCGTGTCTTTCGTGTTTTTCGTGGACATTTGGGGTTTTAAGGATGGTTCACTAATAGAAAGGATCGACTATGTACTGGCTCATGGCATTAATCGGTTTGAATGTGCTCGGCACTATCGGGCTGGGTACTTATCTGGGGTTTCGTCCCATGGCAGACGGCGTGCGTGCGCGGCGCTGGTTGAAAAGTTCGCTGGCCGTCAACCTGCTGGTGTTCGTCGGCGCCAGCCTTGGCGTGCTGATGCTGGGCATGCAGGATGCGCTGGCCCAGGAGGTCGTCACCCAGCATGTTGAAATCTCCACCGGGCTGGGTCTGGCGCTGCTCGGCGCAGGCCTGCCGACCGGACTGGCCGCATTCGGCGCGGGTCTGGCCGTGGGGCCGGTGGGCGCGGCGTCGCTTGCGATCATTTCCGAAAAACCGGAAATGTTCGGCCGCACGCTGATCTATCTGGGACTCGCCGAAGGGATCGCGATTTACGGTCTGGTGGTCACCATCCTGTTGCTGGGAAAAATTGCGTGAATGATCAACTACCATCTGTCGGCACACCGGCGCGCCTGATCGCGCTGGGCAGCGCCGCGCTGATGGAAGGATTCGCGCTGATCGGTTTCGAGACATTTTCCGATCCCACTCCGGAAGAGTCCGAAAAACTGTTCGAGGAATTGCTGCACCGGCAGCAGGCCGCGCTGGTCGTGATCGAACAGCGGCTGGCGCAGAACCCCGGCCGCTATCTGGTGCTCGCGCAAAAGGAAGGCGGACGCATCATCATCACCGAGATTCCGGAAATCCATCAGTCCGCCGTGTACCATTCGCGCGTGGAAGAGCTGGTGCAAAGCCTGTTGGGCCCCAATGCAATGGAGGTGCAGGAATGAGTGACAGCGATCAGGTCGCCGGTCTGGAATCCGCGCTGCTCGCACGCGCGCAGAAACTTGCCGACGAATATCTCGCCGACGCGCACAAGTCCCGCGAGCAAATGCTGGCGGATGCCAGGCAACGCCTGCACAGCGAAGAGGAACGCGAGACGCTCGCGTCCAAGGCTTACGGCGAGCGTGCCTACCAGCAACGCATCCAGGCGGCCGAACTCAACCTGCGTTCGGAACTCGACCGCACGCGCTGGAGCCTGATCAATGACGTTATCTCCGAATTACCCAAACGGCTGACCGAACTGGCAAAAGATGAATCGCACTATCTGCCCCTGTTGCTGGACTGGCTGGGCGAAGGCGCGCAAAGCATCGAACGCGACGAACTCGTCGTCCAGGTCAATGCGCGCGACCTGGAACGTCTGCGTCCGGACTGGAAGCGTCTTGCACGCAAGGCCGCGCCCGGCAAACAGATGGAACTTTCCGATCAGACGATCAACACCATCGGCGGCGTATTGATCAGCAGCAAGGACGGCAACATACGATTCGACAATACATTCGAAGGACGCACGGAGAGATTGAGCGAAGCCTTGCAGCGTGCAATCGCTGACTTTTTAATTCCGGACAGCGAGGTGCGCAGTGTCTGAAATCGTTGAAATCAACGGACCGCTGGTCACCGTCAAACTGCCCGACGTCACGACCGGCGAGCAGGTCAGGATAGGCAGCCTCAAGCTGATGGGCGAGGTCATCGAACGTCACGGCGAATTCGCGCTGGTGCAGACGTATGAGCCCACCGAATTGCTGCATCCCGGAGAACCGGTGGAAGCACTGGGGCATCCGCTGTCGGTGGAACTCGGCCCCGGTTTGCTGGGCGGAATTTTCGACGGCGTGCAGCGTCCGCTGCTGGAATATGCAAAACAACAAGGCGATTTCATTCCGCGCGGCATCAACCTCGATCCGCTGGATCGCAGCAAGGTGTGGCGCTTCGAGCCGTTGCCCGAACTGAAAAGCGGCGCATATGTCGAGGATGGCTCTGTGCTGGGAACCGTGCAGGAAACAGAGAGCATCACCCACCGCATCATGGTGCCCCCCGGCATGGGCGGCGAATTGCTGGAAATATCAGCCGCCCGGGATGCCACTGTGGATGAAGTGGTGGCGCGCACAAAAGATGCCAGCGGCAAAAAACATGAGCTCAAACTGTTTCATCGCTGGCCGGTGCGCATGCCGCGCCCGTTCCGCAAACGCGACAATTCCGTTGCGCCTCTGCTGACCGGGCAGCGCGTGCTCGATACATTTTTCCCGCTGGTGAAAGGCGGACGCGCTGCCGTCCCCGGCCCGTTCGGTGCGGGCAAGACCATCGTGCAACACCAGATCGCGCGCTGGTCCGATGCGGACATTGTGATCTATGTCGGTTGCGGTGAACGCGGCAATGAACTGGTGGACATTCTCGAAACGTTTCCGCAACTCGTCGACCCCAACACCGGGCGTTCGCTCATGGAACGCACGCTGCTGGTAGCGAACACTTCCAACATGCCGGTGGTCGCGCGCGAAGCATCGATCTATGTCGGCGTCACGCTGGCCGAGTATTACCGCGACCAGGGTTACGATGTGGTGATGCTCGCCGACTCCACCAGCCGCTGGGCCGAGGCGTTGCGCGAAGTCGCAGGACGCCTGGGACAGATGCCGGTGGAAGAAGGCTATCCGGCTTATCTTGCTTCGCGGCTTGCCGCGTTTTACGAGCGCGCGGGACGCGTCACGACGCTCTCGGACGACAGCGGCTCGATCACGCTGATCGGCGCAGTGTCGCCGCCCGGCGGCGATTTTTCCGAACCGGTGACCAGCCACACCAAGGAGATCGTGCAGACCTTCTGGGGACTGTCCAAGGAACTGGCCGATGCCCGGCATTATCCTGCCGTGGACTGGGTGGAAAGTTTCTCCGGCTATATCACCAGTTGCAGCGGATGGTGGGCGGAAAACGTCGACCCGCGCTGGAAAACGCATCGCGCCACTGCGCTCGGCATCCTGTCGCAAGCCGACGAACTCACGCGCATCGTCAACCTGGTCGGGCCTGAAGCACTGTCACCGCAGCAGCGCTGGGCGCTGGAAGGTGTGGCGCTGTTCAAGCAGGGTGTGTTGCAACAGAGCGCGCTCGATCCGGTGGATACATATTGTTCGCCGCAAAAACAATTCGCGCTGCTGGACCTGATGCTGTCCATCTACCAGCAGGGGCTGGGTTTACTTGATAAAGGCGTGCCGGTGCAGGAATTGCTGCGCCTGCCGCTGCTCGCCAATGCCATGCGTCTGAAAAGCAGCTATGCAAACGACCAGCTGAATGAGATGCAGGCGTTTTCCACGCAAGTCCGCGACGAATTTGCGCGCGTGGCAAACGAGTATGCGCAACATGGGAAGGAAGCAGAATGAATCGCGAACGAATCGCACAAATCCCCTCACCCGGGGCCCTCTCCCCAACCCTCTCCCGGGGCCCTCTCCCCAACCCTCTCCCGCAAGCGGGAGAGGGAGCAAACGAGAAGACCAATTTCCAACTCCGGCGGGAGAGGGAGCAAATAGGAGAAGCAATTTCCAATTCTGGTGGAAAACCCTCCACACCAGTCCCCTCTCCCGCTTGCGGGATAACCAGCGACTTGCTGGCGTCGTTTGCCAGCTTAGTCGAATGGCTAGTTGTTTCACCCAGAGGGTTAGGGAGAGGGCCGAAAAATAAGCAGACCTTAACCAACGCAAAATCTCTCCGCACCAATCAGACCGAAGCAGAACAACGCCTGTGGTATCACCTGCGCGCGCATCGCTTCATGAATCTGAAGTTCAAACGGCAAAAACCATTGGGAAGCTACATCGTGGATTTTGTCTGCATGGAACGATTTCTCATTATTGAACTGGACGGCGGGCAACATGCCGAGCAGGCTAATTACGATAGACAGCGGGATGCATGGTTGCGCAGCCAGGGATATACGGTGTTGCGGTTCTGGAACATGGAAGTCATGCAGCAATTAGAAGAAGTGCTGGAGAAGATACGTGCTGCTCTTATCCTCTCCGCAGATTACTACCCTCTCCCCCACCCCTCACCCGATGCCCTCTCCCCAACCCTCTCCCGCAAGCGGGAGAGGGAGCAAAAGAGAAGAGCAATTTCCAATTCCGGAGGGCGAGGGGAGTAAGAGCGGAGAAGCTTTCGATATGCCTCCACACTAGTCCCCTCTCCCGCTTGCGGGAGAGGGTTAGGGAGAGGGCAAGAAAACAAAAGGAGCGCCCATGAGTGACAAGGAATACAGACTGGCGTCGGCCGTGCGTGGCGGCCTGCTCTACATGCGTGGCGTTCCCGGCGTGGCGCTGGGTGCGCGCGTGGTGGTGCGCGACCATAACGGACGGCGGCGCAACGGCCAGGTGATCCGCACGTCGGATGAGGTGGTGCTGGTGCAGGTGCTGGAGGGTACCGACAATCTCGATCTGGAACGCACCTGGGTGCGCTTCCTCGATCAGCCGTTCGAAATTTCATTGAGCCCGGATATCCTGGGTCGCGTGTTCAACGGTATCGGCCAGCCGCGCGACGACCGGCCGCCGCTGTTCTCCCGGCTGAAGCGCAATGTGAACGGCGCGCCGGTCAATCCGGCTGCACGTGCCTATCCGCGCGAGTTCATCCAGACCGGCATCTCCGCCATCGACGGTCTCAACTCGCTGGTGCGCGGACAGAAGTTGCCGATCTTTTCCGGCTCCGGCCTGCCGCATAATCGTCTCGCCGCACAGATCGTGCGCCAGGCGCGCCTGCCGGGTGAGGAGTCGCAATTCGCCGTGGTGTTTGCGGCAATGGGCATTTCTTTCAATGATGCGCATTTTTTCCGCGAAACCTTTTCCGACAGCGGCGTGCTGCGCAATGTGGTGATGTTCCTGAATCTCGCCGACGATCCGGCCATCGAGCGGCTCATCCTGCCGCGCGCGGCGCTGACCGTGGCGGAATATCTCGCCTTCGATCTCGATCTGCATGTGCTGGTGGTGATGACGGATATGACCCACTACGCCGAGGCATTGCGCGAAGTTGCCACGGCCAAGGGCGATGTCCCCGCGCGCAAGGGTTATCCCGGTTATCTGTATTCCGACCTGGCGGAAATCTACGAACGCGCAGGCCGCATTCGCGAACGGCACGGTTCGATCACGATGGTGCCGGTGGTCAGTATGCCGAGCGACGATATCACTCACCCCATTCCCGATCTGACCGGCTACATTACCGAAGGACAGGTGGTGCTGAGCCGCAGTCTCAACAGTCTCGGCATTTATCCGCCGATAGATATTCCGCCTTCACTGTCGCGCCTGATGAAGGACGGTATCGGCAAGGAACATACGCGCGAAGACCATGCCCGGGTCGCCGGGCAGATTTACGCTTCCTATGCGCGCGCGCTGGAAGTGCGCAACCTCGCGTCGATCATCGGCGCGGATGAATTATTCGAGAGCGACCAGAATTATCTCGTTTTCGCCGATGCTTTCGAGCAGCAATTCGTGGCGCAGAATGAGAACGAGGATCGCAGCATTATCGAAACGCTTAACCTTGCCTGGAATCTGCTCTCACTGTTGCCGCCCGAAACGCTTACCCGCGTGAGCGAGGCCGACCTGGGCAAATACCACCGCTGGCAGGGCGCAGCGGCAATAAACACATGAAGAAACGATTGCAGGTCCGCCCCACCAAAAGCACGCTGCTCTCGCTGCGGCGGCAGGTGGTGTCGTTGCAGCATGGACATGATCTGCTGGAACGCAAACGCGAACTGCTCACGCGTCTGGTACATCAGCGCCTGAAGAAATATCATGAATTGCGCCAGGCAGTCAGCCAGTCCCTGCAAGGTGCCTACTACTGGCTCACGATCACGCATATGCGCATGGGCAGCACGCAACTGCGCCAGGCGGTGATCGGTCTCAAGCCGGCATTGTCGGTTCATATCCTGCCGCGCAGCAGCATCGGTGTCGAATATCCCAGCGTGTCGGTGGAAAGCTCTCCCCTGCTGCCGATCGGACTGATGTGGACGGATGCCAGTTTCGACGAGGCGCGCAGCCGCATGACCGACATCGCTGTGCTGCTGGCACAACTGGGCGAAGCGGAAACCGCGCTGTGGCGCCTGCTGACCGAACAGCGCAAAACCCAGAAACGCGTCAACTCGCTCAAGTACAACGTCATCCCGCGTTACCTGTCCACCATCCGTTACATCGAATCGGTACTGTCGGAGGAAGAGCGCAACACGCTATTCCAGCTCAAGATCATGCGCGAACATGCCGCGCAGGCGGACAATTTGTAGCTTCCGAATATAAAAGGCCACGCCGCACGGCGTGGCCTTTTTGTGATCGTTGCAAACGAATCAGAGACTCATGAACATCCAGATGCCCAACCCCAGCGACATGAGACTCAATGCAGCCCCTGCAATGGTGGCGTTTGACATGATCCATTTATCCATATCGAAAACAGGCTCGTGCAACAGACGCGTGCGCTTGCGCAAGGTAAACCACTTGTCGGTATAACGCCCGATAACCTGTATTTTTTCCGGGGCGTACACCAGCAACACACCCAATGCGATACACAGGCCATTCCCGATCAGCAGAAAATCGCGGGTATATATCGCCAGCACGTCTGCAGTCTCGATGGCAAATATGTCGGAGTACAGGGGCTGGAATATGATCGGGTCATATTCCCAGAGCAACAGGATGGCACCAATAGCGCCCAGTATGATGCCTGTCCCGAGCACAGCGGGGCGCTTGAGAAGAACGGGTTCTATATAGTGCGGCTGGGTCAGCGGTTTCGTCAGCTTGCGGGTGGATACGCGCCTGTTCATAAATTCGAAGAAACGCAACATCCGTGCATTACGCGTAGCCAAACCGATACCGACAACAAATGCGAATATGCTTGCGAGAATGAAGAAGATGAACACGCAGGCAATGAAGACTGGATATGAAATCTGGCCGATAATCTGATACATGACGCACCTCCATTGCTTGAATATGAGTGAACATTTCAGCTGGAGCCTGAAAGGTCGCTATTGTTATTTTTTTATTCTTTATGAAATAGCAACCCGAATCTTTATATGAACTCTCTTCCTTCGAGTCAATATTCTAACACCATTGCATTGCCTGTTTCACTACCCCTTTCGGGGGTTTCTGCAGGACGGTGCGTTCCTGAAAATTAACTCATCCGCATGTATTTATTATACTTTCCGAAGATATCCTGCTAAAAACGATCACCTATCTGCGCTGCAGCGTACCACGCGTTCAGTTCTGCTGCGGTGCGCCCTTTACTCCAGTCTGCAATATCGGCTTCGGCAATGGGCATGTAAGGCCCGTGCTTGATTTCAAAAATCACCGCTCCGGCATCTCGTGACAGCACCGCATGCCATCCGCCTGCAGGGATCTCCACGACGCTGCTGTCTTCCCCTAATACTGCATGCTCGGCAACCCTGCCTGCATCGTCGAACACCAGCACTGTGAATCTGCCGTGGAGGGCGATCAACACCTCCCATGTATGTGGATGGCGATGCGGGAGGATCAGCGTGTCCGGTTCCATGGCAATGGCCAGGCGCTGGATTGGGTCGTTCAGGTCCTGATGCAGGTTGGAATTGGCGCGCAGACGCGGCGCCTGCCGGGCCTGCTGAGTCAGGTTGGACAGATCGGCAGTCGTGAGTTTCTTCAAAATGGCTCTCCTGTGAAAGCCTGCATTCTACGGAAAATCTGCCGCGATTGTTTTCTGCAGGGCATCAGAGCATCATATGAAGAAATGCAATACTGCAGAAAAGATGCCGATGTGCAGAAATAACGTGGCATGCATGCCCTGCTGGTGATAGGCTTTCACTATCTGAGATGCCTCCCCGGACATTTTTGTTCACAGCAGCACACATGACGGAAAGGAGATAAGAATGAAAGCTCGCGTTATCTTCCATACAGTTCGCCCTTTTGTCTCGGGCCTTGCCGTCATTGGCATCTCGGCAGCACTCGTTTTCACGATTTACTTTTCCGAACTCGGCCCGCAATGGTCCACGTTCCTGAGTGGCGTCCTGGTGGCCGCGGTACTGTCGGAAGCATCCCGCGCATCCAGAGTCGAATGGCAGGCAACAAGACGCCTGGCACAAATAACCGTCCTTAAAGATAAACTCGATCATGAAAAGAAACTTCGCCGATGGACGGAAGATACGATTGCCGCAAGCAAGCCGCGTTTGCACCTGATCGACGAAGTGTTGCCGACCATGGTTGCCTTTTTCGACACTCAAGGACACTGCCGCTACCACAACCGCGCTTTCATGGAATGGCTGCATTTACGGCCGGACCAGATCGACGGCCAGCACATCCGGACAATTCTGGGATCACAGGCCTATCAGGAGTCGGCAACAGCGGTGCGCCAGTCACTGGATGGACAGCATGTACATTATGCGCGAACGCAGGAAATGCCAGACGGCGCGGTCTACCGCTTGCACGTCGAACACATCCCTCAATTGAACGAGGATGGCAAACTGAGCGGATTCTTCATGCTGATGAATGACATCACATCGCCCGGCGATGTGCAGAATACCGATGTGAATGCACAAATTTCGGCTCGTTCCGAAGATACAGCCGAAATACATGCGCTTCTCCAGGATGAAATATCAAACCAGAATACTTATGTTGACTCTTTTTCCCAACAGATTTCCGGACAAAAGGGTATTGACATTATCCGGACCGCCATCGAAAAAGGAGATTTCAGTTTGTACTGCCAACTCATTTCTCCGCTCGCCTCAGACTCCACCGAAATGGAACACTATGAAGTTCTGGTTCGGTTGCTTGAAGAAGAGGAAGGCATGATGCCCCCCGGCGCTTTTTTTCCGCTTGCCGAGAAATACGGACTCATGCCGAATCTGGATCGCTGGGTTGTACAGCATGTAACCGAATGGGTTTCCATTCAAAACAACCAGGACAAAAAACGCAAGAGCTCATTGTTTTTCATCAACCTGTCCGGCGCCACGATCAGCGACCATAGTTTTCCCGAATTCCTGCAGTTGACGCTCATGGAATACGGTGTTCCAGGCGCAGCCTTGTGTTTTGAAATACCGAATTTCGAGCTGGTTGCAAAACCGAACGAGGTTGCAACATTTGCACAGCGCATCAAACAATGCGGCAGCCAGTTGGCAATCAGCGGCTTTGGTCATGACCGGATTTCATTCGATCTGCTGCGCGGATTCAGGGTGGAATTCCTGAAAATCGACGGCAGTATCATTTTCAATATCCTGCGCAGTCCTGTGGAGCTTGCCAAAATAACGGCCGTTAACCAGGTGGCAAAAAAGATCGGCGTGAAAACCATCGCGGAACTGGTAGAGAGCGAGGAAACCATTGCCAAGTTACGTGAAGTCGGCATTGATTATGCGCAGGGGTTCGGTATCTCCCGGCCGAGACCGCTCGCGGAATAAGCGCCACAAGCCCCTGTCTGTCGAATCATTTCCATTGTACGGATAACAAAAGGCCCCGCGAAAATGCGGGGCCTTTTGTTTTTATGGTGGGGCGTGAGTGGATCGAACACTCGACAAACGGATTAAGAGTCCGCTGCTCTACCAGCTGAGCTAACGCCCCGAAAGAGCTGCGCATTTTATGTGAGCAGGCAGAATTGTCAAGGCAAATGCCCGTTTTTACTTTTCGGATTGGCGTTGCACTGCCCATGCGACATGCTCACGCACCAGTGCAGAAGGGTGTTGCAAACGTCCCTGCAATGCAGAAATGTTCTCAGGCGAGGCCGGTGCATTGCCCAGCGCCACGGCAATATTGCGCAGCCATTGTTCGTATCCGATCCGGTGGATGGCGCTGCCTGACAGTCTGCGATGGAAATCCTCCTCGTCCCAGGCAAACAATTCCGTCAGTGAAACATCGTCAAGACCATTTCGCACCGCAAAATCTGGCTCGACGGTCTGTTGCGCGAAACGGTTCCACGGACAGACAAGCTGACAGTCGTCGCAACCGTAGATGCGATTGCCGATAAGCGGCCGCAGTTCAACAGGGATGCTGCCCTTGAGTTCGATGGTCAGATAAGAGATACAGCGCCGCGCGTCCAGCTGCCAGGGGGCAACGATGGCTTGTGTGGGGCAGATGTCGAGACATGCACTGCAGGTGCCGCAATGATTCTCTTCCGGCACGTCGACGGGCAATGGCAGGTCAATGTAAATCTCACCGAGAAAGAACCACGAGCCCTGCGCACGCGACAGCAGCAATGTATGTTTCCCGCGCCAGCCCAGATGCGCTTTCTGCGCCAGTTCCACTTCCAGCACCGGCGCACTGTCGGTGAATACGCGACACCGGCAGGCTGTGACCTCATTGCGGATTTTTTGTGCCAGTTTTTCCAGCCGGTTGCGCATGACCTTGTGGTAATCGCGTCCCAGCGCATAACGCGAAATATACGCACGCTCACCTTCTGCCAGTACGGCATGCAAGTCTCTGGTTTGTTTCGGGTAATAATCCATTCGCACCGAGATGACGCGCAATGTACCGGGTACCAGTTCCGCCGGACGTGCGCGTCTGGCGCCATGTTTTGCCATATAATCCATCGCACCGTGATATCCGTTCGCCAGCCATTGCTGCAGACGCGTTTCTGCTGTTTCGAGGTAGGTGTCACTGATGCCCACTGCCTGAAATCCAAGCGCACTGCCCCACGCCTTGATGCGTTCGGCAAGTGAGGCGTAATCCCTTTGAGGTGTCCCGTTTTGCATGAATCGAATCATATCCGAAGTGGTGTAAGCGAGCATTCCGCCGAAGAGCGGAAACTCGCAATAGAACTGCTCGATGAGGCCGCTACTGCCGATTTTGCGGCGCGTTTCGCACGCGGTTTGCAGCCGGGAATGGTGATCTATCTGCGCGGTAACCTTGGTGCAGGCAAAACCACGCTGGTACGGGCGTTGTTGCGGGCGCTGGGTTATACGGGACGCGTGAAAAGCCCTACTTATACATTGGTTGAGCGCTATGAAGTGGCTGGGTTACACTTGCGCCACTTTGATCTGTATCGCTTCCGCGATGCCGAAGAATGGGAGGGTTCCGGATTTCGCGATGAGTTTGACGGACTCAACATATGTCTGGTTGAGTGGCCGGAACAGGCCACAGGATTGCTGCCCCCCGCAGATATCGGCGTCACTTTCGACTTTCTCCAGGAGGGGCGCGAAATCATGCTCCATGCCTACACCGATGCGGGACAGAAATGCTTAAGCGCGCTGCCCGCCTGATATTCCTCATATTGCTTGCCTGGCTTCCCTCCGTCTTTGCTGAGGTTACCATCACCGCGACCCGTATCTGGCCCGCAGAGGATTACACGCGCCTGACGCTCGAATCGGAACAGCCCATCCGTTACAAAATGTTCACCCTCTCCAAACCGGACCGGCTGGTCATTGATCTTGAGGATGTCAAAATCAATACTGTATTGAATGAACTGGCCGGCAAGGTCGGCAACGACGATCCCTATGTCAAAAGCATCCGTCTCGGCCGTTTTAAACCCGGTGTACTGCGTCTGGTGCTTGACCTCAAAGCCAAGGTCAAACCGCAATTGTTCAGCCTGAAACCGGTGAGCGATTACGGCCATCGCCTGGTGCTGGACGTGTATCCGCTGGTTGCCGTCGATCCGCTGATGGCGCTGGCACAGCAAGGTGAAGAGAAACTTTCAGGAAGCGAAGCCGACGCCGATGGAATCAAAACCGATGTTTCCGAACCGCCACCGGTGCGTACCGAACTCAGGAATCGTATTCTGCTTATTGCCATCGATGCCGGACACGGCGGCGAAGACCCCGGTGCGCGCGGACGCCGCGGTACATATGAAAAAAATGTGACGCTTGCCATTGCACGCAAGCTGAAAAAACAGATCGACAATATACCGGATATGCGTGCCCTGCTTGTTCGCGACGGAGATTACTTTATTCCGCTGGGCAGACGTGTAGAAAAAGCCCGCAAGGCGCATGCCGATCTGTTCGTTTCCATTCATGCCGATGCTTTCGTCAAATCGCATGCGCGCGGTTCTTCGGTATTCGCGTTATCCGAACATGGCGCCACCAGCGCCTCGGCCCGCTGGCTGGCAAAGAAAGAAAACGATGCCGACTTGATCGGTGGCGTAAACCTCTCGGTAAAAGATCCCTATCTTGCACGCACCCTGCTCGATCTGTCGCAAACCGCCACCATCAACGACAGCATGAAACTCGCCAAACATGTGCTCAAGGAATTGGGCAGGATCAACACGCTGCATCGCGGACGCGTCGAACAGGCAGGTTTTGCCGTGCTGAAATCACCGGACACACCTTCGATACTGGTAGAAACCGCCTTCATCAGCAACCCGAATGAAGAGAAACGGTTGAAGGATGAGCGATACCAGGAAAAAATGGCGCGTGCCATTCTGGATGGTATCAAACGCTACTTCGCGCAGAACCCGGCACTATCCAAGCCAAGATTGGCGCAAGGCGACTAGCACCCTGCGCTAGCGCATCAACCATACAGCCCGGGCAGAAACAACAAGGACAGGTTGTACCAGACATGCAACACCACCGGTACGGTGATGCCTTTATAACGTTCGCGGAAATAGCCCAGGACGAGCGAGACCACGAAATACCCCGGTATCAGCATCCACGGATGCTGCCAGAGATGTGCGGCGGCAAAGAGCGCGCTGGTCAGCCAGTTCGCCCGGCTCAAACCGAACAACTTGAAGTTGAAAACCGCTTTGCGCAACAACCCGCCCTGAATACCGCCGCGAAAGATCACCTCTTCCAGCACGGCAACGGATACGCAAAAAACGATTGCCCCGAACAGTCCCCACGCAAAGATAGTTCCGTCCCAAGGCGGGAGCCAGGGGCTCAACAGCAGCGGCGCAACGGCCGCAATGATCAGTCTATAGTCAAGCCGCTGCCAATGCATAGCGAACATATCATGCCGGTCCGCCGGAAAGGCCACACAGGATTTTCCGGAACTGATTCAGAAAGCGCGATAAACAAAATTCGGCTGTATCGTGGTCACCGCGCCGTTCGATCCCACAACCGACGATTTCAAGGCATCCAGGCCCGGATCATGCTCCAGTCGTATCTCGTACTGCTCGTTCCCGATCGGATTCACCTGTTTCACTCCGTATTGCGCAAAATGCTTTCGAATCGCAGTCGCACCATCTCCGGGTGCTTTGACGATATAACTCCCGGGGACTGTCTGGCTGCCGCTTGCAAAATCCTTTTTCACTGCCGCCGGAGGAGCAGATGCCACAACTGAACTCGATGGGGTTACCTGAGAACAGGCAGCCACCGTTGTCAAAGACAACAGGGCTGCCATGCTGATCAGGAATTCCGCTTTCACATCAATGAACCGTTACCGCAATCCCGGTTGGCGGATTGATATAGGTCAGCGAACCCAATGCGTCGACCGCTCTGCCCGTCGTGGTGATGCCGCTCAGTGCGGCAATGGCATCGCCACCGTTCTTGACCGCGCCCGCCACATCGGCATAAGTGAACGACGGGTTATGCGCCCACACCAGTGCAGCGACACCTGCAACTTCAGGGCTTGCCATGGAAGTGCCGTTGATGGTGTTGTAGCTCACATTATCAAGCGTCAGTGTCGTGATGGAAAAGTTCGTAAATCTGGAGCCGATATCTCCCGCCGAACCAGCGTTGGATGTCAATTGAAATCCGACAGTGCAAGTCGCGCTAATGCAGGAGGTTATGTCTACATGCAAACGAGGAGCAATCGTTCCAGAAGCCACATCGGTAATCCCCCAGACATATTGTCCGCCACCTGCGAATGGATCACCCGCCGTGGGCATAGAGTATACCCATAGATAATCCAGGTTCCTGACATTAATGGCAATATCGACATCAAGAGTTGCACTGACGCCCGAGAGATTGAAAGTCTTATATACACGATCATCCGTACCGGCGGCATACAGCGATGTCCCCCAGCCAGTGGCAGGATCCTGAATCCATCCACCTGCATCAGCGCCCCATCCATTGTTAACCGTCCAGCCTGCTGGCGCCCCTCCGCCGAATGAAAAATCAGTCATGGTTGTGTTGGTCCCGGCCCAGGTGCTATAGATATTGGTGCCCGGTGCGCCGACGTCGACATTCGTCACACCAAAGTTGGAGAAATAGGCCAGTGCATAATTCTGGTCGAGCGCAGCAACACAGATCAGGTTGGCCTGGGTATAGTTACACGGATAGACTTCGCTCCCGGCAGCGTCATTGTTGCTGGCCGAATTCCCGGCCGCCACGACAACCAGTACGCCGGCTGTCTGGGCATTCGTAATAGCAGTGTTCATGGCTGCGTCGTAATAGCCGCCCCCCAGACTCATATTGATCACTTTGGCACCATTGGCTACCGCATAGTTGATGCCTGCCACAATAGAAGACGTGTAGCCGTATCCGGCCGCTTCCAGAACGCGCACGGCCATGAGTTGTGCATTCCAGCAAACACCGACACCGCCAACGCTGTTTGCCGCCGCCGCGATAATGCCCGCCACATGGGTGCCATGACCGCTAAGATCCATCGGGTCGCCAGCGGCTCCGTCGGTCGCAAAATTCTGCCCGTGATTCGTATTTCCAGTCCACATATTGGCTGAAAGATCCTGCGAATTGTAGTTAATGCCCGTATCGACCACGGCCACCACAACCGAGCTGCAATCGCTCTGGATATCCCAGGCCGATTCAAGGTTCATGTCTGCACCTGCCGTGCCAAAATTGGGCGAGTAGGTTCCTGATGAAATCGTCTGCCCGGTGTTCTTTGCAGCCCAGAGTTGGCCGTATTGCAAATCCGTTGGTATGGCAAGCGCATGGTAAATGTAGTTGGGTTGCGCATATTCCACATTCGGATCGTTGGCGTAGGCTTTGACCGCCTGTTCCACCGACTGACCGGGTGCAAGGTTTGCCAGCACCAGTTTGGATTGTTTGCCGACTGCCTGCATCGTCTTGGCGCCATGGGTTTGCACTATTTGCGAGCGTGCCGCCGCACCCACACCCGGCTTGAATTTGACCAGTACCTGATCCGGAACATATTGGGCGCCGCTTGCAGATGTCCATGTAGCAGCGGCAAACGATGATGTTTGTACAAGTAACAAGCCAAGACCTGTCAGAAGCGAAGCAATTATTGTTTTGTTCATGTTGTTTGCTCCCGATTTTAATAAGGTACAGAGAAGGAATATGCGGCTGAAGGGGTTCCGGTCGGATTCAACGCGGAATAGGCCGTTACTGTCACCGAATAACTGCCCGACATCAAAGTGGTCGTAGTCGTGGTCGGTGCTGTTGGACCAGAAACGTAAGGCACATCAATGACAGACTGTCCACTGATCGCCACTTTGTAGCCTCCGCCCGCCTTGTTGACCTCCACTTCCCGGTTGGCCGTCCAGGACAGATCGACCGAGTGCGAGGTAGGTGTTGGAGAGTCTCCGCCGCCGCCACCGCCACCGCCACCGCCACCGCCACAGGCGGAAAGAATCAGCATCGAGAGTGCAATCAAAATGGTGCAGAAAATACTTCGTTCCATGAAATTTTCCCCTTTGTTTTAATTAATAAAATCCCTGATATGTACTTCGTTCCGGAAAACTGCCATATTCATAAATATTGATAATTGAAAGCCATGCATGATCGTGGCGCTCTGCTAGTCGCCCTGTTTCATGCCGTCCTGTTCCACTGTCTCAATGCCAAGCCGCGGCGCATTCCGCATCAATGTATTTTCAAAAACGCTGAAATCCTGCCCCTGCGGCAATGTAATCGAGTAGATCAGTCCATGAGTACCGATGGTTCGAAGAAATACCGGCGAACAACGGCACGCATCGGAAATGGCAGCGGACAGGGATGTGTTATTTGCCGTTGTCTCTGAAACCGGATCCTGGAAATAGATGATGGCATGTGCCGCTTGCGTCATGGCTGCGCCTGTATCATCCGGCCCCGGGGATTCTGAAGACGGATCACCGCTTGCCGCACAGCCCGCCAGCAAATAACCGAACAGCAATAACGCAACACATTGGTTCATAAAGCATATTGCCCAGTTGATGGCGATCGGCCTCATCTTTTATGCCTATTTCACACTTGAATACTCGAGATAGTAGTGTGTAATTCAGCAAATTGGGAAGGATTTTATGAAAAAACCGGTATATGGCCCATCACTGTACCCAGGGCCGGCCAATCAGGAAGCCAGATGGCATTATTCCTGTCAGGCGGGGAACACCCCGGTGGAAAGATAACGGTCGCCGCGGTCGCAGACGACGAATACGATGGTCGCATTCTGCACCTGCTGCGAGATATGCAGCGCCACACTCAAAGCACCACCGGAGGAAATGCCACAGAAAATGCCTTCCTCACTCGCCAGCCGGCGCGTCATTTCCTCGGCACTCTTCTGCCCGACATTCACCAGCAAGTCCACATTCTTCGGGTTGTATATTTTCGGCAGATATTCCGCCGGCCATTTGCGGATACCCGGAATCTGCGCACCCTCTTCCGGCTGCGCGCCGATAATCTGGATATCGGGATTCATTTCCTTGAAGTAACGCGAGCATCCCATGATGGTGCCGGTGGTGCCCATGCTGCTCACGAAATGCGTGATTCTGCCCTGGGTATCGCGCCAGATCTCCGGCGCGGTGCCTTCGTAATGGGCCAGCGGGTTATCAGGATTGGCGAACTGGTCAAGGATGATGCCCTTGCCCGCATCGCGCATTTTCTCCGCTGTATCGCGCGCCAGTTCCATGCTGCCCGCCTTCGGCGTGAGCACCAGCTCTGCACCGAACGCCCGCATGGTCTGGCGGCGCTCCATGGTCTGATTCTCGGGCATTACCAGGATCATTTTATAGCCGCGCATTGCGGCCGCCATCGCCAGCGCGATACCCGTGTTGCCACTGGTCGCCTCGATCAATGTGTCGCCGGGTTTGATGTCACCGCGCGCTTCTGCACGACGGATCATGGACAACGCCGGCCTGTCCTTCACTGAGCCAGCCGGATTGTTCCCCTCCAGTTTTGCCAGAATGACATTGGAAGTATCGCCCGGAATGCGTTTGAGTCTGACCAGCGGCGTATTTCCGACATGGTCGTCGAGGGTTTTGTACATGCTCAGTCCTGCAAAAAAGACAACGCCAGCATGATAAATGCTGGCGTTATCTTTTGCACTGCTAAATCCGCGTCAGATCGCGATACCCGCCGCATCGAACAGTCCTTCAAACAGGATCGAGCTGAGATAGCGTTCGCCCGAGTCAGGCAGCACGACGACGATGGTCTTGCCTGCGTTCTCTTCCTGCTGCGCCAGACGCACTGCCACGGCCACAGCCGCTCCGCTGGAGATGCCGGAAAGGATGCCTTCTTCGAGCGCCAGGCGGCGAGCGTATTGCACTGCGCCTTCGTTGCTCACCAGTTCGATGTCATTCACCAGCGACATGTCCAGCACACCGGGCACAAAACCTGCGCCTATACCTTGTATCTTGTGCGGCGCGGGTTTGAGTTCCTGCCCTGCGCGCTTCTGTGTCAGGATGGGACTGGCAGAAGGTTCCACCGCGACCGACCTGATCGCCTTGCCTTTGGTCTTCTTGATGTAGCGCGACACGCCGGTGATGGTGCCGCCTGTGCCCACGCCGGATACGAAGATGTCGACCTTGCCTTCCGTGTCGTTCCATATTTCCGGACCCGTGGTCGCTTCATGGATGGCCGGGTTGGCCGGGTTCTCGAATTGTTGCAGCAATACGTATTTGGGATCGGAATCCGCGATTTCTTTTGCTTTGGCAATCGCTCCGCTCATGCCTTTCGCGCCCTCGGTCAGTACCAGTTTCGCACCGTAGGCAACCAGCAGCTTGCGCCGCTCTATGCTCATGGTTTCAGGCATGGTCAGTGTGAGCGGAATGCCGCGCGCCGCCGCCACAAATGCGAGTGCGATGCCGGTATTGCCGCTGGTGGGCTCGACGATCTCCTTGCCCGGCCCGAGCAGACCGTTCTTCTCGGCGTCGTCTATCATGGCTACGCCAATGCGGTCTTTCACCGAATAGGCCGGATTACGGCCTTCGATCTTGGCGAGAATGGTCGCCTTTGCACCGTCGGCGATGCGGTTCAATTTCACGAGCGGCGTATTGCCGATGGACAGTGAATTATCTGCAAATGGGTTTGCCATGACTTCCTACCTGAAATGAATTTACGAAGCTGCGAGTCTAACCAAATGCCGGCACTTGTTGAACTGCTCAATTGTTATATATATAGAACCGGAATCACTAACAGGCTGTTGAAAAACTACTGCGCTCGACATAACTGCGTTGCTTAATAGCTCAAAATGCGGGGTCGCGAAGCGATAAACTACTTGTAAACTCCGCTTTTTGCGAGTTGGGCAGCAACATCAGCCGCCCATCCCTGCCTAACCCACCTCGCCATTGCGCGCCTTGTTCTGTCATCGCTCGCAACATTTTTCAATAGCCTGCTTGGCGCCCCGGTTGATCATCCGTGCGGTGCGGTCTTGACCCAGGACAGGTAGAGCTCCCACTTGGGATCGGGTTTTGCTTCCGACTCGATGCGATACTCGGGGTATTTCGCTTTCAATGCAGGCGCCACTTTTTCCAGTTCGGCATCGCCGCCGAAGTAGAAGAAATATTCGCGCAGTCCGACCGTTGCAAGACGTCGCGTGTAGACCGCCCAGCCGTGGGCGAATTGTGAAACGAGTTCCAGCAGGTCGTTTTCGATCCGGTCCAGCATTTCCGATTCCTCGGGATGCCAGTAGTGGCCTTCGGGGCTCTGCTGGCACCATATGCCTATCCAGGCAAGGTTGGGCAGTTCATCGCCCGGGATATCCCCCACAAAATTGTCGTCGAGCAAAACCTGCGATTGGTTACCGAGAATTTCCGTATCGTATAGTTGCCAGGTCATAGGTGTAAGCCTTGTTCAAGTAAGAAGACTGTCATCCCGCGCAATCGGCTCTTCCACAAGCTCGGATTGCGCGCGAACGCCAATGTACAGGAGTCGACCGCTTATTGCCAAGCCGGCCATGATTTTCCGGTCATTCGGGTGCTGGCAATTCGATTTACAATCTGTACTCGACTCTTTTCACCGGAACAGGCATGGGACGCCGCAACCACTACCACGTTTATGTGATCGAACTGTCGAAAGACGTTCTGTATGAGGGACGCTTCAAGCGCTGCAACCCCGGCTATATTCCCGGCAAACCATGCGTTTACGTCGGCATGACGGGAATGGATCCCGATGTGCGTTTCGATAAACACAAGGCAGGCATACAGTCCAACCGCTATGTCAGGGAATACGGATTGCGCTTGTTGCCGGATCTGTATGAGGCGTTCAATCCGATGTCCTATGACGAGGCCTGCGACAGGGAGGTGGAAATCGGAATCGATCTGCGCAAAGCCGGGTTTGGCGTGTGGCAGGCTTGAGCCGGACAGGACAGACGCATTTACTCAGGAATTATTTCCACATCACGTCGCACTTTTCCCTTGCTGCAGCCTTGAACAGATCAATCAGGGGCAATGCCCGATGCGCCATGCTGACTGCATCATTCTGATCCCCGGTTGCCTGGGCGCCTTTTCCCGCATCGATCGCAGCTGTCAACCGCTCCAGCGCTGCCGGCACATCTTCTGCCAGAATGGCACTCGGTACGGTTCCGCTGTGTCCCGCCATTTTCAACAGGGCAACGGCCACATCGCCAAACATGGTGATATCGGCATAGGCTTTGGTGGTGAATGTCACAAGCATCAAGTTCTCCCTTAAGTGGATATTTTGGTTCTGGTTTGTGCAATGACCATATGTCGTAATCAGCCTGCCATTAAAATAGCTGCGCGTTATTTCGACCAGCGTATTCCGAGGTTTCGATCATGCTCTGTCTGGTTATATTTTGCCATGTCAAATCTTTCCTTGTATCTGGTGTCCGGCCCTCATCACACATGCAGCCAGATTAAGAATTGAAAATCCGCCTCCACAGAAAGATTATTATCTTGTGATGTAACGTGTGGGCGAATAACCGCCTGTAAGCGTCTATAATCAGGCTTGCAGGTTTGTACCCGTCTATTTTTTCGAATCTATATGGAACGAATTCTGGCCGCAGATCATTATCGTCAGCATGGCATATTACAACTGGCATATAAATACCCCGGTAATCTCCCGGTCTCCGGATTCAGCAGTCTGCCTTATGCCCCACAACCATGTTGTCATGCGAGAAACCATGCATAAAATAACTACCTTTCTGATAAAACTCCCGGCATCGTTATTCATGGCGGGTGGATTCTTCGTCCACTTACCCGCTTATGCCATCGTAAATGTGGAGCAGGCGATCATCGGTCAGCCCGCCGAAGGCATGCATGCCACGCTGGACCTGCTCATCAACGGGGCAAGCGGCAACACTGAAAAAAGTTCGACCAGAATAGATTCCCTCAACCTCTGGCAACACGAAGAACATACAGAGTTCCTGCAACTGCAATATGCCTATGGCAAAAGCCGAGGCCAGATCGATACGGACAGTGCATTCGCTCACTTACGCCATCGCACTGCTATCACTTCAAACTGGGGCGCAGAGGCTTTCGCACAGATTGGCAGAAACCCGTTTGCGCGGCTCACGCGGCGCACTTTGCTGGGCGGCGGGGCGCGCTGGATCATGTTCGAAGAAAACAACGTCACGGCAGGCTATCTCGGCCTCGGCGCATTCCACGAGAAGGAGACCCTCACAGACAAACTGGGAACCACTGACCAGACACATGTCAGCCTGTGGAGATACAACTCCTATCTGATACTGAAGCAGCAAATCAACGAACAGGTTCGCGTCTACAACACCACCTACTACCAGCCCGCCTTCGGTGACACATCCGATTACCGCATCCTGGAACAAGCCTCGATGCTGGTGAAGCTCGACGACAACCTCGACCTGAAAATCAGCCTGGATATCTCATTCGACTCCAAGCCGCCGCAGACCGTACGCAAAAGGGATATGGTCTACAGCACCGGGTTGGAGTTTTCTTTCTAGCAGGTCGTTGAAAAACGAAAAACCCGTCCGGTGAAAAGCCGGACGGGTTTTATCAGGACAAGACAGATGAATCGTTAATGATTCATCATGTCTGCCAGTCAGTCAGCAGCACTTACGCTTACCTCGCCGCGAATCTTGTCCACCGATTTTTCCCCGAAACCCTTGATCGATTTCAGGTCGTCCACTTTCTTGAACGGCCCATTCTGCTTGCGATAATTGATAATGGATTCCGCTTTGGCCGGGCCGATACCCTTGACCGCTTCCAACTCGGCCTTGGTTGCCGTGTTCAGGTTCACGGCTGCAAAAGCCATACCGGAGAATGCCAGCGATAAAAACAGGGAGAGTAACAATTTCTTCATCAGAATTTCCTTTCCATAAGATTAAGCGACGGAAGTCGCGGACAGAAATATCCTCCTGAATTGACTGCTTCAGCTTGTGATAACTGCAATCCTCCTGTTTAGACTTCTCCAGCATGTAATTGATGTGATGCGTCGTGCCCTGTTCCACACTCAGCAACGGTTCGGCATATCCGGCCTCGCGCAGGGCGTCAAAGTCTGTTTAGGTGTAACTTCTGCACTTGCTCTGAAATACTCAACTAAAAACTTCCATGGTATCCAAGGTTAACTGAATCTTTCTGGTGCGAAGTACCACCTAACCTATAGTAGTGGTCAATCGCCAAACGAATAGCGCCAACCTTCCCTGTCCTGAAATCAAATCCAAAACCAAACAGAGGACCAAACCCAGTGGATGAACCATCTTCCGGTATGTGATCACCTGCAGCAATCGCATTCAGGTTAGACGGATTACCTGTTACACTTCTATTCACTTGCAACTGTGAAACATGTCCACCAAGTTTAAGAAACAGGCCGTGCCCATATCCGTCATAAGGTGGCCTAAACAATGCTGCCAAGTGCAAAGCTTGAGCCTGAGTTTTACGTCTCGACCAAACAATGTTAGTTCCATTCTCAAACGTGTCTGAATTCTGTGTTTCGCTATGCGCAAACCCCATCTCAACATCCATATAATCGCGCATGCGGTAACCCCCGTAGAATTTTACCTCCGCCATAAAAAGCCAAGACGATCCACCAGTGTGGTAATACCCTAAAGAATTATAGTAATCACGATTAGGCTTGGCATCCCAGCCGCCCATGTCCGCAAGACCTAACGCACCCCCAAAATACCATTTTTTGATTTTTGGAACATTGGTTGTTTGGGATGCCGAAAATGGCACATCTTCCGCATACGCAGAAATTGAAAATACAGACAGTACAAATATTAACAGCAACAATCCTTTCATCACTAATCCTCTATTCAGGCCATACGGCTTGTGCCGCGAACTACATACCCTCTCCCCTATTTAGACTTCTCCAGCATGTAATTAATGTAACGCGTCGTACCCTGTTCCACGCTCAGCAGCGGTTCGGCATATCCGGCCTCGCGCAGGGCTGCGATGTCGGCCTGGGTGTAGCTCTGGTATTTGCCGCGCAATGCCTCCGGAAATGGGATGTAGCGAATGAGTTGTTGCTGCTGCATTTGTTCCAGCGTCAGTAATCCCTCACCTTTGGCTGCACGCAATGCGTTGATGGTTGCCGCTGCCACATCGTTGAAGCTTTGTGCCTTGCCCGTACCCAGGTTGAAGATGCCTGACTTGTCAGGGTTATCGAGAAAATACATATTGATTTTAGCCACGTCTTCCACCGAAACGAAATCGCGCAACTGACCGCCGTTGGCATAACCGTCGCAGCCTTCGAACAGTTTCACGAATCCGTCGGCACGATACTGGTTGAAGAAGTGATAGGCGACCGAAGCCATGCGTCCCTTATGCTGCTCGCGTTGTCCGTACACATTGAAATAGCGGAAGCCAACGATCTGCGAAGTGCGATGTGACCAGCGGCGACGCACCACCTGGTCGAACAGGAATTTGGAATAGGCATAAATATTCAGCGGCGATTCGTACTCACGGCTCTCCTTGAATACATCACCGCCGCCGTACACCGAAGCGGACGATGCGTACAGGAATGGCACTTCCTCATTCTGGCAATAGTTCAATATCTCCAACGAGTAGCGGTAGTTATTCTCCATCATGTAGTGGCCGTCTGTTTCCATGGTGTCGGAACAGGCGCCCTCATGCAGGATGGCTGCGATCGTGTCGTCAAAAGACCCGTCCTGCAACAATCCGACAAAATCTTCCTTATCTATATAGTCTGCGATCTCGCAGTCGGTGAGATTCCTGAATTTATCTGCATTCGTCAGATTATCGACGGCAATGATATTGGTCTCGCCGCGCTCGTTCAGCGCCTTGACCAGATTGGAACCAATAAATCCGGCAGCGCCGGTGACTACGTAGTACATGTCTTCCTCCAATAGGATTTTGGATTTAGGGGCTAGGATTTTGGAAAAACCACCGCTCTGTCGTTGCCAAATCCTAAATCCTAAATCCTAATTCCTCAATCCTGGTTCTTTATATCCTCAAGTATCTCTTCCCTCGACACCGTCGCCGTACCCAGCTTGCCCACCACCACACCGGCTGCGCGATTGGCGATGCGCACGGCATCCGCCATATCGGCCCCACTGGCCAGCATGGCTGCCAGCGTAGCGATCACGGTATCGCCCGCACCACTCACATCGAACACTTCGCGCGCATGCGTCGGCTCGTGCAGAACGTCCTGCTCACGGAACAGCGACATTCCCTCCTCGCTGCGGGTGACCAGCAATGCATCCAGTCCCAGTTCGGTGCGCAGTTTCTGGGCTTTTGCATTCAACTCGGTTTCGTTTTTCCAGCTTCCTGCCACATCGCGGAATTCGCTGCGATTGGGTGTGAGCAGGGTTGCACCCTGGTAGCCCGCATAGTCATCGCCTTTGGGATCGACCAGCACCGGTTTGCCTGCCGCGCGCACCGCTTTGATCATCTCGGCGATATGCGCCAGTCCACCCTTGCCATAGTCCGACAGGATCACCACATCGGCCTGCGGCAGTTTGGCATGAAAATCCGCCAGCTTGGCGTTCAATACTTCATGACTGGGCGGCGTTTCGAAATCAATGCGCAGCAATTGCTGCTGCCGCGCAATGGCGCGCAGTTTGACGATGGTAGAAATGGTGGCATCACGGTGCAACAATGCTTCCACCCTGCCCTGCTCGTTCAATAACCGCTGCAGGCAATCGCCCGCCTCGTCTGCGCCAACAACCGAAAGCAAAGTACAGTGTGCCCCCAGGGAGGTAATGTTACGCGCCACATTGGCCGCACCACCAGGGCGCTCTTCCACTTTATTCACTTTCAACACCGGTACCGGCGCTTCCGGCGAAATGCGTGCCACGTCACCGAACCAGTATCGGTCCAGCATCACATCACCGACCACCAGCACCCGCGCTTTATCAAACGATGGCAGCTTCATGCCAACTCTCCTGTCTCTTTCAGAATATCCTGCAACGCCCGCAACGGATCGGGCGCCTGAGTGATCGGGCGTCCGATGACCAGATAGTCAGATCCATTCTCAAGCGCGGCACGCGGTGTCATGATGCGCGACTGGTCGTTCGCAGTTGCGTTCGCGGGACGGATGCCGGGTGTGACCAGGCAGAAGTTCTTGCCCAATTGCTGGCGCAGCACCGGCGCTTCCTGCGCCGAACACACCACGCCATCCAGGCCACAGTCATGCGCCAGTTCAGCCAGCAACGACACCATCTGCGCCGGGCTGGCATTGATGCCGATGCCATGCAGGTCTTCCTGCGCCATGCTGGTCAGCACCGTCACGGCAATCAGCTTGGGGCGCCGCGTTACATTTTCCAATGCTTCACATGCCGCCGTCATCATGCGTCTGCCGCCCAACGCATGCACATTCACCATCCATACGCCCAGCACGGCTGCCGTTTTGCAGGCTTGGGCCACGGTATTGGGAATATCGTGAAATTTGAGATCGAGAAAAATTTCAAAGCCACGCTGCTGTAATTGCTCGACCAGTTGCGGCCCGGCGGACGTGAATAATTCCTTGCCCACCTTGAGCCGGCACTTCGTGGCATCCAGTTTCTGTGCCAGTTCCAGCGCAGGAGTGGCTTGCGCATAATCGAGTGCGACGATGATTTTCGGATCGGTCATTGAAAACCTCTAAATGTCGTCGCGAGCATACCAATATGCAAGGCGCCGCGAAGCGAGCGACGAGAAAACGAGCAAAGCGAGTTTCGGCGAAGGCTTACCTTCAGGTTACGCCGGAGCCACATACTCAAACGGTAGGCGAGGAACGAGCGACAACGAAGTTGCGGTGAAGACTTTCCTTCAGGTTGGTCGGAACCAACACGCAACGCAGCATAACCAGCCACTTGGTCGCCGTTTTTTGGCGACTTAGTGGAATGGCTAGTAGTTCCTTCAGATTGGTCGCACAGCAGACAGTTGGAGGTTTTCATATCGCCACTCCGTTCTCTTCGCTCCTCTTCGGCGAATAACTTTCCCAGCCATGACACGCCGGACAATGCCAGTAGAACTGGCGCGCCTTGAAGCCGCACTGGCTGCAGCGGTACATCGCCAGGCCGCGTGTGCGGTTGTGAATGAGCGACTTCACCAGCTCCACATCGCCTCTCCGTTCGCCATTCATCCTTAACAACTGGGCTTCCAGCAATTTATCCAGACCAAGCAGTGTCGGATTGCGTTTCAATTCATCAAGTACCATCCGATAGGCGGCATCTGCATCTTCATGTTTGATCAATGCGTCGAATAGTACGTTCATCAGATCCAGCGACGGGTATTGCTGCAGCCAACTTTGTAGCAAGTTAATACCGCTCTCCTCATCCCCGGCCTTGCGGCAGGCTTGCAATACACGCTCTGCCACCAGCGGCAAGTATTTTGCGTCCTGCTGTTCGATACGCTTCCATATCTCGATGGCCCGAGAGGTCTTGCCTGCTTCCATTTCGATATCCCCCAGCATGATGCTGGCACGAACGGATTGTGGATTGACACTGAGTGCCTGTTCCAGGTGCACGGTAGCGGCCTCGGTCTGTTTGCCCTCCAGTTCGGCGGCAGCCAGTTCGCAGAAATAAAAAGCCGCTTCCTTGCCATGCGGCACACCGGTCAATGCGGTCAGGCGCTGGCTGGTATCAATAGCCTTGAGCCAGTCTTTTTCCTTCTGGTAGATCTCCAGCAGAAAGTCCAGCGATTCCTTTTCGTAGGGCGTGCCGTGCAGTTCCTGAAAAGCAGCCTCGGCCCGGTCGAGAATGCCTGCCTTCAGGTAGTCCTGCGCCAATTCGAACAAAGCCTGCTTCTTTTTGTCCTCGTCCAGGTCGGCACGCTCGACCAAGTTGAGGTGCATGCGGATGGCACGATTCACTTCGCCGCGGCGGCGAAACAGGCTGCCCAGCGCAAAGTGCAGTTCGACCGTTTGCGGATCGACTTTGACGACCTCGATGAAAGCCTCGATGGCCTGATCCTGCTGTTCATTCAGTAAAAAATTCAGCCCCTGAAAATAGGAACGCGGCAGTGCGCTGGATTCAGAGAGCAGTTCCTTAATGTCGATACGTGCTGCCAGCCAGCCCATCCCAAAAAAGAGCGGGAATACCAGCAGCATCCATGGTTCGAAATCCATTAATTTACTATCTCGGGAGGTTGAGCAGCTTTGTGCTCGGTATCAATCTCGGTCAGCCTGTTTTTCAACTTGAGTTCGCGCCTGACAGCTGCAAGTTCGCGCTGGTGGCGAACCAGTATTCCCAGCATTCCCAGCAGGCCGATGATCACACCCAGTATGAAAAAACACAACAATGCGACAACAAGGGATGTATCCCACGCAAAACCAAGGAAATAGCGCAACGTGACGGCTTGATCGTTTTTCAGTGCAAATCCCAGCAAAAGCAGGAACAGCATGATACGCAGTGACCAGATCAGGTATCGCATGATGGATTTTATCGTCTATAAACTGGGGTGTAACGATAACATGAACGGATAAAAAATTGGCGGCTCAGGGCCGCCAATTGAATCACTTCAGAATCGTTTCAGGCAGAAGTAGAAGGATAATCCACGCGCTCGCGCAGTTCCTTACCTGCTTTGAAATGAGGCACATATTTGGCAGGTACCTGAACCTTCTCGCCGGACTTGGGGTTGCGCCCCAGGCGTGGCGGACGGTAATTCAGGGCAAAACTGCCAAATCCGCGTATTTCGATACGGCCGCCGCGCGACAGGGTCGACGACATGCTGTCCAGGATCACTTTGACAGCCAATTCGGCATCCTTGCCAAGCAACTGCGTATAACGTTCCGTAAGCTTTGCGATAAGATCTGAACGCGTCATCGTCCTTCCCCTCCTACTGTATGTCAGCTTTTTTAGTGGAACCCAGTTTCGCCTTGAGCAGCGCACCCAGATTGGTTGTACCAGCTGATTTGGTATTTTCTGCCGCAAACTTCTGCATCGCCGCTGCCGTATCGGCCTTGTCCTGCGCCTTGATCGACAGGTTGATGCTGCGGTTCTTGCGGTCGACGTTGATAATGACAGCCTTAACGGTGTCGCCTTCCTTCAGGTGGTTGCGGATGTCTTCCACACGATCAGCGGAAACTTCGGATGCCTTCAGATAGGCCTCCACACCGCCTTCCAGTTCAACCACAGCACCCTTGGCATCCAGCGATTTCACAGTGCCGGTAACTGCTGCGCCCTTGTCGTGACCGGAAACGAAGCCGCCAAACGGATCACCTTCCAGTTGCTTCACGCCCAGCGAGATGCGCTCGCGCTCGACGTCGATGGCCAGCACCAGCGCTTCCAGTTCGTCGCCCTTCTTGTAGTTACGTACGGCCTCTTCGCCGGGAACGCTCCAGGACAGGTCGGACAGGTGTACCAGACCGTCGATACCGCCATCCAGACCGATGAAGACGCCAAAATCGGTGATGGATTTGATCGCACCCTTAACTTTGTCGCCTTTCTTGTGGTTGAGTGCAAAATCGTCCCATGGATTGGATTTGCACTGCTTCATGCCCAGTGAGATGCGGCGGCGGGATTCGTCGATCTCGAGGATCATGACTTCGACTTCATCACCCAAAGCAACAACCTTGGACGGATGCACGTTCTTGTTGGTCCAGTCCATTTCGGACACATGCACCAGGCCTTCGATGCCTTGCTCGATCTCCACGAATGCACCGTAGTCGGTCAGGTTGGTTACCTTGCCGAACAGGCGGGTGCCTTGCGGATAGCGACGGGCCAGACCGTTCCACGGATCGTCACCCATTTGCTTGATGCCCAAGGAAACGCGGTTCTTTTCCTGGTCGAATTTGAGGATCTTGGCTTCGACCTCGTCGCCGACTGCCAATACTTCGGATGGATGTTTCACGCGACGCCATGCCAGATCGGTGATGTGCAACAGACCGTCGATGCCGCCCAGATCAACGAACGCACCGTAATCGGTGATGTTCTTGACGATGCCCTTGACCACTGCGCCTTCCTTCAGGTTTTCCAGCAGGGTTTCGCGGTCGGCACCCTGGGTCGCTTCCAGCACGGCGCGGCGGGATACCACCACGTTGTTGCGTTTGCGATCCAGTTTGATGACCTTGAGTTCCATGGTCTTGTTTTCGTACGGTGTGGTGTCCTTGACCGGGCGGGTATCCACCAGCGAGCCGGGCAGGAAGGCGCGGATGCCGTTCACCATGGCGGTCAGGCCGCCCTTGACCTTGCCGCTGACATAACCTTCGACGATGCGGCCTTCTTCCATCGCCTGCTCCAGGTCGATCCAGGCAGCCAGGCGCTTGGCTTTTTCGCGCGACAAACGCGTTTCGCCGTAGCCGTTTTCCAGGGATTCGATGGCAACGGTGACGAAATCACCGGCCTGTACTTCAATTGCGCCCGTTGCGTCCTTGAATTCTTCAACGGGAATAAAACTTTCGGACTTCAGTCCGGCATTCACAACCACTACATTCTGTTCGACTCGTACAACCTGTGCGGTGATCAGTTCGCCTGCGCGCATTTCCTTGCGGCTCAGGCTTTCTTCAAACAGTGAAGCAAAACTTTCCATATCAGCTACTGCGTTCATAAAAGGTATACCTTGAGGACAATCCCGTGATGAGCGGGGGTTAGTTAATCAACCCAGACAAAAGGTTCTTATCTGGACCATGCTGCATGGTAGCGATTCAGCACTTCCTGCACCGCCTGCTCGATGTTCAGAGGAGTCGTATCCAGCAAGCTCGCACCCTGCGCCTGTTGCAGCGGAGCCACGCTACGTTGAATGTCCCGTTCGTCGCGCGCCCTGATATCCTGCAAAAGGGCGGCGATATTAGCATCCATCCCTTTTTCTATCAACTGCTTATATCGACGCTCGGCCCGCGCCTCGGCACTGGCTGTCAGGAATATTTTGAGCGCCGCATCCGGGAATACTACCGACGCCATATCGCGCCCATCCGCCACCAGCCCGGGCGCCCGCCGGAAAGCGCGCTGTTTATCGAGCAAAGCCGCCCTGACCCTGGGCAAAGCCGCCACCTTGGAGGCTGCCGACCCCGCCTCTTCAGTACGCAATTCGTCGCCCACTTTGGCCCCATCCAGCCAGGTATCCCCCTTCTCAAAGCGGATATCCACCCTGCCCGCCAGTTCGGCCAGCCCGGCTTCATCGTCCAGCGCCACCCCATGACGTTGGGCTGCCAATCCCAGCAAGCGGTACAACGCGCCGCTATCCAGGTAATGCCATCCGCCCAAGGCTTCAGCCACGAGCTGCGCCACCGTGCCCTTGCCGGATGCGGATGGCCCATCGATGGCGATGACCGGAACGGCTTGAGTTACTGATGGCATATTTTCAGGAATTCCTCGAAATAATTGGGGAAAGTCTTGGCCACGCACCCGGGGTCGTTGATGCGCACCCCCGCACCGCCGAATGCGGCCAGCGAGAAACACATCGCCATGCGGTGGTCGTCATAAGTGTCAATACCGGATTGAGGATTGAGGATTGAGGATTGAGGAGGCGTAATGCGGATGTAGTCAGCACCCTCTTCCACCGTCGCACCGACTTTGCGCAGCTCGGTCGCCATGGCGGCGATGCGGTCGGTCTCTTTCACGCGCCAGCTTGCGATGTTTTTCAGCATGGTCGGGCCGTCAGCAAAGAGCGCCACGACAGCCAGCGTCATCGCGGCGTCGGGAATGTGGTTGCAGTCGAGGTCGATGGCTTTGAGTTTGCCATTGACTGGGGCTCTCGCCTCTATCCAGTTGTCGCCCATGATGATGACAGCACCCATTTTTTCCAGTGCCTCGGAAAAGCGAACATCGCCCTGCACACTGGTCTTGCCCACCCCTTCCACGCGTACCGGGCCACCACCAATCGCCCCGGCAGCCAGGAAATATGAAGCGGAAGACGCATCGCCCTCAACGTAGATCGTGCCAGAAGTGTGATAGCTCTTCCCTTCAAAAAATACGAAATGCTGAAAGTCATGCTCTTTACCATCTAGGCGAGGCCATACAACTACTCCGAAACGCTCCATCATCGCCAAAGTGATTTCGATATAAGGCTTTGAAATCAACTCCCCCTCCACCACGACGTTCACTTCCCGCCCTAGCAGTGGTGCAGCCATCAACAAACCAGTCAAAAATTGGCTAGACACATCTCCACGTACTTTCACTGGCTCCAACTTGCTGGGCAATTTTGCAGGAGAAACCTGCAACGGCGGAAAACCTTCCTTGCCCAAATATTCAATATTCGCACCAAGCTGGCGCAGCGCATCGACCAGGTCGCCTATGGGGCGCTCGTGCATGCGTGGCACGCCGGACAATTCATAGCTGCCACCAGACAAAGCCAGCGCAGCAGTCAGCGGACGAAAAGCCGTCCCTGCATTGCCCAGAAACAGTTTCGCTTCCTTCACCGGGAAGTTGCCGCCGCAACCGGTCACGCGGTATGCGTTGTCGCCCAGCGACTCCACCTTCACCCCCAGCGTACGCAAGGCATCCAGCATGCGGTCGGTATCGTCCGACTTCAGCAGATCGCGTACTTCCGTGACACCTTCGGCCAGCGCTGCCAGCAGCAACACGCGATTTGAAATACTCTTGGAGCCAGGCAAGCGCACGCTACCGCTTGCCGACTTCAGGGGAGGAAGGTCAAGATATTCGAGTTGTGACATATCAGAAGAGAATGTAACCATTCTGAGAAAAACCATTGTCCACGAAATACACGAAAACGCACGAACAAAACCGAAGTACTTTCTTGCCATGAAATACAGGAAGGAAAGTTCGGCTCAAACATGCATATTCCATTGTCGTATTTCGTGCCTTTCGTGTTTTTCGTGGACAAGATGAGGTGTTTCAATTATTGCCGCCAGCGGCTACGTATTTCGCGCGCCAGGCTGAATATCTCTTCCAGTTTGGCAGCATCGTTGTTTTCCAGCGCCTGATAGACGACGTAAAGTTCATCCGCATAGCGTTTCACTTCCTGCAGCAGGGCTTCGCGATTGGCGAGGCTGATGTCACGCCACATTTCAGGAGAACTGGCGGCGATACGCGTGAAGTCGCGGAAGCCGCTCGCGGCAAAGGACAGCAACTGGTCGCGGTTGTCGCGTTGCGCCAGGTCATGTACCAGCGCGAACGACAACAGGTGCGGCAGATGACTCACGGCGGCAAAAACTTCGTCATGCCGTTCGGGAGCCAATTCGTCCACATTGGCGCCACACAGCTCCCATGCCAGGCGCACGCGCGCCACAGATTCTTTCGAGTTCTCCGGCAGCGGGGTGAGCACGACTTTTTTGCCCTGGTACAGATCGGCCATTGCAGCGCCTGCTCCGCTCTTCTCGGCGCCCGCAATAGGGTGAGCAGGAATGAATTGCGATATTTTGTCACCAAGATGCGCACGTGCTGCAGCCACAATGTCGCTCTTGGTGCTGCCACCGTCGGTCACCAGCGTTCGAGCACCAAGATGGGGTGCGATACGCATAAAGATGTCCGCCATTTGTGCCACGGGTGTGGCAATCAGGACGATGTCGGCATCGCGCACTTCCTGCGCCACGTCGGCGCCGATGCGGTCGAGGATGCCGAGCTGCCGGGCCTGTTCCAGGGTTGCGGTACTGCGTCCGAATCCAACCACCTCTCCTGCTGCACCCGCTTTACGCAAAGCCAAAGCAAACGACCCGCCGATCAGGCCTGCTCCAAAGATGACGACTTTGCGGAAGGCCGGCTGCATAAGCTAGATCGTCCGCCCGATTGCTTTGGCGATGGCACCCAGGGAACCCATGAGTTTTTTCAGATCCTCAGGGGTGAGCGCCTGGTCGGCGTCGCACCATGCATCACACGGGCTGGGGTGCATCTCGACCAGCAAGCCGTCTGCACCGGCGGCGATGGCGGCTTGCGACAGTGCGGGCACCATCCATGCCTTGCCGCCTGCATGCGAAGGATCCACGATCACCGGCAGGTGAGTTTCTTTCTTCAACACGGCAATCGCAGTTACATCAAGCACGTTACGGTAGGCGGTCTCAAAGGTGCGGATGCCGCGTTCGCAGAAGATGATGTTGTGATTGCCGCCCGCTGCGATGTATTCAGCCGACATCAACCATTCGCTGATCGTTGCCGACATGCCGCGCTTGAGGATGATGGGCTTGTTGACCTTGCCGACCGCTTTGAGCAGATCGAAGTTCTGCATGTTGCGGGTACCGATCTGGATCGCATCGACATCGTATTCCATAAAGATATCCAACTGGCGTGCATCCATCAGCTCGGTGACGATGGGCAGTTTGTATTTTTCCGCGGCCTTACGGAACATCACCAGACCTTCTTCGCCGTGGCCCTGGAAAGCATAAGGGCTCGTGCGTGGCTTGAACGCACCGCCGCGCATCAGGCGGCAGCCTGCTTCATGCGTAGATTTTGCCGCCAGGTCCATCTGCTCCTGCGTCTCTACCGAGCACGGTCCGGCGATGACCTGTATCTGGTTGCCGCCCAGCGGTACGCCGCCGATATCGATCACGGTATCCTGCTTGTGCGATTCGCGCGAAACGATCTTGTATTGTTTGGCGATGTGCATCGCCGATTCCACGCCCGGCAACGGGGTGAACATTTCCGCCTCCAGCTTGCGCTCGTCGCCAATGGCGCCGATGACGGTGCGCTCAATGCCGCGAGAAATGTTGGCCTTGAGTCCCGCCGCTTCAATCTTTTTTACCACCGCCTCGATTTGTGCGTCGGTGATTTCACTACCCATTACGATGATCATTTATTTTCTCCATTAACTTGCTCAGTAATACATTTTTCCAGTGCAGACAGAAATTTTGCGTTCTCGCTTTCCAGCCCCACGGTCACGCGCAACCAGTCCGGCATATCGTAATTGGCTATCGGGCGTACGATCACGCCCAGTTCGAGCAAGCGTTGGTACATCGCCGTAGCGTTGCCAATACGGAACGCCACAAAGTTGGCAAATGACGGGATATATTCCAGCCCCAGTCTGGTCAGGCCGTCGGTGATCTGCCGCATGCCGCGCAGGTTCAGTTCGAATGTCCTTTTGACAAAGGATACATCGCGCAATGCAGCCACTGCCGCCGCTTGCGCCACGCTGTTTACATTGAACGGCTGGCGCACGCGATTCATCATGTCCGTCACCTGCGCATTGGCCAACGCATAGCCGACACGTAACCCTGCCAGACCGTAAGCCTTGGAGAAGGTGCGCAAAATAATAAGGTTGGGAAATTGCGCCAGCCATGCCACTGAATCGTAGCGTTTGTCTTCGGGCAGATATTCGTTATACGCCTCGTCCAGCACGACCAGTATTCTGGGAGACAGACCGCGCAGGAACGCCAGCAATGCTTCTTCATCCACGAAGGTGCCGGTCGGATTGTTGGGATTGGCGATGAATACGATCCTGGCCTTGCTGTTAGTCGCCGCCTTCCGCATCGCGGGCAGGTCATGGCCGTAGTCCTTGGTAGCCGGCACGCTGATGCCCTCGGCACCCACGGCTTGTGTCGCCAGCGAGTACACGGCAAAAGCATGCGCTGAGTAAACCACTTTGTCGCCGGGTGCCAGAAAAGCGCGCGCGACGAGTTCCAGCAGGTCGTTGGAGCCGTTGCCCAGTGTCACATTGTCTTGTGCCACGCCGTAGCGTTTCACCAATGCGTCTTTCAGTTCGAATCCGTTACCATCCGGATATAGTGCAACATTCTTGATCGCCTCCTGCATCGCGGCCATCGAAGCCGGGCTTGCGCCCAGCGGATTTTCGTTCGAGGCCAGCTTGACGACGCCGGAGATACCCAGTTCGCGTTCCAGTTCGGTGATCGGCTTGCCCGGCTGATAGGGCGCAATCGCGCGAATATAGGGAGGAGCAAGTTCTGTATAGTTCATTGTTTAATCAAACACACTAAATTTGTTAACTACATGGCGCAGAAATCGTAGCGAGCGAATCGGCATTGGGGATGCCCGGAGCGCAGGCACCGGAGTGTACACGCAAGTACATGAGGATGCCGAGCACCGCGCGCGCCCGATGCCGGTTCGCGCAGTAGATTTATGCGCTATGTAGCAACTGGGTAGGAACCCAGCACCTTCACAAAGGCTGCAATCTGTTTAAGTTGTTCCAGCGCCGCTGCCACCTTGGCATCGGTCTGATGACCTTCTATATCGACATAAAACACGTATTCCCATAACCCGGTACGGCTCGGACGCGACTCGAGCTTGGTCATGGAAACCCCGTTTTTCGCAAACGGCGTCAGCAGATCATGCATCGCGCCAGGACGGTTCGCCGCAGACATCGCCAGCGATGTCTTATCCTTGCTGGAAGGCGCTACGTCCTGCTTGCCGATGACAAGGAAGCGTGTGGTATTGCGCACATCGTCTTCGATATTTTGCGCCAGCACCTTCAGCTTGAAATGTTCCGCCGCCTGTTCACTGGCAACGGCTGCTGCAAACGACTCTTCTGCCGCCAGACGTGCCGCATCGGCATTGCTGGATGCAGTAATGCATTCGGCATGCGGCAGATGCGCGTTCAGCCAGCCATTGCATTGCCCGAACGATTGCGGGTGCGAATAAACTTTGCGGATGAGCGACAGGTCGTTCTCGTTCGACAGCACGCACTGGTGCACTTGCAGCATGACCTCACCGCAAATCTTGAGGTTGCTGTTCAACAGCAAGTCCAGCGTACGTCCGATCGCGCCCTCGGTGGTATTTTCCACCGGTACCAGGCCGAAACTTGCCGCGCCGCTTTCGACGGCAGCAAACACACTGTCAATGGATTCGGACGGCACACCTTCAGCCGCCTGACCGAAACGCTGGAACGCCGCCGCCTCGCTGAATGTTCCGTGCGGCCCCAGATAGGCCACACGTAACGGTGCTTCCAGCGCGCGGCACTGCGATATGACTTCGGTAAACAATTGTGCCACGCTTTTATCGGACAACGGCCCGGTATTGATCTGGGCCATGTGTTGCAGCACCTGCGCTTCGCGCTCCGGACGCAACACTGCACCTTTGCCTTTGGCATGACCGATCTGCTGTGCCAGCGTGGCACGCTGATTGAACAGTTTGAGCAGTTCTTCGTCGATGCGATCGATCTGCTCGCGGAATTTTTTCAATTCCTCACTCATGCATCCTTCTCCAGAGGCAGCGCCCGCACCATCAGCACGCCGGGAATGGCGGAAATCTGGCCGATCAGTTTCTCCGGCACTGCGCTATCGGTATCCACCAGCGTATAGGCCATTTCACCACGGGAGTTATTCGTCATGTTATGAATGTTGATGCTCGCTTCCGCAAGCGCTGTGGAAATCTGTCCCAGCATGTTCGGTACATTGGCATTGGCGATGGCCAGCCGGAATGATGATTCGCGCGGCATGCTGACGTTGGGAAAATTCACGGTATTGCTGATATTGCCGTGTTCCAGATATTCGCGCAGTTGTTCGGCCACCATCACCGCACAATTTTCTTCCGCCTCAGCGGTGGATGCGCCCAGGTGCGGCAAGGCAATGATTTTTTCGTTCGAGAGCGATTTGCTGCTCGGAAAATCGCACACGTAGTAGCGCAGATGCTTGTCAGCCAGTCCGGCGATAACTGCATCCTCGTTGACGATCCCGGCGCGCGAGAAATTCAGCAACACCGTGCCTTGTTTCATCGCAGCTACCCGCTTGCTGTCGATCAGGTCGCGTGTTGCCTCCAGCAAGGGCACATGCATCGTGACGTAATCGCTATGCTTCAACAGATCTTCGATGCTGGCCGCCTTTTTCACTTGCGAGGACAGGCTCCACGCCGCATCTACTGTAATCTCCGGATCGAAACCGATGACTTTCATACCCAGCCCGATGGCTGCATTCGCCACCAGACGCCCGATGGCCCCCAGGCCGACGATGCCCAGGGTGCGCCCGTACAATTCCGTACCGGCGTAGTCCTTTTTTCCGCCCTCGACCAGTTTGTGCAGGGTCGCATCATCGCCCTGCAATCCTGCCGTAAAGCGTAACGCAGGAACGATGTTGCGTGAGGCCAGCAACATACCGGCAATCACCAGTTCCTTCACGGCATTGGCATTCGCCCCCGGCGCATTGAACACCGGCACACCGCGCTCGCTCATCTTTTTTACCGGCACATTGTTCGTACCCGCACCGGCGCGCGCGATGGCCAGTACGCTGTCCGGTATGTCCATTTCCAGCATGTTGTGCGAACGCACCATGATGGCATCCGGCTGTTCGATCTTGTCTCCGGTTTGATAACGCCCCGCAGGAAGACGTTTCAGGCCAATCGACGAAATTTTATTCAGGGTAAGGACGTGAAATGTTTTAGCCATGATGTTGGGCAAACTCATTCATGAAATCAACCAGCGCCTGCACGCCTTCCAGCGGCATCGCATTGTAGATGGAGGCACGCATACCGCCGACGGAGCGGTGGCCTTTCAATTGCAACAGGCCGCGCCCACCCGCCTGCTTCAGGAACTCGCCGTCCAGATTCGCATCTTTCAGTGTGAACGGCACATTCATGCGCGAGCGGTCTGCCTGGTCCACCGGACAGTGGTAGAAGCCGCTGCTGGCATCGATGGCCGCATACAGCAGATTCGATTTGGCAATATTGATCTTTTCCATCGCGCCGATGCCGCCGTTTTTCTTCAGCCACTGGAACACCAGCCCGGCCATATAGATGGTAAACGTAGGCGGTGTGTTGTACATGGACTCGTTGTCGGCATGTGTCTTGTAATCCAGCATGGTCGGCAGGCGAGGATCGGCATGGCCCACCAGGTCTTCGCGCACGATGACAAGCGTCAGCCCGGCCGGACCGATATTTTTTTGCGCACCGGCATAGATCAGGCCGTACTTCCAAACATCCATGGGACGCGACAGGATGTTGGACGACATATCCGCCACGAGCGGCACATCGCCTGTTTCCGGTATCCAGTTGAACTCGACGCCACCTATGGTTTCATTCGATGTGTAATGTACGTATGCCGCGTTCTTGTCCAGTTTCCAGCTGTCGAATGCAGGAATATAAGTGCTGTTCCTGTCGGCGTTGGTCGCCACCACATTCACGTTACAGAATTTTTTGGCCTCGCCGATGGCTTTCTTCGACCATTGGCCGGTATAGACGTAATCGGCCGACGATTTGCCGCGCAATAAATTGAACGGAATCATCGAAAACTGAAGATGTGCCCCGCCTTGCAGAAACAGTACCTTGTAGTTGGCGGGGATGCCCATCAACTCGCGCAGATCGGCTTCAGCCTGGGCATGAATGCCCATATATTCCTTGCCGCGATGCGACATTTCCATCACCGACATGCCACTGCCATGCCAGTCGATAAGTTCAGACTGCGCTTGCAGCAGCACATCCTTTGGTAATACTGCCGGTCCCGCACTGAAGTTATAGATGGTCATTTAGTCTCTCCTGTTTAGAAAATTCATGTAGGGTAAAGGGGAAAAGCAGGCAAATCGCTGCCTGGGGTCTATCTGCTTTCACCAGCTTATTGTCCCTCAGCCTCTTCTTCCGTCTCGGCCAGCCGGCTCAGACCGGCCAGTTTTTCGTCTTCGCCTACACTCATCAGGATCACGCCCTGGGTTGCACGGCCCATTTCGCGTATTTCCTTGACGCGGGTACGGATCAGCACGCCGCTGGTGCCGATCAGCATGATTTCGTCTTCGCCATCGACCAGCGTCGCGGCAACCACTTTGCCGTTACGTTCGGAAGTCTGGATGGCGGTCATCCCCTGTGTGCCACGCCCGTGACGGGTATATTCGGTGATGGGTGTGCGCTTACCGTAGCCATTCTCGGTTGCGGTCAACACCGTCTGTTCTTCATTCTCGGCCACCAGCAGCGCAATGACGTTGCCGCCTTTGGCCAGGTTCATGCCGCGCACGCCGCGCGCTGTGCGGCCCATGACACGCACATCCTCTTCGGCGAAACGCACAGCGCGACCCTCATCCGAAAACAGCATCACATCGTGTTTGCCATCGGTGATCGCCACGCCAATAAGATAGTCACCCTCGTCCAGGCTGATGGCGATAATGCCGGTCTTGCGCGGGTTGGAAAAATCGGACAGCGCTGTCTTTTTCACCGTACCTTTGCTGGTTGCAAAGAAGATGAACCGGTCTTCGGCAAATTGTTTTACCGGCAGGATGGCGTTGATTTTCTCGTTCGCCTCCAGCGGCAGCAGGTTTACGATGGGCTTGCCGCGGCTGGTGCGCGTTCCCTGCGGCACGTCGTACACCTTAAGCCAGTACACGCGACCGCGGTTGGAGAAACACAGAATATAGTCGTGGGTGTTGGCGATGAACAGGTTGTCGACAAAGTCGTCGTCCTTGGTTGCGGTCGCCTGCTTGCCGCGCCCCCCGCGCTTCTGTGCGCGATATTCGTCGAGTTTCTGCGCCTTCATGTAGCCACTGTGCGACATGGTCACGACTACATCCTCAGGCGCGATCAGATCCTCCATGCTCATATCTTGCGTATGCATGATGATCTCGCTACGGCGCTTGTCGCCAAACTGCGAACGGATCGTCACCAGCTCGTCACCAATGATCTGCGTCACGCGCGCAGGTTTGGCCAGGATGTCCAGCAGGTCGGTGATTTTGTCCATCACTTCGCGGTACTCGCCGACGATCTTGTCCTGTTCCAGTCCGGTCAGGCGTTGCAAACGCAGTTCCAGGATCGCCTGTGCCTGTGCATCGGAAAGAAAATAGCCTTGTCCCTCCACCAGGCCGAACTCGGGCGCCAGACCATCGGGTCGCGAGGCGTCGCTGACACGGCTCAGCATATCTTCCACCAGGGATGAACGCCAGGAACGATCCATCAATGCCCGCTTGGCTTCCGGCGGTGTCGGTGCGGCCTTGATCAGTGCAATGATCTCGTCCACATTGGACAATGCAACGGCCAGTCCTTCCAGGATATGGCCGCGTTCACGCGCTTTGCGCAATTCAAAAATCGTGCGCCGCGTCACGACTTCACGACGGTGCCGCAGGAACGCTTCGATCACCTGTTTGAGATTGAGCAGCTTGGGCTGGCCATCGATGATCGCAACCATGTTGATGCCGAAGCTGTCCTGCATCGCCGTATCCTTGTACAACTGGTTCAGGATCACTTCGGCGTTCTCGCCGCGCTTGAGTTCTATCACAGCGCGCATGCCGGATTTGTCAGATTCGTCACGTATCTCGGAAATTCCTTCGATACGTTTCTCGCGCACCATTTCGCCGATTTTCATCAGCAGGTTGGCCTTGTTCACCTGATAAGGCAGTTCGTCGACGATGATGGCCTGGCGATCACCCTTGCCAAAGTTCTCGAAGTGAGTACGTGCGCGCATCACGACACGGCCGCGGCCCGTACGGTAACCTTCCTTCACGCCAGCCAGGCCGTAAATGAAACCGGCAGTCGGGAAATCGGGTGCGGGCACGATCTCGATCAACTGTTCAACGCTCATTTCCGGGTCTTTCAGCAGCGCCAGACAGGCATCCACCACTTCGCCCATATTGTGAGGGGGAATGTTGGTCGCCATACCCACTGCAATGCCGGAAGAGCCATTTACCAGCAAGTTGGGAAAACGCGCCGGTAACACCAGCGGCTCATTTTCCGAGCCATCATAGTTCGGCCCGAAATCGACCGTTTCCTTATCCAGGTCGGCCAACAGTTCGTGCGCGATTTTCGCCATGCGGATTTCGGTGTAACGCATTGCCGCCGCATTATCACCGTCCACAGAACCGAAATTGCCCTGACCGTCCACCAGTGTGTAGCGCAGCGAGAAATCCTGAGCCATGCGCACGATGGTGTCGTACACTGCAGTATCACCGTGCGGGTGGTATTTACCGATCACGTCGCCGACGATACGCGCCGATTTCTTGTATGCCTTGTTCCAGTCGTTGGAAAGCTCATGCATCGCGAACAAAACTCGCCTGTGCACCGGTTTCAGACCGTCGCGAACATCAGGCAGCGCGCGGCCCACGATTACACTCATTGCGTAGTCCAGATAGGACTTGCGCATCTCCTCTTCAAGGCTGACCGGCAGGGTTTCTTTGGCGAATTGTTGTTCCATGAGCGACCTGGTTTAATGAGACGTGGAGGCAAAAAACGAAGACGACATTCTACCACATGCCTCTTATTCGCCGACTACCAGACACTCCCCTTCTTTGGTTTGGCTATTGGCTGGTAGATTTGTTAAAGTCGCCACACTATTACCAATACCGGGGCCAAAACATGTCCAACGCCGATCCCATCGAACTTGAAAAATTCTCTCAACTCGCCCACAAGTGGTGGGATCCGAACAGTGAATTCAAGCCCTTGCACGACATCAATCCGCTTCGGCTGGGTTATATTGATCGCATCGCCGGACTGGCCGGCAAGACCGTGCTGGATGTCGGTTGCGGCGGCGGGATACTGGCCGAAAGCATGGCGGAAATGGGTGCCAGGGTGACTGGGATTGATCTTGCCGACAAATCGCTGCAAGTGGCCAAGCTGCATTTGCTGGAAAGCGGCCGCAAGGTTGAGTATCGCAAAGTCTCTGTGGAAGAACTCGCTGCCGAACGCCCCGCGCATTACGATGTGGTGTCCTGCATGGAAATGCTGGAACATGTCCCCGATCCGGCTGCCGTAGTCGCCGCCTGCGCAAAATTAGCCAAGCCTGGCGGTCATGTATTCTTTTCCACGCTTAACCGCAATCCGAAGTCATACCTGTTCGCCATTCTCGGCGCAGAATATGTGCTGAATCTGTTACCGCGCGGCACGCATGATTTCGCCAAATTCATCAAGCCTTCGGAACTGGCGCAGTGGTGTCGCGACGCCGGCCTGAACGTTTCGGATATCACCGGCATGAGCTATAACCCGCTGGACAAGCGTTATTCGCTCGAACGGGATACCAGTGTCAATTACCTGGTGGCCTGTCAAAGTGGATGAGGCCGTCCTTTTCGATCTCGACGGCACATTTGCCGATACTGCTCCCGATCTGGGTGCGGCATTGAACCATGTGCGTGCACTGCATGACCTGCCCCCGCTACCCATAGAAACCATCCGCCCCCATGCTTCACATGGCTCGCAGGGATTGTTGAAACTGGGCATGAACGTCGAGCCGGAAGCGGAGAATTATGAAGAAATACGCGAAGCCCTGTTGCAACATTATGAGGCGCATATCTGCGACCATACCCGGCTGTTCCCGAGCATGGCAACACTGGTCTCCGAACTGGAACGAAACGACCTGCCCTGGGGTATCGTCACCAACAAACCGCACCGCTATACCGTATTGCTGATGGAAAAACTCGGTTATGCCAAACGTGCCGCCTGCCTGGTAAGCGGCGATACCTGCGAACATTCCAAACCGCACCCGATGCCGCTGTTGCACGCTGCCGAATTGATGGGCATTGCTCCGGAAAATTGTCTCTACCTGGGCGACGATTTGCGCGACATGGAGGCGGCGCATGCGGCGGGCATGAAAGGAATCATCGCTTCCTATGGCTATATTGATCCAAAAGCCGACCTTGACGCTTGGCCTTCCATCGGTACTGTTCCCACTCCTTTTGCTTTACTTCGTTACATCCAGAGCTGAACCGCGGTATCATGCTCCAATAATAGAATAATGGCTCCAATAACAGAATGATGGTAGCTGAGGAGAATGAAAGAAGGATCCAGCGGGACAGACGGCCCCAATAATCCGACCCAGGGCAGTACCCAGGAGATATTGCACAAGGTCATCATTGCCCATCAACAGGCAATGGCTTTGCTGCAACAAACCGAGGCGGCGTATGGTCGCCTGGTTCCGCACCAGCTGCTCAACTTGCTCGAAGCGGAAAGCATTGTTGATGTCAAACTCGGCGATCAGGTCGAGCGCAAGATGACCATCATGTTTACGGACATCCGCGATTTCTCCCTGCTGTCCGAATCCATGACACCCGCCGAAAACTTCGAGTTCATCAACTCCTATCTCTGCCAGATGGAACCGGTCATCAGCCGCCATCGCGGCATCATCGACAAATACATCGGCGACGCCATCATGGCACTGTTCGAGCATGGCGCAAACGATGCAGTAAGCGGCGCCATCGCCATGCTGGAACGGCTGAGTTATTACAACGCCGGACGCATACGTGCAGGCTACACCCCTATCGACATCGGTATCGGGCTGAACACCGGCATGGTGATGATTGGCACCGTAGGCGGCATCAACCGCATGGACAGCACGGTGATCGGCGATGCAGTCAATCTGACGGCACGCCTGGAAGAAGCCACAAAAACCTACCACGCACCGCTCATCATCAGCCAGAACACCCTGTACGAATTACCCGATCCGGCCAAATATGACATCCGTTTCCTGGATCGAATCCGCGTAAAGGGAAAGTCGCAACCGCTCTCCATCTATGAGGTCTTCGACAACAATAGCGAAGAACTGCGCAACAACAAACGGGCAAGTCTGGTGATATTTGAAAAAGCGGTCGCCTATTACCACCTGAAAGACATTGCCGAGGCCATTCCGTTATTCAAGCAATGCATCGATATCATGCCTGACGACTTCCCGTCCCTGATCTATCTGGAACGCTGTTACGAATTCATGGTTACCGGACAGCATCTGAGCACGGGAGAATTACAGGGCGAGTTAATATGGAAAGAAGAACAGCACACTGGCCTGCCCGAACTTGATAAAGCCCATCGCGAGTTGATGGAACACATCAACATACTCACATCGCAAATCGACCAGAATGATTGCGGTAATTTCGCAGAGATATTCCCGTTCATGGCCCGCCTCAATCAGCAATTCTTTCCCCTTGAGGAAAAGATGATGCGCGAACTTGATTATCCCTTCACCGAGCCCCACATCCAGGAGCACAAACGTTTCATCGAAAAACTTGCCGAACTGGAAAAGAAAACCAGAAACAATACGGATGACCCGCGCTACCTTGCCTACCATACGGCCCTGCTACTGCTCGACTGGTTCGCCTCGCACGCCACCAAATCCGACCGCCACTTTGCCCGCTCGCTGCAAACCAACAAGCCGAAGTAAAACTGCTACAATATGCACTGCTGGTAACAAATCGAACCGGGGGCGACCTGGCTTCGACGTGGGTTACAAAGCAGCGCAAGGCATACCGAGGACCCGCTACCTCGTTAATCAGCTGGAAAACCAATAGTCGCAAACGACGAAAACTACGCTCTGGCCGCTTAAGGTCAGACCTCACACCCCGCTGTCCGTGGAGGGGCTCGATACCGCAAGGTTGAGATGAGTGAGGTCATTTACACGGAATCGTGTCGTGCAGGGTCACTTTGCACGAAGCTAAACTTAAGGTGACTCGTCCTGCAGCAGCCCGTCGGTTGGCGTCTGCAGGATAAAATTAAACAGCCAGACTAAGTATGTAGAACTGCCTGTAGAGGGCTTGCGGACGCGGGTTCAATTCCCGCCGCCTCCACCAACAACATAAAACCTATCCATATATGGATGGGTTTTGAATAGCAATACATGGGGGAGAGGCAGAATACAGCGACATGCAGGCATTACTCGTTGCGCCATGTATCCATGGCGCACATAAATTATAATAATTATATTTCTCAAATAAGTTATGAAAAAAATTTTTAAATTCCTCAAATGGGCTGCAATAATATTCGCCAGCATGACGCTGTTGTTTGTACTTGTCTCGTTTGCAGCAAAGTTAATCTATCAGGACTGGGCTGAATCCCATCCCGATCAGATCAATCCAACCGGAAGGTTGCCTTCCACCCGCTAGAATGGCCGAACCATTTTTGCATTCTTCCCAACACAACAGAGAAACCGCCTTTTGGCGGTTTTTTTGCGGGTTATGCAACTGGATACGAACTCTCCCGCAAGTTGATTGAAGCGCCCGCCCGATAACGGTATAGTCATTCAAATTTCCCCCAAGACAAGAATATGGCCGCACAAAACGCTCCGGAACACAGACTGAAACTGGCCGAACTGCTGGAAATGCTGGTCGCAGACGGCATTGTTGGCAAAGAGGATGCCGATGATCTCATTGCGGAACACCACCTGCGCCGGCATGATGCACATCCGTTGATCGTTATCGCGGGCAGAAGCTGGAAATCCAGAGTCGCGCCTAATCGTCTCCTGACACTGGATACATTAACCGAGTGGCTGGCAAAACGGGTCGGCATGGAATATTTCCATATTGATCCCCTGAAAATCGATTTTTCCAATCTTGTCGATCTGATGTCGATCGACTATGCAAACCGCTTCGGCATCATGCCGATCCGTATTGAAGGCAAGGAGCTTGTCGTAGCAACTTCAGAACCTTTTTTGCACGAATGGGAAAGCACCCTTAAGCAAACTTCGCGCATGAACATCCGCCGGGTGTTTTCTTCACCTGCCGACATCAAACGCTATCTGGTCGAATTCTACAATCTGGCACGCTCGGTACAGAGCGCAACCAAAGCAAAGATGGATGCCGGCAACATCGCCTCATTCGAGCAACTGGTCGAGATGGGCAAGACCGACAAGCAGTTCGACGCCAACGACCAGCATATCGTGCATATCGTGGATTGGCTCTGGCAATACGCTTTCGACCAGCGGGCATCGGATATCCATATTGAGCCGCGCCGCGAAATGGGCCTGGTCCGTTTTCGAATCGATGGCATATTGCATCAGGTACATCAACTGCCAATATCGGTGATCGCTGCAATGACCAGCCGCATCAAATTGCTGGGACGCATGGACCTGATGGAAAAACGCCGCCCGCAGGATGGCCGCATCAAGACACGCACCCAGGAAGGCCAGGAAATTGAGCTGCGACTCTCCACCCTGCCCACCGCATTCGGCGAAAAACTGGTGATGCGGATTTTCGATCCGGAAGTTCTGGTGCGCGATTTTGTCGAACTGGGTTTTTCAGAAGATGATCGTGCGCGCTGGGAACAAATGACTTCCAAGCCCAACGGCATCATCCTTGTCACCGGTCCCACCGGATCGGGCAAAACCACCACACTGTATTCCACTCTGAAAAGCCTGGCCACGCCGGAAGTAAACGTATGCACACTGGAAGACCCCATCGAAATGGTGGAACCTGCGTTCAACCAGATGCAGATTCAACACGGGCTTGACCTGAGTTTCGCCGATGGCGTACGTGCGTTGATGCGGCAAGACCCGGACATCATCATGGTGGGTGAAATTCGCGATCTCGAAACCGCCGAAATGGCGATTCAGGCCGCACTGACCGGCCATCTGGTGCTTTCCACGCTGCACACCAATGACGCCCCTTCCGCAATCACACGTCTGCTCGACCTGGGTGTACCTTACTACATGATCAATGCCACGCTGCTTGGTATCATGGCACAGCGTCTGGTGCGCACATTGTGCCCGCACTGTAAAAAGGCTTACCCGATTCAGGAAAACGACATTGAACTCTGGAACAGCCTGGTCCTGCCCTGGAAAGCGACACGCCCGAAACAATTGCATCGTCCGCAGGGTTGCCTGGAATGCCGCATGACAGGATATTCGGGTCGAGTCGGTATTTATGAAGTACTACTCATGTCACCGGAACTGCGTAAAATCATCAACACCGATACCGACATTGCCGCCTTGCGCGAGCATGCCAACCGGGAAGGCATGAAACCGCTGCGTATTTCGGGCGCGCTCAAGGTCGCCGCCGGGCAGACCACACTGGATGAAGTACTGAAAACAGCACCTCCGCCTGAACAAAGCTAGTTGTTCCTCTCATCCGACGGGAATCAATATGACACTCATCGAACTCAACGAGCGCTTTGCCATCAGCAACCACGTGCAGTTCAAGGAAATCACCGATGGCATGATCATTGCCGAAGTCGCCAACCAGCATGCTCTCGCCAACATTGCACTTCAGGGTGCGCACATTGCCACCTTTCAACCGCGTGGAGAAGAACCAGTGATCTGGCTTTCGCCCCATGCCAGGTTCGCGCCCGGCAAATCCATACGTGGCGGCATACCGATCTGCTGGCCCTGGTTCGGCCCGCACAAAACGGACAGCAAACTGCCCAACCACGGTTTTGCACGTACGATGCCGTGGGAGATTTTTGAAACAAAAGCATTACCTGACGGTTCGACTTTCCTGCGCTTTGGCCTGATTGAAAACGATGCCACTCGTACACAATGGCCATATCATTCCACTGCGCAACTGGAAGTGACCGTAGGCAAAGCATTGCGTGTGGAATTGCTCACGCACAACGCTGGTAACGCCGCCTTCGAACTCAGTGAAGCCCTGCATACCTATTTCCAGATCAGTGACATCGCAAAAATAACCATCCGCGGTCTGGATGACTGCATCTATCTCGACAAGGTGAAGGATTTCGCACGCTTCACCCAGAAGGATGGCATCGTTATCGAAAACGAGGTGGATCGCGTGTATATCAATACCGACACGGATTGTGTCATCGAAGACAAAGGCATGAAGCGCGCCATCCGCATCGCCAAGCAGGGCAGCATGTCCTCCGTGGTGTGGAACCCATGGGCGGAAAAAGCCGACAAGATGGGGGATTTAGGTGAAGATGGCTTTCGCAGCATGATATGCGTGGAAAGCGGCAACGCCATGGAAAATGCCATCACACTCGCCCCGGGCGAAACACACCAGCTGATGGCAATGTATAGCGTGGAAAAACTGTAGGCACTGAAAGCGGCGGCGCGCCCAAAACAAAAAGAGCCGCAATGCGGCTCTTTTTGTTTACGCTGAAACAAAACTTATTTCGCGCGTTTTTTGAACTCGCCGGTCCGGGTGTCAATCTCGATTTTATCGCCAATCTCGATGAACGCCGCCACAGGCAACTCGAAGCCGGAACCCTTCAAACGCGCCGGCTTCATTACCTTGCCGGAAGTATCGCCGCGCACAGCGGGCTCGGTGTACTCGACCTCGCGCACGATGGTAGTTGGCAATTCAACCGAGATGGCCTTGCCCTCGTAGAACACTACTTCGCAAGTATCTTCCATGCCGTCTACCAGATAATTCACCACGTCGCCGACATTTTCCTTTTCGACTTCGTACTGGTTGTATTCGGCATCCATAAACACATACATCGGATCGGCAAAATACGAGTATGTGCATTCCTTCCTGTCGAGAATGATCTGGTCGAACTTGTCGTCCGCTGCATACACCGTTTCCTTGGCGGATTCAGTCAGCAGATTCTTCATTTTCATCTTGACCACGGAACCGTTACGGCCGGAACGGCTGTATTCGGCCTTCAGGATTACCATCGGCTCGCCACCAACATGGATCACGTTACCGACGCGGAGTTCTTGTGCTGTTTTCATAACTTGCTGCCTTCAAAAATTCAAGCTGCGGATTTTACCCGAAAAACCCGTGTATTTGCGCGGCGATCATGCAGGACGCACACATCAGAAAATATATTTCGTATCAATCAAAAAGTTAACCGAGGTACGCAAATTCATGAAATTTACAGGCTGGCATGCTGACGGTAAAAATCCAGCAAATTCATCGCCAGATTACTGGATGCCAACTGCTTCGCCCATTCCACACCGTGTTTGTTCAATACGCCTCGCAACGCCGCAAAGTGAGTCCATGCGCCTGCAATATTCTGCCCGCCGTTCCAGGCCAGCCACAAATCCTGCACCACCTGCGCCGCTTCGGCCGGCAAACCTGCCGTATATCGCCGCCGTAAAGCTTCCAGCTTTGCCAGATGCGCCCCGTCATGCTGCGGATATATCTGCCAAATGAATGGCTTGGCCGCCCATTGCGCCCTTATGCAGGAATCCTCGCCTCGCACGAAATTAATGTCGCATGCCCACAACAACTCGTCATAATGTTCCTGCTCAACAAAAGGCAGCACATGCACTCGCAGATTACCGCGCTGCCAGACAGTGCCTTGCATATTCCCGTTCGATCCTTCGAGAGATTGTCCGAAATAGGCTGCCACTTGCGGCAAAGACCGCCCTTCGGGCACCAGGCAAGTGATCAATTGCCTGCCGTGTTCCCATCTGTGCAACAAGCCTTCCATTGCCTCGTTCTCATACCCGAACAAAGACACTCGCAATTCATCTTTTACATGTTCCGACACGCCCAGGTTGCGCCAGTATCGCGCCTGAGCGACGGCATCGAACTGGAAAGCATCACGCCGCTCCAACAAGTCGCGTTCCAGCAATAAACCGCCCGTCTTATCGGTGAAGCCGGGAAAGAAAAAATATTTGGTCAACGGCAGGTTTGGATGCGGTGACGGCAATTTATGGCAACCCTCTACCCAGTCTTCGGCAGAGAGGTATTCCAGGTTCAGCCACACCGGCTTCCGCACCACAGGCGAAACGTCTACGGTGTTGGCTGCGGCATCCACCTTCGCCTCTGGAGCGGACTGATCGTTTAACTGCGCCATTGCCTGCACATAAGATTCCGGCAGTTTGCAGGCAAATGCCTCGATCGCCAGATCGAAAGGTTCGACGACAGGAAAATCATCCGGCCACAACCTGATCTCCACCCCGCGGCACCTCTGCTCATCCAGTGTCACATCCACTTCCGGACATAATTTGCCCAGACTGTGCAGATCATCCACCCACAGCCGCACTGCCAGCCCATGTTCATTCGATAACTGCCGCGCCAGACGCCAGCACACACCGATGTCGCCATAGTTGTCGACGACGTTGCAGAAGATGTCACAGCGAATCGGCATTGTGTCATTGCTACTCAAGTCATACTCCGGAAAAAACATGGGTAACGCTTAAGTGCGTCATTGATACGTCTGACCCTGGTATCGCAACCAGCCATCTGCGTGAGAACCGCGCGTATCACGATGCGTCCAGTGAATGACACCACCTTTTTCATTCCATTCGTACTGACCATAAAACGCAACCGTACCACCCTCCCTGAGTGAATCAATTCTGGGGGCGATATCGATATTATGTGCGATCAGCAATGTTTGACCTGAAGCCAGTCTGAGAATGAATCTTTGATGCCGGCTACCGTCATTGTCGTCCGGCAAAAGCCTGGCAACAATCCCCTGACCGGAGACCTGTATGTTGCTCTGGTGATTTGAAAACGCGTCCGCAATAACTGCGTCAGATTCAATATCACCATGCTCGACTATTTGGGGCGCTCTGTCTTGTGAAACGTTTTGCGCTGCTGAATCAGGCCCGGTCTGGCCGACTAACTCATGTGGCGCATACTTGGCAACTCCAAAAGCCACAACCAGCCCAATGATTGCAAAATAACCCAAACCGGACTTTTTGCCGGATCGTGCAGATGCATTTCGTTTCACCGGAATCACATAGGCAACATTAAGAGCCCGGCTGCGCCCTTTGGCATCTTTGCCCACTTCATAAGTCACGATATCACCTGCAACGGGTTTTCGCCGCTTTTCACCGAGCGCACTGATATGGACAAACAATTTATCGTCAGCGCCATTCCATTTGATAAAACCGAAACCTCGCTCCTCATTCCACGAAATGATTTTTCCCTGATATCTCATGAATTTTCCTCTATGCTTTTCAGAAAAGCAGGGAATACAACATCACTCCGCATGCAACGCCTCCACAGGGTCGAGCCGTGCCGCCCGCATTGCAGGCGCAACCCCCGCTGCAAGCCCGATGCTGACCGCTGTCAACTCGGCCAGGACGGCAAACAGCCACGGCGTATGCACGGGCAGCGCCGGGAATAATATATGTAGTCCCTGTGCAATGCCCACGCCCAGCAACAATCCCATCAATCCACCCAGCGCGGAAAGCAACATGGCTTCGCTCAGAAACAGAGTCAGCACCTGTTTCTCTCTCGCACCAAGCGCCCGCAACAGACCGATCTCTGCTGTGCGTTCGGTGACAGCCATGGTCATGATGGTGAGAATACCGACCGCACCGACCAGCAGCGAAATACCGCCCAGCGCGCCGACAGCGAAAGTGATGATGTTGAGCACCGAACTCAACACTTCCAGCGATTGCTCCTGCGAAATGATGGTGAAGTCTTCGCGCCCGTGCCGTTCGGTCATGCGTTTCTTGATGAGGTGAATCACGGTGTCCGCATCGACATCGGCGCGGTAGCTGACATTGACCTCCATCAACCCGGGCCGATTGAACAGTTCCATTGCGCGCGCAGCCGGGATGAACACGGCGTCGTCCAGATCCATACCAAGAATCTGCCCCTTGGGTTCCATCACGCCAACCACACGATAACGTTGCCCGCCGACGCGCAGATACTGGCCGAGCGGATTCATGCCGGGAAAAAGTTCCTGCCTTATTTTGGCGCCGATCACCGTCTGCGCACGCGCCTGCTCATTATCGACATCGCTCCAGAAACCGCCGGTTTGCACTTTCATCGTGAACGCCTTGCCGAAATCTCGCCCTTCACCCAACACCATGGTGCGCCTGCTCCTGCCGTTGGCACGCACTTCGGCATTGCCGGCAATGCCGGGAATCACATATTCCACAAAGGGCAAGCGGCGCAAGGAATCGGCATCTTCCAGGGTGACCGGTCTTACCGAACCGAAAATACCCGGATTGCCGCCATGCGTCTGCGTCTTGCCAGGCTGCACCTTGATGATGTTGGTGCCGAACTGGGAAAACTCGCCGAGCACAAACTGGTGCAGACCTTCGCCAATGGAAGTGAGCAGGATCACGGCAGCAATGCCGATAGCAATGCCCAGCCCGGTAAGGAAACTGCGCATCCGGTAGGTGAAGAAACTGGAACTGGTGAGTGTGATCAGGTCGCGCAGGAGCATGATTTATTTCCCCGCCAATGCCGCCACCGGATCGAGCCGAGCAGCCCGCCGCGCTGGCCACACACTGAACAGAATGCCGGTGCCGAGTGCCGTGCCACAGGCAGCAAGCACCGCCCACCACGGCGGCGATACCGGCAGGCTGGGATAGACCTGTCCGATGATCATACTCCCGGCATAACCCAGCACCAGCCCGGCCAGGCTGCCGATACCCGAAAGCAGTGCCGCTTCTGCAAAAAACAGTCCTCGTATCTGCCTTCCCGGCGCACCCAGCGCCTTGAGCAGGCCGATCTCCTTAACGCGCTGCGCCACGGCAATCAGCATCACATTCATGATCAGCACCCCGGCTACGGCCAGGCTGATGGCTGCAATACCGCCCACGGCCATGGTCAACGCAGTAAGGATACGGTCGAAAGTCTGTAACACCGCATCCTGCGTGATGACGGTCACGTCGCGCTCTCCGTTGTGGCGCTCGGCCATGATCGCCTCGGCATCGCGCACGGACTGCTCGATGTAATCGCGGCCCCTGGCTTCGATGAGGATGCGGAACAGGCCGGAGGTGTTGAACAACTGGTGAGAAGAAGCAACCGGAATAATGACCAGTTCGTCGGTACGCATGCCCATGGATTCGCCCTGTGATGACAACACGCCGATCACGCGGAAACGCCTGTCGCCCAGCCTTACCCACTGTCCCACCGCCTGTTCGTTTCCGAACAGTTCCTGTTTCATCTGGTTGCCCAGCACGCATACCGATGCGCTTTCGCGAATATCGCCCGCAGGCAGAAAGCGGCCGATGCCGATACTCATATGTCGCACTTCCAGAAGACTGGCAGTAGACCCCAGCACCACCACTTCACGATTGAGTGCTCCACGTGACAACGTGGCCGACCCGATGGTCAGCGGCGCAAAGCGCCTGATGGCACGGCTACGCTTCAAGGCCTCTGCATCCTCCAGCGTGATCTCGCGTGGCGTCTGCCCGGACATCAAGCCGGGGCCCACCCCCGCCGTCTCGGTGCGACCCGGCAATACGATCACGAGATTGGTGCCGAGTGATGCGAACTGGGCAACCACATAGCGACGTGCACCCTCACCCAGTGCCGTCAGCACCACCACAGCCGCGACACCGATGGACATCGCCAGCATCATCAGCAACGTACGCGTCAAACTGCCGCGCAGACTGCCGGAAGCGAACTGGAAAGTATCGGTGAATTTCATTTTGCCGGTTGTTCGTCGGACAGGATGCGCCCGTCCAGCATATGAATTTGCCGCAAGGCACGCGTGCCGATCTCGCTGTCGTGCGTCACGACCACCAGCGTAATGCCCTGCTCCCGCAACCCTTCCAGCAACCTGAGCACTTCCCAGCCGGTGTTACGATCAAGATTACCGGTCGGTTCATCGGCCAGCAACACGCTCGGATTCATCACAGTGGCGCGGGCGATGGCCACGCGCTGGCGCTGCCCGCCGGAAAGCTGGTCCGGTTTGTGTCCGGCACGATCCGTCAACCCGTAATTCTGTACCAGCACGCTCACACGCGTTTTGCGCTCTTCGACCGGAATGCCTGCGAGAATCATCGGCAGTTCAATGTTCTGCGCGGCGGTCAGACGCGGTACCAGATGAAAGGACTGGAACACGAAGCCGATCTTTTCACGGCGCACGCGCGCCTGCTGTTCATCGTTAAGCTCGGTGACATTGCCACCGTCCAGCAGGTAGGTACCGGAAGTCGGCCGGTCGAGCAGGCCAAGCATGTTGAGCATGGTGGATTTGCCGGAACCGGACGGTCCCATGATGGAGATGTATTCACCTGCATCAAGACGCAGGTTGATATCGCGTAGCGCGGCTACTTGCTGGTCGCCGACGATGAAAGTACGGCAGACATTCTTAAGTTCGATCATCCAAAATACCTTTTATTCTCCACGAAAAACACGAAAGGCACGAAATGATCCAGTTGGTTAGCCGGATGTATCAAGCGACCTTCACAGCGATGCAGAAAATCGGTAAATGCTCCATTTTTTGTTCGTGTTTTTGCGAGTTTTCGCCATACGGCGAAATACCTGCTTAACCCGTTTCGTGCATTTCGTGGACAGGTGCATTCAGGATTATTTTTCAGGCACGACACGTGCTCCCGCTTTCACACCTGCACTGTCCAGTGAAGACACAATGCGGTCGCCTTCCTTCAGGCCGCTGGTTACCTCGGCATATTCCCAATTGGACAGACCGGTGGTCAACTTGCGTTCTTCCAGTATGCCTTTGCTACCATAGAGCAATACACGGTCACCCTCGAGCAACGTCTGGGTCGGAATGCGCAATACATTTTTACGCACGTCGTAGATAATTTCGACATCGGCACTGTAGCCCACCAACAGATTATCTTTTTCGGCCAGTTTATCGAACTCGACTTCCACTTCCACCGTACGTGCCTGCTTTTCCAGATCGAGCACGTAGGGCGCAATGCGCCGCACCTTGCCGCTGAAAACGCGGCCCTTGATGGCATCCAGGGTGATGCGACTCTGCTGGCCAATCTTCAGTTTGCCGGCATCCACTTCGTCGATGGGTGCGCTCACATACATGCAACTGTCGTCGATCAGATCAATGGCAGGGATCGTCAGGATGCCGGGCGGTGAAGGTGTAGCATATTCGCCCAGCTCGCCGCTGATATCCGCGATCACACCGTCGAACGGTGCACGCAACGTCATACGCTCCAGTCCGGCACGCGCCAGTTCTATGCGGGACTTGCTTTGTTCGATATCGCCACGCGCTGCTTCGCAGGCGGCCTTGCGCGAAGCCGCGTCGCTCACTGCCCGATCCAGCATTTGCGATGAAATGAATCCCTTTTCCTTCAATTCCCGGGAACGTTCGGCTTCGCGCTGCGCCGCATCGGCCAGTGTGCAGACTTCCTGCACCCGTGTCTTCGAAATCTTCAACTGATCCTGTGCCAGCCGTTTCTGCGCCTCAAGATCGTCATTCCACAATTCCAGCAATACCTGTCCCTTGCGCACGCGCATGCCCTTCCTGACCAGCAGTTTGGAAATCTGCCCCCCGGCAGAGGGCGACATCTTGGCACGGCGGCAGGCATTCACTGTTCCGGCACGGGTATTACTTACCGATGCCTCCACTGTGCCACGCGCCACGATTTGCAGCACAACAGGGATCGGCTTGCTGCGCGAAAAAAAACCGATGACAACAAGCAGAACGATGGCAGGAATACCGAAGATCGCGATCTTTCTGTAACGCGGAGGGAGCTTGCTGAGTTGCGGAAAATTCATCTTGGCTCCTGGAACTGCCTGGATAACGAATGATATCCGTAAAAGAAAGTGGTGCCGACGACCGGAATCGAACTGGTGACCTACGCGTTACGAGTGCGTTGCTCTACCTACTGAGCTACGTCGGCTTTCCGGCGCGGATTATAAGCGGTGTGCCTGCATTGCAGCAACGTTTAATGCCAAAGATAGGGTGACACATCGAACGGTTGCTGCGTTCCGTTCATGGTATTCAACAGCACTTCCACACACGCGGGTGACATGGTCACGCCATAGCGGAAATGACCGCTGTTGATGTACAGGTTCTGCAGTTCTGGATGCCGTCCGATGGTTGGAATGTTACCGGGAGAAGCCGGACGCAGTCCGGCCCAATGCCGGACAACAGGCATGTCGCGCAATGCCGGCAGCAATTCGGCACCGCGTTGCAATAACATTTCGCGCACATCCGCAGTGGTGCTTTTATCGAACCCCACATCTTCGCGTGTGCTCCCTACCAGCAGATGCCCGTCACGGCGAGGAATCAGGTAAATGTCATTCTTCAGCACAATATGTGGCACCGGCGGCGCGTCGAACTTGAACAGCAACATCTGCCCGCGTACCGGTTTGATGTCAATCTTCAAGGCGTGCTCGCCCAGTAACACTTTGCTCCATGCGCCTGCCGTGACGACATATGAATCTGCGTTGAAATCGCCCTGCGTCGTCGCCAGATGCGCGACCTGCCCTCCGTCCGCGACGACCTGTCTGACCTCGCAGTGTTCGACGATACGTCCGCCGAGTTGCTCCACGCGGGTGCGCAAAGCCTGCAGCAAACGCGGATTGCGGGCTTGGGCGACATCGGGCAAAAGCAACCCGCCATCGTGTTCTTCCACCCTCATGTCATGCGCTGCACACCATTGCAAAGCGGTCTTCATATCGACAGGCGGTAACACCAGCATACCGCAGCGCAAATATTCCGGATCGATGCCTGTCGTCTGGTGCAGCATTTCCGCCACCGCACCGAACATCGCCATTCCACGCAGTGCCAGACGGTTCACCTCCTCCGGATAATCCCAAGGGCACAACGGTGACAAAATGCCGCCGCCAGCCCAGGAAGATTCCCTTCCGACCGCACCCCGTTCCAGAATGGTCACATCGCTACCCTGCCGCAACAGCGCCTCCGCCGTTGCCAGCCCCAAGGCGCCAGCACCTGTCACTATAACCTTCGAATCCAAAACCTCGTCTCCATTGTGTCCGCTAGTCTGGCTAAATAACCCACTCATCGGCTTTACCTAGCCACACCGATTATCCTGCATTACTTTACACATAACGAAATTCGGGAGTGCAACATGAAACTGCATAAAGAAAAAGGGTTTACGCTTATCGAACTGATGATAGTCGTCGTCATCGTTGCCATCTTAGCATCGGTGGCTTTACCCGCCTATAGAGACTATGTCACTCGCGGAAGGTTGGCAGAGGTCACGTCCGCCCTGATCGAGGCCCGTATCAAAATGGAACAGTATTTTCAGGACAACCGCACCTATGTGGGTGGAGAAACAGGAGCATGCCCTTCCTCAACCTCATCTGTCACATATTCCTGCCCCACTCCCACCGCTACAACTTTCACATTCACAGCAACCGGCATAAGCTCAGGCCCCCTGAAGGATTTTGTCTACACGATTGATCAAGGCAACACCAAGCGTACAACAGGTCTGCCAGCAGGTTGGGGTTCAACTCCGGCAAACTGCTGGATCACAAAAAAGGGGGGAGCGTGCTAATTTTTGCTCACAGCCGCAGCATGGCCAACCTGCCAGCCCCTTTGCGATTCCCTCAAAGGGGGGTGACGCTTATCGAACTCCTGATCGCCGTCATCATCACAGCCATCCTGCTGTCCGTCGCACTGCCAAGCTTTAAGGCCTGGGTACAAAACTCCCAAATTCGTACTGCAACCGAATCCATACAAAATGGGCTGCAATTAGCCCGCGCCGAAGCCGTGCGGCGCAATGAACCGGTCAATTTCATACTGGGAAACAAGACCGACTGGACAGTGAGCACTGTTGCTGATCCGGGCAATCCTATCCAGAGCAGGTTAAGCAGTGAGGGATCGACCAACGTCGACATCACAGTAACCCCGTCGGGCGCCACGACGGTCACATTCAATGCGCTTGGGCGGGTTACCAACTCCGCTACCGCGCCGACGCAATTTGTTCTTGATGTGCCTACTTCCATCCTCCCCGCTAACGAGAGCAGGGAATTGCGCATCAACATCGAATCCGGCGGACAGATTCGAAGCTGTGACCCCAATATCAGCGACAGTAACGACCCAAGGAAATGCTGAAATGACCAACATGCACACTTCTTTGAAATGGCAGCATGGATCAGCACTCCTCGAAGCGCTAGTCGCAATTCTGATCTTTTCCATAGGCATCATTGCGCTCATGGGACTGCAGGCAGCCTCCATAAAGAACAGCATCGATGCAAAATATCGCGCCGATGCGGCCTATCTGGCAAACCAGATCATCGGGCAAATGTGGGTGAATCGATCGAACATCGACAGCTATACACACCGCCCTAATGGAGCGGTTTGCGCACCCACGGGATCTGATTCCACTCTTGCCGATGTGACAGCCTGGCTTGCGCAAACAGCTTCAGCGTTGCCGGGAGCAACCAGTTCCAAACAGCAAATCATCGTCACAACCCCCTTGCCCAATACGCGACTGGTAACTGTGGCCGTATGCTGGCAGGGGCCTCAGGAAACCTCTGCGCACAATTTTGCAGCGACTGCCCAAATCAGTATGCCCTGACCTGGAGCCATCATGTCCCGTGTAAACATACAAAACAGAGAGTACGCAAAAGGCTTCAGCCTTATCGAGGTCATAGTCGGCATGACGCTGGGATTGCTCGTGACCATTATCATCATGCAGGCGTTCTCCGTGTTCGAGAATCGAAAGCGAATCACGACCGCCGGTTCGGATGCACAGGAAAACGGAGTGATGGCAACCGTGCAACTGGAGCAGCAAATCCGCAATGCCGGTACGGGATTGACGAATGCTGCCGCATTTAATTGCACTACCATATTCAGTTATTACAATGGGACACCAAACGCACCCGGCGTACCTACATCGGTTTTAGCCCCGGTCTCCATCGTTGACGGGGGCTCCACCGGATCAGATACGATCACCATTGTGCGCGCCACGGATTTTCTTGGCTCGGCACCTGCCTCGATCACGAGCGCCATGCCCCAACCGTCCGCGGAACTGAATGTCAGCCGCACGACAGGTTTTAAAGATGGGGATTTGGTCCTGATTTCGGAAGGCGGCAACTGCACCGTCATGCAGGTGACGCAGGTACAAGACGCCGCCCTCAAGATTCAGCACAATTCGGGCGGCTCCCCCGAATTTAACCCGGCAGCCAATTTCTACAATACCGCCCCCGGCAATACCTGGCCCACCTATGGCGCAAACGCAACGATCATGAATTTCGGAAGCATGGTGCAGAGCACTTTTTCGCTGGATGCCAGCCACAACCTGCAAATAACGACCAGCGCAACAGGCGCAACAGCTTCCACCGAGACTCTGGTCAAAGACATCGTGAGCCTGCAAGCGCAATACGGTATCGCCCCGGCGGGGTCACAGGATGTTAACTCCTGGGTGGACGCTGACGCCACATCGGGATTCAATAGCCTGGATTCAACTAAAGTCAAACGTATCAAGGCGGTCCGGATTACTGTCGTCGCGCGTAGCGGCAAGAAAGAAGGCGCGAACGTCACCACCACGAACCCGGGTGGGGTGGATATTTCCTCCGTGCCGGACTGGCAAAAATACCGTTATCGTGTTTACACCACGATCATTCCGCTTCGCAACGTCATCTGGGCAAATATATGAACATCCCATCTTCCCTTGCCAACAGGTCGGCCTGCTTGCCAGTTTCAGCGCTGAAACAGCGCGGCGCCTCCCTGTTCATCGCCCTGATCGCGCTGGTAAGTATGACCCTGGCGGGCATCGCCCTGGTGCGATCCGTCTATACCTCAAACACCATCGCCGGCAATCTCGCCTTTCGTCAATCCGCGCTTCAAGCCTCGGACACGGGTATCGAAACCGCGTTCGATGCGCTCGGAACCATCGTCACGACTTCGCTCGATGCCGAATGGCCGAGCGGTTGTGCTGCCGGCGCCTGCAATTATTACCCCACCATACAAGCCACGGATAGCAAAGGCGTACCATCCAGCATAGTCTGGAATACCGTTCCCTCCACCGCGCTCAATGCCAGCTACAACGTGAGATACGTGATCGACCGCCTCTGCTCTGGAACGTTGCCGATAACGGACATCGCCGGCAGTTGTTATTCCAGCATCATGTCGGCCGGCGGCACAAAAAAAGTGGGGGGAATCAAATTCACGGCCGCGCAGACCGTTTATTACCGGGCAACGGTACGTGTCGAAGGTCCGCGCAACACAGTCAGTGTGGTTCAAGCCCTCTTCTCCAGATGAATCATCGCCCCATGCTGACCGCAGTATCCGAATGAATGAAAGGAGTATCCAGATGAAAACCTCTTTTAGACATCTAGTAAAAAGGCTCCAGCCAGGAATGCATGCCGCTGTGATCGGTGCAGCATTCACCGGTTTCGTTGTGCCCGCAAATGCCACCGACATTACCCATATTCCCATGGCTGTGAATAACCTGGCAAAGCCCAACATCATGCTCGTTCTCGACAATTCGATCTCGATGGGCGCGACCGTTCCGAGTACATCGCAAACCCGGCTGCAAGTTGCCCAGACCGCCGCGAGCACATTGGTCAACAACCTTGACCGGGTGCGAATGGGCTTATTCAGGTACAACTGGCAAACTGGCGGCACGTTGGTCGAAATTATGGAAGACCTGGATGCGACCAAGAAAACAAATATGATCTTTGATATCAACGCCACAACCGCTAATAGCTACACGCCAATCGCGGAAACATATGCCGATGTGGGCCGCTACTTCGCGCTCGGCAACAGCACCGGCAACCTGACGCTGCACCCAGGGACGGCAGATGAGGCGACAGCGACTGTCGCTAGCGTGTTCAATAACCACACTTACGCTGACGGTACCGGCGGCGCCACGATAGACCCGCCGATCCAGTACTGGTGTCAAAAGAGCTTTACCATTCTGCTCACCGACGGGCTTCCGACAAAAGACCAGGCAATTAGCGCCGATATACGGGAGTATTATGGTTATTGCTCCAACGCCGCCAATACTTCGAACTGCGTTAATAGTGGCGCCGCTAACGGCTACGGCAAGAGGATAAAACAATTGACGGGCATCACAAGCGGAAGCCCTGGGACCGTCGACGAACTCTATGAGTCCATCGGCGGCGAATCCGACTATCTGGACGATGTTGCCAACGCATTGCATGACATCGACTTGCGTCCGGATCTGGCGCCCGCTTCCGGGACAAAGACCAACAAGAACAACCTGACGGCCTATACCATCGCATTTGCCGATCCCAAACTGAATGATACGACCCTGCTGGAACGTGCAGCAAGTTACGGCGGCGGTTCTTATTACACTGCCAGCGATGCTGCCACGTTGGCAAGCGCGTTCCAGCAGGTTGCCGACGATATCCTGTCGAAAGACGGTTCTGCCGCCGCCGTGGCGGTTGCCAACGCGAACGTAACCTCGGGTGATAACGCCTCCTATGTTTCCAGCTACAATTCAGGGACCTGGACAGGAGATCTCATCGCATATCCTATCAATACTACAACCGGAATCCCCGATATCAACAACCCGATCTGGAACACCGGGTGCGCCGCCCCGTCCGCCTATGTAGATGCGTCGGATACGTCAAAAGGCGTGAAGGGTTGCTCTGCCCAGGTGAAGCTGGACAGCATCACGGTGTCTTCGCGCAAGATCGCCACCCTCAAGGATGAAAGCAGCACCCGTACCCCGGTGCTTTTCCGTCCCACTACAGCTTCAACCACCACCAAGCTCAGCACCACGCAGGAAACCGCACTCGAGTCTGCAGCCTCGCCGGGGCCCGGCGACGGTGCGAATGTAGTTGACTACCTTCGAGGCGACAAGTCGCTCGAGACTACGAGTTATCGCTCCCGCACCCATCGGCTTGGCGATCTCGTCAACTCCGAACCCGTTGTCCAGCGCGAACCCAGCTTTTCGTATGCGGATGACTGCTATTCCGCGACAATATCCGGCAAGTGCACCTCAAGCTTCAAGGCGGCCAAGGCGACGCGCACCCGCATGGTATATATCGGTGGCAACGACGGCATGCTGCATGCCTTCAACGCCGCCGACGGCGTTGAAGAATGGGCTTATGTACCGCGTTTCACGTGGGCGAACCTGAATAATCTCACCAAAAAGAGCGGGTTCGTCCATAAGTACACTGTCGATGGCACCCCGGTAGTCGGCGATGTGGATTTCAGCAACACCGATGGCGTGACCGGAAATCCGAATCCAGACTGGAGAACAATCCTGGTGGGCGGGCTCGGTAAGGGGGGGCGCGGCTTCTATGCGCTGGATATCACCTGCCCGGTTGGTGCGACCGTAACCACTGCGAACACCTGTGGCACTACACTCACAGAGGATAACGTCACGGCGAAGGTCCTGTGGGAGTTCCCGAGCAGTGACTCCACCCACGCAACGCATTTTGCCAACGTCGGTTACAGCTTCGGCAAACCGGTTATCACCAAGACTGCTAAAGGCTGGGTGGTACTGGTTACTTCCGGCTACAACAACGGCACCGGCACCGACAATAGCGGCGGGGATGGTCACGGCTATCTCTATGTACTCAACGCCAAGACCGGCGCGCTTATTAAGGCGATCGACACGACTGTGGGGACCACGGCCGATCCCAGCGGACTGGCCCAAATTGCCGCCTATGCAGACAGCGCGGACATCGACAACACGACAACGTACGTCTATGGAGGCGACCTGAAAGGCAACGTGTGGCGTTTCGACCTTACCGCCAACAATTCCAACTCATGGAATGTGAAGAAACTTGCCGAACTCACGGATGGAACCAATCCGCAACCCGTGACCACCGTACCCGAGTTGGCCCTGATCTCGATCAACGGCACAGACACACGCTTTGTCTACGTCGGCACCGGCCAATATCTGGGTGACACCGACGTAACAACGACCGGCACGCAATCCATGTATGGCCTAGTGGATGATCTAAGCAGTCCGGGCGGAACCACTCCCGTCATCGGCAGTCCGACCCGCAACAACCTGCAGGTGCAAACACTCACCACATCCGGCACAACACGCACATTGACTACCAATACCGTTGATTACACCACGAAAAAAGGCTGGTACGTAGACTTGCCAAGCAGTGGGGAACGCATCAGCACCGATCCCGCTCTCGCTCTGGGTGCATTGATATTCACCAGCAATATCCCCAACACCGATACCTGCTCCCCCGGCGGAAGCAGCTGGCTCAATGTTCTCGATTACCAAACCGGCGGCAAATTGACGGGCACACCTGTGGCATGGTCATCGACTTTCCTGGGGGATGAGCTTGCCAGCCGGGTGGTTCTGGTTAAATTGCCCAGCGGCGAGGTCAAGGGACTGGTTCGGGGATCAGGAGGCAACACGACGACCACAGACATCCCTATTGGTTCTGGTTCGGGCACCGGGACTCGCCACTCATGGAGAGAGGTGGTTGAATGATCCCGGGTTGATGCGGCCAAAACCGGACTTGCACGGGTGCTTCATAAAGCACCCGTGCTTCAGAAAAAATCCCCTGAATGCCGTGCGCCGGGTGATCACTCCGAAAGTGCTTTCGGGATCGGGAACACCACGTTTTCCTCTATCCCTTCCGCCTCGCGCACACTGACCGCCCCCAGTTCTTTCAAACGTTCAATCACTTCCTGCACCAGCACCTCAGGAGCAGATGCGCCGGCCGTAATCCCCACCCGCTGTTTGCCTTGTACCCATTCCGCGTCAAGTTCACTGGCATTATCGATCAGGTAGGCAGGCACGTTGAGGTTTCTTGCCACTTCGCGCAGACGATTGGAGTTGGAACTGTTCGGTGATCCGACCACGATGACGAGATCGCACTGCCTGGCCAGCAGTTTCACCGAATCCTGGCGATTCTGAGTGGCATAGCAAACGTCTTCTTTTTTCGGCCCGGTAATGGCAGGGAAACGGGCCTTGAGCGCAGCAATGATGTCGTTGGCATCATCCATCGACAACGTGGTCTGTGTGACATAGGTCAGATTCTCTTCGTCCTGTACGCTTAATGTTGCAACATCGGCCGGTGTCTCGACCAAGTAGATGCAGCTTTCGCACTGTCCCATCGTGCCTATCACTTCGGGATGGCCTTTGTGACCGATCATCACGATCTCTTTGCCCAGCCTGTGCATGCGCGCAACTTCGAGATGTACCTTGGTCACCAGCGGACACGTTGCATCGAACACGGTCAAGCCGCGTGCTTCGGCTTCCCGGCGCACTGCCTGTGGCACGCCATGCGCGCTGAAGATGAGAAAACTGCCGGTTGGTACATCGGACAGGTTCTCTATGAACACCGCACCCTTGGCCTTCAGGCTGTCCACCACGAACCTGTTGTGCACCACCTCATGCCGCACGTAGATCGGTGCGCCATGCAAGGCCAGTGCGCGTTCCACGATCTCAATGGCGCGATCCACACCGGCGCAGAAGCCGCGCGGATTAGCCAGCAGCAGTTCCATGTTCCTTGCTCTTGAAACTGTCCCAGATCAGCAGCCCCGCGCCACACGTGATGGCCGAATCAGCCAGGTTGAAGGCGGCAAAATGATGACCAGCCCAGTGGAAATCAAGAAAATCCACCACGTAGCCATACGCCACGCGGTCGATCAGGTTACCCAGCGCCCCGCCCAGGATGAACGCCAGCGCGAAACTGAACAGTTTCTGCGACTGGTGCCTGTGCAGCAGCCAGACGATCCATACCGAGGCAACAACAGCGATGACACTGAACAGCCAGCGCTGCAGGCCGCCAGCGTCGTCCAGAAAACTGAAAGCTGCCCCCGTGTTGTGCGCCAACACCAGGTTGAAGAACGGCATCACGGCCATGCTTTCGCCATAGACGAAATGACTGCTGATGGCCGCCTTGCTCAACTGGTCGAGGACAATGACAACCAGCGAAACCAGCAGCCAGCGGCTAAGCATACCGTCTTGCTCCATTCTCTGTGTCTTCACCTTCAACACATGATGCACAGCGACCACATAAAGTTGGATGTTCGACAATCTGTCCCACATCTTCCCGGTAATGCCAGCAGCGTTCGCATTTTGTGTGGGCAGTCGGCATCGCTGTAATTTCGATATCCAAATCTTGCTCTCTCTTATGGAGAGTTGCTCGAGATGTAATAAAGATATATTTCAATTCATCTTGTATGCGGCTCAGAACATTGTATTGAAATTCTGAAGCAAAAATATCAAGCTCAGCAGCCAAAGAAGAACCGATCTCGCCAACTTCGCGCATGTTTTCCAATTTCTTGTTGACTACTTGTCCGCGCACATTTCTGATGTAATTCCAAAAATCAACATTGGCTTCGGTTAATTCTGATCCTGGCAATGAATACCATACCTGTTCGAACACACTTACCTCATCCTTGCCACTCAAAACGGCCCAGACTTCTTCCCCGGTAAAGCTCAGGATGGGCGCAATCAGGCGCGCCAACGATTGGGTGATGTGATACAGCGCGTTCTGCGCAGAGCGGCGGGCCTTTGAATTTTCGCCTGCGGTATACAGACGGTCTTTCAGAATATCGAGGTAGAACCCCCCCAGATCTTCCGAGCAGAAGCCCTGCAATTTCTGTACCGCCAGGTGAAACTCGTAACGTTCGTAATCGCCGCATACCGCCTCCTGCAACTGCTGGGTCATCGCCAGTGCATAGCGGTCGATCTCAAGCCACTCCTCCACCGGTATCGCATCGCGCACGGCATCGAAGTCGCTCACGTTTGCCAGCAGGAAGCGCAGCGTGTTGCGAATGCGGCGGTAACCATCGGTCACGCGTTTGAGAATTTCTTCCGACAGCGACAATTCGCCGGAATAATCGGTGGAAGCAATCCACAGGCGCAGGATGTCCGCGCCCAGCTTGTTGCAGATATCCTGCGGCTCGATGCCGTTGCCGCGCGACTTGGACATTTTGTAGCCCTTCTCATCCACGGTGAATCCGTGCGTAAGCAACTGACGGTACGGCGCTCGACCGTCGATGGCGCAGCCGGTCAGCAGCGAAGACTGGAACCAGCCGCGATGCTGGTCGGAACCTTCCAGATAGAGGTCAGCCGGATAGGCCAGCCCTTCGCGTTTGCGCAGCACAGAGAAGTGCGTCACGCCCGAGTCGAACCAGACATCCAGCGTGTCGGAAAGCTTGCGGTAATGCACTGCATCCTCACCCAGCAGGTCGGCGCTGTTCAGCGAAAACCACGCCTCGATGCCGGATTCCTCCACCTGTTTGGCGACCTGCTCCAGCAACTCCGAAGTACGCGGATGCAGCGCCATGGTTTCCTTGTGCACGAAAAACGGCATCGGCACACCCCAGTTGCGCTGGCGCGATATGCACCAGTCGGGACGGTTGCGGATCATCGCTTCGAGGCGCGCACGTCCCCAGCTTGGGAAAAATTCTGTCTGCTCCACCGCCTTGTTCGCCAGGTCGCGCAGCGGCACCCCTGCACCGGATTCGGCATGTCGGACGGCGCGAATCAGTTCCTCGTTGTCTGCATTCCCGCCAGCAGCATGGGAAACCTGTTCCATACCGATAAACCATTGCGGCGTGGCGCGGAAAATGATCGGTGTCTTGTGGCGCCAGCAATGCGGATAACTGTGTTTTACTTTTTCCTGATGCAGCAAATGGCCGCTCGTTGTCATCGCCTGCAGCACGATGTCGTTGGCCTTCCATACGAATACACCGGCCAGCGGCGTGGCTCCAACAGCGGGTGTGGTCGAAATGAACTTGCCGTCGTCCCCCACGGGATTGTCGCTCGGCAGGCTGTACTTTTGCCCTATCACGTAGTCATCCACACCGTGGGCCGGTGCAGTGTGTACCAGGCCGGTACCCGCCTCCAGCGTGACATGCTCACCGCAGATCACAGGCACGATGCGGTCGTAGAACGGGTGTTGCAATGGCAAACCTTCCAGCGCGGCGCCATGGCAGGTAGCAGCAAGGCCGTCGCCACGGTCGTTGTTGCCACCGAGCTGGTAACGTTTCAGGCAATCGGCCGCAAGATCGAATGCCAGGATCAGGTAGCCCTTGTCGGTTTTGATCAGGTCGTATTCCAGTGTCGGGTGCACGCTCACGGCCTGGTTGGCGGGCAGCGTCCACGGTGTGGTGGTCCAGATTACGGCATATACCTTGGCGGAACCGGGAATCGACACGCCGAACGCTTTTTCCAGCGCATGCTTGTCCTTCACCTCGAAGCCGACGTCGATGGCGGCCGACACCTTGTCTTCATATTCCACTTCGGCCTCGGCCAGCGCCGAACCACAATCAAGGCACCAGTTCACCGGCTTGCGTCCCTGATACAGGTAGCCTCGTTCATATATCCTGCCGAGCGCGCGGATGATGTCGGCCTCGGTCTTGAAATCCATGGTCAGATAGGGACGATCCCAGTCGCCAAGAATGCCCAGGCGAATGAAGTCCTTCTTCTGCCGTTCGACCTGAGCCTTCGCGTACTCGCGGCATAGTTCGCGAAATTGTGCGGGCGGAATATCCTTGCCGTGTTTCTTTTCCACATGCAGTTCGATGGGCAGGCCATGGCAATCCCAGCCCGGCACGTACGGTGCGTCGTAACCCTCAAGCGTTTTCGATTTGACGATGATGTCCTTGAGCACCTTGTTGACCGCGTGACCGAGGTGAATGTCGCCGTTGGCATAGGGCGGGCCGTCGTGCAGGATGAATTTCCCTTTGGGATGCGGCGCCTTGCGGATGCGCTGGTAACGCTGTTGCGCTTGCCATTGCGCCACCATCTGCGGCTCGCGTTTCGCAAGGTCGCCGCGCATGGGGAAGGCGGTGTCGGGGAGGTTCAATGGATACTTCTTCTCTGACATCTCAATAACTCCAGATTTCATCTTCTTAAAGGGTACGTCTGACAATTCGATCAAGCCGATGATGGCAAGGCGAAAACGGGCGAAAAAGCGGAGTTTACATGCAGTAAATAAGCATTTTGAGCCCGTTTGCAACGCCGTCAGCGCGGCTTCAGCGTATTGTCAGATGTGCCCTTCACTCATGTTCGATAAACCATCTCTTAGCATTTTCAACGTCCGACGCGATCTGCTGCGTCAGCTCATCCAGTCCGTTAAATTTCTGTTCATCACGCAACTTCTGCAGGAACTCCACGCGCAAGTGCTTGCCGTATATCTGCTGCGCAAATTCAAACAAATGCACTTCCAGCACATATTGCTTTTCCTGTTTCAACGTCGGACGCAAACCCAGGCTCGCCACGCCCTGCAGCACACCCAGCCCTTCGGCATGCACCAGCACCACGTACACACCCTTGAGGGGCGGCAGGTTGTGCTTCATCTGTACGTTCGCCGTGGGATACCCCAGTTTGCGCCCCATGCCATCACCGTGGTACACACGCCCGCTGATGTTGTAAGGACGCCCCAGATATTCGCGCGCCTTGCGTATCTGCCCTTCTGCCAGCGCCGCGCGTATCGCCGTGCTGGAGATACGCACACCCTCATGCAGCACACTGTGCATCGACTGCACCGTGAATCCATGTTGCAAGCCGATCTTTTCCACCAGCGCAAAATCGCCTGCACGCCCGCTGCCAAAGCGGAAATCATCGCCTATCAGCACGAATTTCGCATGCAGCTTCTCGTGCAGCGCATGAATAAAGTCCTCTGCTGTTTTTTTTGCAAACAGCGTATCGAAACGGCAGACATGCACGCGGTCTACCCCCATTGTGCTGAACAATTCCAGTTTTTCACGCAGGCTGGTCAGGCGCGCGGGAGCCTGTTGTGGGAAAAAAAATTCTCGCGGATGCGGCTCGAATATCACCACAGCTGTCTGCAATCCGCGCGATTTGGCCGCTGCGCAAAGTTCATTGAGCATTGCCTGATGGCCAAGGTGAACTCCATCGAAATTGCCGATGGTAACCGCCACAGTCTGGGTGTCAGTAGAGTAAAGTCCGCGTAGAATCTGCATAGGGCGCGAATTATACCGTGAGATGCCCTTCTGACCTTCACTGGAGACAAGGAAATAGCATGCTGGACTACCCCCAGGTTGCCCTCGACTTTATGAACCGCGATCATGCAGAATTCGTCGCCATGCGCAATAAGCTGCTTGGCCTGATCTCTGCACAAGCCCCCGAACCCGACGTAGACACCTTGCTTGACGAAGTACTTGCGCACACCCGCCGCCACTTTGCCGAAGAAGAGAAGCTGATGCAGGCAAACCATTTCCCGCCCTATGCCATCCACAAAGGTGAGCATGAAAGCGTATTGGCCGAAATGTCCATTCATATCGAAAGCTGGAAACAGAGACGCGACTGGAAGGCGTTACGCGACTGGCTTGATCACAAAGTGGGCAACTGGTTCGTTACCCACGTCGGCACCATGGATCTGGTCACGGCTGAATTTATCGCTTCACGTCAATAAACCCGATAGAAATCCACCATTCAGAATTGGGATATTGCACTGCAAGACGACGCAACCTTGTTCAATCACAGCCGGTTTGTCCTGTTGCGTGAAAAACTGATCGATTTGCCCAGCCAACACGCTCTGCTGAATTTCATTGAGACAGGGTTGGGAACTGGTTCATCTGGGATCGAAAAGCGGGGATTTTTTCTGCAATAACGGTTTCATCAACAGGTCTTCCTTGATGACATGGTCTATCAGCCAATTCCGCAATAGTTTAGTGAAATCCTCGGCCACGGCTGGCGACCACTTTTGCCCCATCGCCTTGATTTCCATGGTTAATTGATCAAGTTGTTTGAGCAACTCCTCGTGGGAGTGACTCAGACCGGGAACTTGTTCATAGCCAGTTGCATGGGCAATCTTTTCCTCCCGGGCAAAATGCGCTTTTGAATATTTTGAGAGACAGTCGAGCGCCTCAACCAACGCGCGGCGATTTTCGGTACCCAAACCTTGCAGCCTGATTAATGATATCAATGAGATGCTGTGGCCAGGATCAATGATATCGTTTCCTACGCTCAATTGCTCCCGCCAAACCAAGCTCATCTGAACCTCCCGGATATGCACCTATCTCAGCAAAAAACGTTTCTGCAACCGGCATCCCCCACCGGAATAGACGATATGCAAACCATGTTCCGGTGAAATGCTAACTCAAAGCATCCGCCGCCATGTCTGAATATTTTCTTAAAGTCCTGTGAGCCGCCGTTCTGGATACATCAATCATTGCTTCCCTGTATCTAACATCGCCACTTTTCAGGATTACCTTGCACAACCAGGCCAACCCGTCTGCCAGATTTCCATCCTCTGTGTTACGGGAGGTGCTGATTCGTTCCATTGCAGCATCCAACACCGCTCGTTCAAGCGAATTTGAAGCTATCAGATGCTCTGCAACACTCCTCATCTGCCGGCCATTACCATGATCAATCAGATATCTGGTCAACTTTATTACGTGGTCGGCATCACCTTTTTCCAGAACGGCGCTGCCCAACCATACCAAGCCATCTGCCAAATCACTATCCTGGACCTCTGTGTCCGTTGTTATTCTATTCAGAATTGCATCCGACACACCTTTGTCGATGATTTTATTGGCCAATAAAGACTCTGCCACCTCGCGTAACTGCTCACCATTACCTTTTGCTATCTGTTTCCGTAGATTCACGAAATGCCCGTCATAGTTTGACCAGAACGCCCCCTTTTGGCTGATCGCGTTATCCAATACCCAATCGGTTCCTCCCTGCTGCCCAAACTGGATCGTACCAATCCCCTTGTACGTAACAGCAAGTGCTGCAGATGAAACATGAACTCTGACAAACATATAGCCAGCCGTACCGCCAGGCAGCGAGGCAACACCAAATTCATCGGGATAACCCAGTAGCAGATAGATTTCCGTCAGAGATGTACCTTTTGACAACCCTTCAAACCGCTTGATCATCTGGGCTTGATCAACCGGTCGACGATGCATGGTTAATCCAGAGCGGACTTTTGCCAAATCAAGGTGTCCTCCTTCAAATGATTCCGTTGAAACGATGCTCAACTCATCCTTTGCCCATTGCAGATAACCTTGCGTTTTTTCATCCGTTTTTCTGACCATACAATAGTCAAGCAGACCCGCATAACGTGTTTGTTTTGTCTTGCCTATCGCTTTTGCCAGCCAGGACAACGTATCCACACTGAGCTGGCGTTTGTCAGAGCAGGCCGTCCAGACAACCTCTGCCAGCAGATCAGCAAGCTCCCGATCCTCGGCTCCAAATTGAAAGATGGATTTGCCCGCCAGCTTTACGGACTGATCCGAATCGCTGAACAGCAGCATGGCAGTCGCATGGTTTCGTCCGATAAATTCGTTTGCCAAGCCGCCAGTTGGAAGCAGAAGAAAGCAAATTGTTACAGCAAACCAATATTTCATGTTGACCTTCCTTTCACTCCAAGGTTTAGTCTCAACCGAAAACGTGCCTACGCTACGCCGTTCCGCCCACCGTCAAACCGTCGATCCGGACCGTCGGCTGTCCGACGCCAACCGGTACGCTTTGCCCCTCCTTGCCGCAGGTACCAACGCCCGGATCAAGCGCCATATCGTTACCTATCATGGTGACGCGCATAAGCGCTTCCGGACCGTTGCCGATCAGCGTTGCGCCTTTCACCGGATAGGTAATTTTGCCGTCTTCGATCATGTAGGCTTCGGTCGTGGAAAACACGAATTTGCCGCTGGTGATATCTACTTGCCCGCCACCGAAGTTGGCGGCATACAGTCCATGCTTGACTGAAGCAATGATCTCTTCCGGCGTTCTGTCACCATTCATCATCATGGTGTTGGTCATGCGCGGGATAGGAATGTGCGCAAACGATTCGCGCCGTGCATTGCCGGTCACCGGCACTCCCATCAAACGGGCATTCATCGTATCCTGCAGATAGCCGCGCAAAATGCCGTCTTCGATCAACACGGTGCGCTGGGTTGGATTGCCCTCGTCATCCATATTGAGCGAGCCACGCCGGTTTTTGATTGTGCCGTCGTCCACCACGGTAACGCCTCTGGCTGCGACGCGTTCGCCAATGCGGCCGGAAAAACTGGAACTGCCCTTGCGGTTGAAGTCGCCTTCCAGCCCATGCCCCACTGCCTCATGCAGCAAAATACCAGGCCAGCCACTACCCAGCACCACGGTCATGTTGCCTGCCGGTGCCGGACGCGCGTCAAGGTTGATGACAGCCTGGTGTACCGCTTCCCTGGCGTAGCGCTGCAATATCTCATCGCTGAAATAGTCATAGCCAAACCGTCCACCTCCGCCTGCCGAACCCTGTTCCCTGCGTCCGTTACTCTCGACGATCACCTGCAGCGAAAGGCGCACCAGCGGACGAATGTCGGCGCTCATCAAACCGTCGCTACGCGCCACCAGCACCACGTCATATTCGCCCGCGAGATTCGCAATGACCTGGGTAACCCGCGGATCCAGCGAACGTGCCAGCTGTTCCAGCCGTTCAAGCAAACCCACCTTTTGCCCGGCTTGCAAAGTGGCGATAGGATCGTGAGGTAAATAGAGATCACGGACTTTGCTTGCATGCAGGTGTGCCGCCACCTGTTTGCCACCCTGATGTGCAATAGCACGGGTCGCCAATGCCGCATCTTCCAGCGCGTTGAGCGTTATATCGTCGGAGTAGGCGAACGCGGTTTTTTCGCCGCTCACCGCCCGCACGCCAACGCCCTGATCAATACTGAAACTGCCGGATTTGACGATACCTTCTTCCAGCGACCAGCTTTCGGCCCGGCTATACTGGAAATAGAGGTCGGCATAGTCCACGCGATGCGCCAGCATCTTGCCAAACATTTTTTCCAGATGATTTGCTTCCAGTCCGTGCGCAGTGAGCAGCGCACGTTGCGCCAGTTGCATGGGTGAATTCATGCAGCGCAAGACAGCGTACGATGGGACAGCGCAGGCAGGCTGTTACGCAGACTGGCCTGATAGCCAGGATTGACATCCGCGATGACCACACCGGAGCCACGTTGCAACTCGTCTATGATGCGTCCCCACGGATCGACGATCATGCTGTGACCGTGCGTCTCGCGTCCACTCACATGGTAGCCGCCCTGGGCAGCAGCAATGACATAGGAGAGATTTTCAATAGCGCGCGCGCGCACCAATGGTTCCCAGTGTACCTTTCCGGTGGTCGCGGTAAACGCAGAAGGCAATACGATGATGTTCACGTCCTTCATGGCCCGGAATATCTCCGGAAAGCGCAGGTCGTAACACACTGCCAGTCCGATACGTCCGAACGGGCTGTCGACCACCACAACCTGGTCGCCCGCCTCTATCGTGCTGGCTTCACTATAGTGCTCATTCCCCAGCGTCAGGTTGAATAAGTGAATTTTGTCATAACGTGCCACCTGCTCGCCGTTTTCATCAAACACCAGACAGCTATTGCGCACCTTGTCCGGGGTAGTAGCTGCCAAAGGCACTGATCCGATCAGCCAGATTCTGTGTTTGCGCGCCGTTTCGCTCATGAATTTCTGTATCGCCCCCTGTCCCGGCTGCTCGCAAACATTAACCTTGTCCTGTTCGTTCATGCCCATGATGGCAAAGAACTCAGGCAACACCACCAGTTTGGCATCCTGTTCGGCCGCATTAGCGACCAGACGCCGCGCTTCACTCAGGTTGCCTTCGACGTTGGGACCGGATGCCATCTGGATGGCGGCAACCTTGAATGCATTGAGTTGCGCTGCGATGCGGGATTGGGTGTTATCAATGGAAGACATGGTTCGTTGACTCTCAATATTCTGGTTATTCGAAATTTATTTTATTTATAAATATGTTACTGTCCGGGAACAACCACAGGCTGAGGAGGTTTAACCTTCTCAACCTTCGGATCAACCCAGCTGCCACTGACATTGTATTCAGTTGACGCCAGCTTATCGAGCGGATCCTGCAATATCTTGTTCGCCAGCAAAACACCCACACCGACGACAGGTCCGGCAGCAAAAGACAATACCGACACGTTATCACTGACAGTTGGCAGGATACGCACTTTCAGCTCCTGCGTTTCATGAACCAGGTCGACCTGTCCGGACATGGTGACTTTTGCAGCTGCACCAGTAAGTTTCATATCATCGGTCAACAGCAAACCGTTGACGATCTGCGCATTCCCGGTGATGCTTTCGAACTGAAAACCTTTGCTGAACACATCGGTAAAGCCAAGCGAGAGACGCTGCAAACTCAGCACACCGAGCAATTTTGCCGCACCGGGATCAACCTTGAGGAATCGTCCTTTGCCGACTTTCAATTGCAGTGTCCCGTTCAATTTGGGGTTGCTGAAGGTACCCGGTGAACCCGCCCAGTGCAAGTCGCTCTCCAGCGAACCGCTGCCGTCTTTCAGACTGTCCGGATATCCTGAACGCGACAATATCTTGCCTGCATCGCTGATGTCTATACGCATTTTTACCAGGGTTTGCTCGGGAACTGCCTGCCACTTGCCGCTCATGTTCACTACGCCATCAGGATTGGTAAGCTGCAGATGATCCAGCATTACATTGCCCTGATCTTCACTCAACTGCATCTCCAGCTTGCCAAGCTGGCGTCCTTTGTAGACAAGATCCTCTACTGCCACATCCACTTCGGGAAAAGCATGATTGTCTGGCGGTATTGATTCAGCATCAGCAAGCGCTGTCATTTCCGGTGCCTCGCCATGACCTTCGCCAAGCATCGCATTCCTGAATCGCCCCAGTATCTTGCCGTTACCTTGCGGTTGCCAGATCAGGTCGCCATTCAGCTCCCTGGAGGCAAGACGCAAGCTGATCAGTCCGTTGCGTCCACTACCCCTGATTTTCAGCTTGTTCACTGTATTGCCAAAACCTGTCATTTTTTCTACAACAACATTAATCCCGGCAATATTGGGAATTACACTTTTACTCTCGGATGCCAGTCCCAGACCACTCCACCCTTCCATGGACAGCAAAGGCAACCTGCCGAATATTCTTATCCCATCCCTGCCGGCTCGATTTGCCGAACCACCAAAGACAATGCGTCCGCTACGGAAATTCCACACATCATCTGCGTCACGCTGACGCAGCAGTTTTGCATCAAGCAGCGATCCAATACTCAAACCCAGCTTCTGCTGCTGCAAATCAATACTTTTCTGTTCGAAGTGCAACGGAACACGTTCACTGGAAATTTTTGACAGCGGGATCGGCAAATCAGACTGGATGCCTTGCAAATCAGAATCCACAGTTACATCAGCCAGTTTGTTTTGCATGCGGACATCGGCCTTCCAGTCAGCCTTGCCGTGCACGCGGTGCAAAAGCGGATGCGGCGCCACTGTTTTCAGATTATCCAGATCCATTGTACCGTGCGCCTTGGTCAGCAGCGCGCCATTCTCGCTTTGCACCTGCAGATGCGCCTCACCGCCAAGTATCTGAGCATTGATGTCGCCCGCATGCACCGACGATTCGGTAAACATCAGAACACCATTCACCTGGCGCAACAACGGAACGTATTCGCCGAAATCAACTTCGTTGTCCACAAAGCGGTAACCACCGCTAACTTTGATCGGTTCGTCGCCATTCAACGGAATATTAAGTTGCAGGTTCAACTTGCCACTGCCACTCGCCTTGATTTCTTCGGTGAACCCGTCGAGATAGCCATTTACCGGACTTTTAAGGATGTAATCCAGGCATCGCTGTGTCGTATCTTCCGCAACACCGTTCACTTGCAACTGAAGGTTGCCGGCCAGCAAGTCGGGGATGGTCGCTTTGACATTCTGCAGATGTGCCCCTGCAGTCATCGCCGCTGCAGATTTGATTTCCAGTTCATTGCCTGTAATCAACAACTGCATTTGGGCCTCCTCCAGGCGGGGCCACCCCTCGGCAAATTCCATCACAACCCCCCTGGCCCGTGCTTCCAGACGAAAAACACCGCGCACGTTGCCGACAAAGGGGAAATCCCGCAAATCGCCGCGAAGTCGAACACGGAACTTGTCCGCCCGACCACCCTGCAGTGCCGCCTGCAACCACCTTCGCGTTTGCTCGTTCACTGCAGGCACCGGGGTATAAAGACCGGTACGCTTCACCGCAACGCGCGTCATATCGACTGTGGCGTCCACCGAACCCGGACCGTCGGGCTCGAGCTGATAACTCCCATAAATCGTCCCGGAAAGATCGGCATTGGAAAGTTCGGCATTACTCAGCCTGATCTCAAGCCCACGCGAATTATGGAGCCAGCCAAGCCGCGCTGTTAACTTATCGAACGCAACCGGTTCGGAAAACAACTGGGGTGCATCGAGTGAGAATTTCCCGCTATCCAGCGTAAGTGTGCCGCCGCTATCCGTCCCATCCACCCTGCCGGTCAGTCCTGAAAAACCTGGCACGTCACCGACGCGCCGCATTGACATATCGTCGAAACTCGCCTTGATTTCAAAGCGGGAGATATTTTCGAAACTGCCTCGCCATAGTGCTTGCAGACCGGTGATCTGACCTCGTGGCCGCGCACTGATCCAGCGCTCCTTGAAGTCGTCACTCAACGGCAAGTAACTCATCATTCTGACAAAACCGCCCAATCTCAGGGAATTCGCCCTGATTTCTCCGGAAGAATACTGATTGCCCTGTTTTGCCTGCAGACGCAGATAGAAATCAGTCGGTTTCAATTCAAAACCATCACGCATTTGCAGTGCTAACTGCTGGGTCGATACTTCAAAACCATGTTCCAGCGATTGCCAGCCGATACGTCCACGCAGTTCTGTTAAATCGAGTTGTGGCAACTCATCCGACAAACGTGCCTGCACGCCGGCCAGCGCAACATCGGCATCTACTCTGCGCAGTTTCCCCTGATAAAAACCCAACCACATGCGAAGCGCCCCTTTGCCGCGCCTGATCACATTCGGCAACTTCACCCAGGATTTCCAGGCCAGCACGTCGGCATATTCAAGTTGCGTATAAAGCTCCCCGCGCCAATCACTCAAATCCGCAAAACTGTCTCCGGAAAAGTTACCGCGCACATCCAGCCGGGAAGCCAATCTGGCGGGAGCGGAAGCACGCAACGCAAAACGATGCCGCCAGCGCCTGTTGTCGACGTTCAAATCGACGTTCTCCAGCACCAGCGTCGGTGCAGCATGCAATTCATCCTGCCAGGCGATGCGCGCGTTGCGAATAACGACACGGGATTGATGCAACATCCAGTCCATGCTGCCCTGTTCACCAGTCGACTGTTCTCCCATTGCAATTCCCGCCACATACAAATGGCCCTGTTCATCGCGCCGCACCGACAGATCTGGACTGTCAATCAACACACTGTAAAAACGCAATTCCAGTGTGGGCAAACTCGTCCATGCCACTGTATTTTCCAGACGCGGTAAGCTCAAAGCGACCTTGCCCTGCTTGTCCAGTATTTGCACATTGAAAAGCAACAGACGCGGGCGCAAACCATCCCAATCCGCCGCAATCCTGCCCACAATCAGGGGTTGCCCTATGGCAGCGCTTGCCGCGGTGGTAATCTGGTCGTGGTAGCGTTCGATATCGGGCAATACACGATAGCGCAAAGTCAGCAGCAATAATGCGCCGGCAATGGCTAAAATCAGGAAAATTTCCAGCGCGTAGCGGGTCATTTTTCCCATACTGCGCCAGGCAAGCAAAAAAGAACTTCTCAGCATGGTAACCAGATTTAGTGAAATTTGATTAAGGAGGCAGGCAGTGCGGACATGAAAAACCTATAATGCTGTGAAGATCAGTGCAGACATTTTAACCCGAATCCTCCCCATGAATATCGCAAACCCACGTTTCCCGGCCGAATTCGATGAACTGGTCAAACGCGCCAGGCACTGCAGCCATTTTTTTGCACGATTGCTGGATGCAGAGCCGGAATTGATGGACTGGCTGTACCAGCACCATCTCACCCCCTGTACAGACAAGGTCATTCGATTTTGGTTCGACAAGCTTGCGGCAAACGATGAGCAACAACTTTCCAGAGCGTTGCGCATCCTGCGCAAACGCGTGATGCTGCATGTCCTGCTGCGCGACCTGAACGGTCTTTCCGGTCTCGACGAGGTCGTGCGCAGCATGACAGCACTGGCAGAACTCAGCCTGCAGCAGGCACAGGCATCGATCATGCAAAGCATGATCGAGCAATTCGGCCATCCTGTCGGCGCCGAGAGCGGTACATATCAGGAATTACTGGTCATCGGCATGGGGAAATTGGGTGGGGGCGAACTGAACGTTTCTTCCGACATCGACCTGATTTTTACCTACCCGGAAGACGGCGAAACGAACGGTTCACGCTCATTGAACAACCACGAGTTTTTCAACCGCCTCGGGCGCAGGTTGATCGCCATGATTAACGACCTCACTGCAGACGGCTATGTATTTCGGGTCGATATGCGCCTGCGCCCCTACGGCGACAGTGGCCCGCTAACAATGAGTTTTGCCGCACTCGAAGAATATCTGGTGTCGCAAGGACGTGAATGGGAGCGCTATGCATGGATCAAGGCGCGGGTCGTCGCCCCTGAAAGCAGCAAACATACTGCCGAACTGGAAAACCTTTCCCTGCCTTTCGTTTACCGCAAATACCTGGATTTCGGCTCTTTCGATTCCATGCGCAAACTGCATGCCCAGATCCGCGCCGAAGTTGTGCGCCGCGACCTGCATCAAAACATCAAGCTCGGTCCGGGCGGTATTCGCGAGATCGAATTCATCGCCCAGGTATTCCAGTTGATACGCGGCGGACGCGACGCCCGTTTGCGTATCCGGCCTACCCGGATGGTATTGCAGCAATTGGCACAGGGCGGAGAACTCGGTGCCGAAGTGGTCGCGCGCCTGGACAACAGCTACGTATTCCTGCGCAACCTAGAACACCGTCTGCAATATCTCGACGACCAGCAAACCCAGGAACTCCCGGATAATATTGAACTGCAAGCCATTATTGCGGATGCGATGAATTTCGCCGACTACGATGCCTTGCTCGCCACCTTGGCCCCGTCGAGGGATTTTGTCAGTCAGCAATTTGAAGCCGTATTCGGCGAAAAGCAGGAACACGCCGGACATATATGGTGGCACGAAGATACGACGAAAGAAGAATTGTCCGCGGCGCTCACAACTCTCGGTTTCCAGGATGACGGCAGCCTGGCTGACAATCTGCTGCAATTTCGCACCGGAACCCACTATCGCCAATTACCGGAGAAAAGCAGCCACAGGCTGGATTTACTACTTCCCCGCCTCGCCGAACTGTGCGCGGAAACGGCCAACCGCGAAGAAGCATTGCGCCGGACCGTCAGCCTGCTTGACGCCATTGCCCGCCGTTCATCCTATATCGCTTTCCTCGCCGAATATCCACAAGCCCTGCCGCGCCTGGTACATCTGCTCGCAGCCAGCGCATGGGCGGGAGAATACCTGACACTGCATCCCATTCTGCTGGACGAACTGCTGGATACCCGTGAACTGTATGTCGCTCCGGACTGGTCGGCGCTGGATACACAACTCGCCACCCAGCTTCGAGCGCATGCCGGCGATACCGAACGCGAGATGGATACATTGCGCCAATTCCAGCAAGCGCAAACCTTTCAACTTCTGGCAATGGATCTGCAGGGGCTATTGCCCCTGGAAAAACTCAGCGATCACCTGAGCGATCTGGCCGACCTCATCCTGCGCCATGTGCTACTCCTGTGCTGGCGCGATGCTCGTAAAAAACACCGCGAACATCCGCAATTTGCCATCATTGCCTATGGCAAGCTGGGCGGACTCGAACTTGGCTATGCTTCCGATCTCGACCTGGTTTTTCTCTACGACGACGAACACCCCGAGGCGAGCGAAATCTACGCCCGCCTGGCGCAACGCATCAACACCATACTTTCCAGCTATACCTCATCCGGCCGTCTATATGAAATCGATCTGCGTTTGCGTCCCAACGGCGAAAGCGGCCTGCTGGTCAGCTCTATCGCCGCCTTCGAAAACTATCAGCGCAATCATGCCTGGGTATGGGAACATCAGGCGCTGACGCGCGCACGTTTCTGCGCCGGGGATGATACAGTCGGCGCACAGTTTACGCGTATCCGCGAGGACGTACTGCGCCTGCCGCGAGACCCTGCCAAACTGCGTCAGGAAGTCGTAGAGATGCGGCAAAGGATGCACGACGGACATCCAAACAACACGCCGCTATTCGACATCAAACAGGATAGTGGCGGCATGGTGGATATCGAATTCATGGTGCAATTCATCATACTCGCCCATGCTGCAACCCACCCGGAACTCACGGCGAATAAAGGCAACTTGGCCTTACTGGATATCGCTGCGAAATTGAACCTGATTGATGGAGAACTCGCCAGCAAGGTACGCGAACTGTACCGGGAACTGCGCCGCATTCAACATCAAATGCGCCTGAACAACCAGAATCCCTGCCGTATCGACCCCGGTCTCGTGGACATAACACCTGTTTTAATGCTTTGGCGCGCGCTTCTGCAGCAGGACTAGGCCGAAGCCGGTTTATTGCCGGCAGCAGTCAAGTGGATTACGTTGCCGTTCTTTTCAGGGTCAGCAGCATGCCTGGCGGGACCAATCATGCGATACGACGTCATCTCTCCCTTGCCTTTGATGTTGATCACATTGGGCGGCTCGAACAGGAACTCCAGACGTAAACGGTTGTAGGTCGACTTGTCGGTCAGAATCTCGCCCTCCTTCGCATCATCGGTCAGGCGGCTGGCGATATTCACCGTATCGCCCCACAGATCGTAGATGAAGCGTTTGGTGCCGATCACGCCCGCCACGACCGGGCCGGTGGCAATGCCGATGTGTATGCCCTGACTGCGCTTGACCAAGACCGGATGTCTGGACACGAAATCCAGCATTTCCATCGCCATATTGGCCATGTCCTCGACATAATCCGGACGCTCCCGCGACAACCCGCCCACCACCATGTAAGCATCGCCTATGGTCTTTATCTTCTCCAGCCCGTATTTCTCCGACAGGTCGTCGAAACCGGAAAATACGGTATTCAGCAACCCGACCATCTGTTCAGGCGACATCTGCTCGGTAAGCTGGGTGAAATTCACCAGGTCGGCGAACATCACGGTAACATCGGCGTAACCATCGGCAATCAGGCCATTGCTGTTCTTCAGACGTTCGGCAATATTGGATGGCAATACATTGAACAGAACGCGTTCCGATTTCTTCTGCTCTTCGGCCAGCAGGGCATGCTGCTGGTCGAGTTGAGTTTTGATCCTCTCGGTTTCGATCACGAAATACCGTACCAGAAAATACAGGATGCAGGACATCGCAGTGAAATTGAGCGCAAAGAATATGCCAATGGTGTCCATAGGAATGCCGGTTGTCGAGCCGGTACTCAGGTAATAATCGAAGAAGCCGGACAATGCCGTCAACACAATGTAGGCAAAAAACCAGGGGATGGATTCCTTCCAGCCCGACACCACCAGTGCGCCGATCGGTGCCAACAGCGCCCACAACGCTACTCCACTGGCGCTGACGGAATTACCGATACTCCACTGCATGATGAAAGGGGCAAACAGGAACAGGGAAAGCTGCACAGAACGCAATACTTCGAAATTGCGGGTGCGCACATAATAAACCAGCGAACCGACGGAAATGATCTGATAACCAAGCGGAACGGTGCTGGAAAACTTGATCCCCATCATCCAGTAGATTGCCAGCCACAACATGACTGCAAGCGTCATGAATGCAGCCGCAAAAATGAGCAGACTCTTGCGCAGTTTATCTTCCTGCGTATCCATCATTTCCGGCTTTATTTCTTTTGAATTGATGTGCTGCACCATAGCACCCCCGGGTATCCTCCTGTCCTGCGTACTCGATGATTACATGAACCAGCCGCAAAAGAAACACGCTCCAGCATGACATCGAACCGATGTTCAAACCGTGCCCTTCATAATCGGTGCAGAACCAGCTAGAATCCACGACCTCACAACAACAATACGAGCCAAGGAAATCACCATGTCCATGTCCGACCGCGACGGCTTCATCTGGTACGACGGAAAACTCGTGCCCTGGCGCGAAGCCACTACTCACGTACTCACCCATACCCTGCATTACGGCATGGGGGTGTTCGAAGGGGTGCGGGCATACAAAACCACACAGGGAACAGCGATATTCCGTCTACAGGAGCACACCGATCGCCTGTTCAATTCAGCCCACATCTTCAAAATTAAGATGCCGTATGACAAAGCCACGCTGCTGGAAGCGCAGAAGGAAACGGTTCGCGCCAACAAGCTGGAATCCTGCTATATCCGTCCCATTGTGTTCTACGGTTCGGAAGGCATGGGCATTGCCGCCACCAACATCAGCGTGCACGTTGCCGTTGCTGCCTGGCCCTGGGGCGCCTACCTGGGCGAGGAAGGCATGGCCAAGGGAATTCGCGTCAAGACTTCCAGCTTTACGCGCCATCATGTGAACATCAACATGTGCCGCGCCAAATCGGTCTCAACCTATACCAACTCCATCCTGTCGCATCAGGAAGCGGCTCATGACGGCTACGACGAGGCGTTGCTGCTGGACGTGGACGGTTATGTAGCCGAAGGTTCCGGCGAAAATATCTTCATCGTGAAAAAGGACAAGCTCTATACGCCCGACCTGACTTCCTGCCTGGAAGGCATCACGCGCGACTCCATTGTCACGCTGGCCAGGGACATGGGAATCGAACTGATCGAGAAACGCATCACGCGCGATGAGGTTTATTGTGCTGATGAAGCGTTTTTCACCGGTACAGCCGCCGAAGTGACGCCCATCCGCGAACTCGATACCCGCACCATCGGTATGGGCAGTCGCGGACCGATAACGACCAGGTTGCAAGCGGCTTTCTTTGAAATTGTTGCCGGAAAGAATACAAAGTATTCAAACTGGCTGGCACACGTATAACAACTCCAAGCAGGTGGAAAGTATGTCCAGTGAAAACATCAAACAGCAGTGCGTCGAAGTCGGTACAGAAGACTTGCCCCTGTTCTGCCCCACTCCGTCGATCAGCTTATGGAGTGCGCATCCGCGCGTTGCCATCCCGGTCGAAAAACTGGGGGAGGCGCGCTGTCCGTATTGCGGAACGTTGTTCAGGTTCAAAGGTGAACTGCCGCATGGTCACCATTGAAACGTAGCCCTTTCCCCTCAAATCAATACGTGGAAAAAATTCTGATCATCGCGCCAAGTTGGGTTGGCGACTGCATGTTGATGCAGCCCATGCTGCATCAATTGTTGCAGCGTCACCCCGGCGCGCGCATCGATGTACTGGCTCCGCCGTGGACGGAAAAGTTGCTAAGGCAAATTCCGGAAATTAATGAGGTAATCAATAATCCTTTCCCGCATGGCGAATTCAATTTTTTCGGCCGCCGCCGTCTTGGTATGCAATTACGCGATGCGCATTATGACCAGGCCTTTGTCCTGCCCAATTCATGGAAATCCGCACTAATTCCTTATTTTGCAAATATCCCGGTGCGCACTGGTTATATTGGCGAGATGCGATACGGGTTACTCAACGATGCGCGCAGATTAAACAAAAAGAAATTACCGTTGATGGCAGAACGCTTTATTCAACTTACCGATGCGCCAGATAGCGAAATCGTCCCCACGCTTTCCTATCCGCAACTGCAGGTAAGCGAAGCGCAACGCCAGCAAGCCCTCGCCAAATTCGATTTGGCGCTGGATAAACCCGTTGCAGTGTTCTGTCCCGGCGCTGAATACGGCCCGGCAAAACGCTGGCCGGCATCCTACTATGCGGAACTGGCCCAGCTTTTGCGCGCACAGGGTTATGCCATCTGGCTGATCGGATCTCCCGCAGATTCCGAGGTTGCCGAAAAAATCATTGCATTGGGCAATGAACCCTGTCGCAACCTGTGTGGCAAAACCGATCTTGCCGAAGCCATCGCGTTGCTGGCCTGTGCCGATCTGGTGGTCAGCAACGACTCCGGATTGATGCACATTGCAGCCGCGCTCAACAGACCCATGGCGGCGATTTTCGGCTCCAGCAGCCCGCAATTCACTCCTCCGTTATCGGAAAATGCCCAGATACTCAAGATCAACCTGCGTTGCAGCCCCTGTTTCAAGCGCGAGTGTCCGCTCGGTCATTTCAATTGCATGATCAAAATCCCACCCAGGGAAGTGTTTCGACACCTCCACATTCATACAGAAAAATAGACATGGCAAACATCCCCGGAGAAATATTCAAGGCATATGACATACGCGGCATCGTTGGTAAGACGCTGACAAACGACATCGTCGAAGCCATCGGACATGCCCTCGGTTCGGAAGCGACTGCACGCGAACAGCACAGCATCGCCATCGGCCGCGACGGACGCCTGTCCGGCCCAGAATTCGCTGAAGCGCTCGCGCGCGGCATCCGCAAAAGCGGCATCAACGTGATCGATGTGGGCAGGGTTGCCACACCCATGACTTATTTTGCCGCCTTCCTGCTCAAGACCGATTGCGCGGTAATGATCACCGGTAGCCATAATCCGCCCGATTACAACGGCCTGAAAATGGTACTCGCAGGCGAAACCTTGTCCGGCGAAACCATCCAGAAATTGCGCCAGCGCATCGAAACGAACGACCTCACACATGGCAACGGCAGCTATTCGCAATACGACATTGCACCTGAGTACCTCGAACGTGTTATTAGTGACATCAAGCTGGCACGTCCGCTGAAAATCACGGTCGATTGCGGCAATGGCGTGGCGGGTGATTTTGCGGCAAAGCTGTACCGCGGTATCGGCTGCAGCGTCACCGAACTGTTCTGCGATGTGGATGGCAACTTTCCCAACCACCATCCCGACCCGACGGTGGCGGAGAACCTGAAGCAGCTTCAGGAAGTGGTCCTGAAGGAGGGCTGCGACCTGGGCATCGCCTTCGACGGCGACGGCGATCGCCTGGGCGTAGTCACCAAGGATGGCAAAATCATTTTTCCCGACCGTCAGTTGATGTTGTTTGCCGCCGACGTATTGAGCCGGAATACGGGTGCCGAGATCATCTTCGACGTAAAGTCCACACGCAACCTGTTCGACTGGATACGCGAACGCGGCGGCAAGCCCACCCTGTGGAAAACAGGACATTCGCTGGTAAAAGCCAAAATGCGCGAGACCGGTGCATTGCTGGCAGGCGAAATGAGCGGTCACGTGTTTTTCAAGGAACGCTGGTACGGCTTCGATGATGGACTCTATGCGGGCGCCCGGCTGCTGGAAATACTGAGCAATGTGGCCGATGCAAACGCGACCCTGAATGCCTTGCCGGACGCGGTATGTACCCCGGAACTGCACATTCATACGGCAGAAGGTATCAATCACAGTTTGATCGCGCGTTTACAAGATGAGGCGCGCTTCAGTGATGCCAAAAACGTCATCACTATTGATGGACTACGTGTGGAGTATGCCGACGGTTTCGGCCTGATGCGCCCCAGCAATACGACACCGGTGATCGTGCTGCGCTTCGAAGCCGATGACGCAGAAGCACTCGCCAGAATACAGCAGGATTTTCGCCATGTACTGCTGAGAGCCGATCCGGCACTGGAATTACCCTTCTGAGTTATTCCCGGGACTGGTTAGTCCGTCTTGTTCTTCCTTCCCCTGCGGCGCATATCCAGCCACCATGCAAGTATCGGCAGCATGAAAACACCACCGGGCATCAGCAGCGGGATCAAATATGGACTCAAGTGGGATAAAGAACGCAGGTCTCGAAGCAGAATCTGGCGATCTTCCTTGCTCCATTTTTCGCCGTTGCGAGGTTTCATCAGGATAGGGATCAATCCCCGAATCTGAAAAAGCTCATTACGGATGAGTGTTCGTTCATTTTCCTGCGCCGAACGCACACTTAGCCACCAACGCTGCATGAAAAATATTTTTCTCTGTTCTGGTTCTGTCATTCGTCTGCTCAAGCCCCTCTATTCACCTTTGCCGAAACGAATGCCAGCACATTGCTGGCAGCTACATGCTGCGATCAAACTACAACTTCGCCTTCACCCAATCTGGTACAGATGCCAGTGCTTTCGCCAGATGTTCCGGTTGCGTGCCGCCAGCTTGCGCCATGGATGGGTAGCGGTCGTGCCACGGTGGCGGCAAAGCCGCACTGGTGCGGGCACGACATGCGCGTCCGGACTCACCGGACTACAACTTCGCCTTCACCCAATCTGGTACAGATGCCAGCGCCTTCGCCAAATGTTCCGGTTGCGTGCCGCCAGCTTGCGCCATGTCCGGGCGCCCCCCGCCCTTACCGCCGACTTGCTGCGCGACAAAGTTTACCAGTTCGCCCGCTTTCACCCTGGCGGTCGTATTCGCAGTTACACCCGCGATCAGACTTACTTTACCATCGGCAACCGAAGCCAGCACAATGGCCGCGCTCTTCAGTTTATCGCGCAACTTGTCCATGGCTTCGCGCAGCGTAGCGACGTCGGCGCCATCCAGCCTGGCAGCCAGCACTTTGACGCCCTTGATGTCCTGAGCCTGTGCCACCAATTCATCGCCTTGGGCGGAAGCAAGTTTCGATTTTAATGCGGCCAACTCCCTTTCGTGGGTAACTTTCAGGTTACCAAACTTCAGACCGTATTCACCACTTTCACGTTCTACGTCTCGCAAGCGTTTTATTACCGCGTCCCCTGTGACTGCCTCCACCCGACGAACACCCGCTGCAACGCCCGTCTGATAAACAATCTTGAACAGGCCAATGTCGCCGGTACGCTTCACATGCGTACCGCCACACAGCTCGATGGAAGAACCAATATTCATAACACGCACCACATCGCCGTATTTCTCGCCGAACAGCATCATCGCGCCGGTCTTCTGCGCTTCCTCGATGGGCATCACGCGCGACTGGCATTCAGTATTTTCCAGAATCTCCCGATTTACCAAGTCTTCCACTTCACGTATCTCATCATCCGACATCGGTTGCGTATGTACGAAATCGAAGCGGGTCTTGTCGGCATCAACCTGGGAACCCTTCTGTTGCACATGCGTGCCCAGCACTTCGCGTAGCGCCTTGTGCATCAGGTGAGTCACTGAGTGGTTACGCATGGTTGCCTTCCGTGCTTCGACATCCACCCTCGCGGTAACGCCGTTGCCGACAGAAAGCTTGCCGGTCTTCACCACGCCGTGGTGGCCGAACACCGTCGCCTGTATCTTCTGCGTATCTTCCACCGCAAAGATGCCGTGCACGCCACGCAATTCACCGCTGTCACCGACTTGGCCGCCGGATTCGGCATAGAACGGGGTGTCGTCCAGCACCACCACGCCCACATCACCTTCGTTCAATTCATTCACCGGCACGCTGTCCTTGTACAGCGCGAGGATATTGCCCTTGTACTCCAATGTGTCGTAACCGTGAAAAATGGTCGCCGGGCCGGAATATTCGAGATTTGCCGCCATCTTGAACTTGCCCGCGGCCCGCGCCTGTTCCTTCTGGCGAGCCATCGCCGCATCGAATGCGGTGTCATCCACTTTCACGCCACGCTCGCGGCAAATGTCGGCAGTGAGGTCGAGCGGAAAACCGTAAGTGTCGTGCAGCTTGAATGCGGTCTCGCCGTTAAACGCCTTGTTGCCAGCTTTGTCCATCTCGGCCAGATCGGCTTCGAGGATCGCCATGCCGTGTTCGATGGTGGCAAAGAAACGCTCTTCTTCCAGCTTGAGGATGCCCTTCACATGCGCCTGTTCGGCGATCAATTCAGGATAGGCAGCACCCATCTGCTCCACCATATCCGGCACCATCTTGTTGAAGAACGCCTCGCGCGCACCCAGTTTGTAGCCATGGCGGATCGCACGGCGGATGATACGGCGCAACACATAGCCACGTCCTTCGTTACCAGGAATTACACCGTCTGCAATCAGAAAGGAGCAGGCACGGATGTGGTCAGCCAGCACGCGCAAGCTTGGCTGGTCGAGATTACTCTGTTTGGTCTCGCGCGCCGCTGCCTTGATCAGCGCCTGGAACAGGTCGATCTCGTAATTGGAATGCACATGTTGCAACACCGCCGAGATGCGTTCCAGGCCCATGCCGGTATCCACCGAGGGTTTGGGCAACGGATGCATCACGCCCTGCTCGTCGCGGTTGAACTGCATGAACACGTTGTTCCAGATTTCGATAAAGCGGTCGCCGTCTTCCTCCGGCGTACCGGGCA
>JBNLBY010000001.1:0-91323 GCA_050303535.1 Sideroxydans sp. | reverse complement strand
ATGTGCCCACCGAATACACGCTGTTGTAATAATTGTCGCTTTCTTTTTCGAACGCACCGATGAGGATGTCGCCGCCGCGCTTGCGCATGTGTTCGCGCAGTATGGTCTGGTAGAAGTCCGGCACATTGCGCCGCAGCAGCGGCAGTGCGGTCTCGGGCATCACAATCAGTCGCGCATCGCTGCTTTGCGCGAGGCGGCGATAATTTTCCAGCGTTCTGATCAGCGTTTCTTCCGAAAACTTGGTGTCCTGTGCGATGTTGCCCTGCAACAGACTGACCTTGAGCGGCTCGCCTTTCGGGTGCGTCCATTCAATACTGCGCAGCAACGCCCCGGTCAGCCACAATGCGATCAACACACCCAGCGCGATCTTGCCCGGTTTGCTCCAGCGCGCATGCCACAAAAACAGCACCATCCCGGCGCTCACCGCCGCGATGAGCGACACGCCGAATACGCCAATCACCGGCGCAAAACCCGCCAGCGGGCTGGCCGGCGCTTGCGCATAGCCGACAGAAAGCCACGGAAAACCGGTGAACAGCAGCCCACGCAGCCATTCGGCGAGCGTCCAGATCGCGGGCATCAGCAACAGGATGCGCAGGTTTTGTGCCGCTTTGAGCTTCGCCTGCACATACCCCGCAAATGCGGGCAGTGCGGCATTCACTACGGCAAACAACACCGTTGCCAATCCCGCCAGGACGGGGTGCATATAGCCATATATATGGAGTGCCACGTAGATCCAGCTGATGCCGACGCAGAACAACCCCATGCCAAAGGCAAAGCCCAACCAGGCCGCTTGCGCGGGACGTTCAGCCCGGCTCCACAGCCGGTACAGCACTGCAAGTGCAAGGATTGGCAAGGGAAAGATACCGAATGGCGCAAAACCGAAAACGGCGACGGCACCGGCCAGGAAAGCTTGCAGGTACGGCGAGGTAATGAGTTTATTCACGGATAACGGCAATAAAGTTGATTCGCCAGATTATACGGTGTAACTTCCGCCGCACATCAACGTTACTGCCACATAAACCCATGTCCGATCATTCTGCCCTGCTTGAAGAGATCAATTCCATGCTGAGCGAAAGCGACCTGTTCAGCCATTTGCCTGCCACGGAATTGAGCGCGGCTGCGCATTATTTCGGCATCAACAAGATCGCCCAGGACGAAACCATTTTTGAAGAGGGCGATGTCGGCAATTTCATGTGCATCGTGCATTCCGGCAGCATCGCCGCAATCAAGACCAATCAGGAAAAGCAACAGGTGGAAATGCTCAAGCTGGGGCCGGGCCGCACTTTTGGCGAGATGGCGGTACTGGATAACGAATATCGATCCGTCACCTGCCGTGCAGCGGAGGACACCATTCTGCTGACACTATCAAAAGAGGCGCTGGATGAATTGCTGGAAGAACATCCACGCATCGGTTCGCGCATCGTCCGCGCCATCGCCGTCGGCCTGTCGCGCCGTCTGCGCATGGCGGCAGGGCAGTTGGCTGATCAAATTGTCTGATCAAACCCGTGCTTGAATTCACCGAATACACCAAAATCTATATCAGCCTGTTCGCGATCATCGATCCGGTGGGCACCATCCCCATCATTATCGCTTTTACCGTCGGCCTGACAGCACAGAAGCGCGAGCACATGGGGCGCGTGGCTTCGCTGGCAATGTTCGGCATCCTGCTCGCGGCCCTGTTGCTGGGCGAAGCGATACTGGAATTTTTCAGCATCAGCATCCATTCCTTCCGCACTGCGGGCGGCATCCTACTGCTGTTAATGTCCATCAAAATGTTGCTCGGCAACAAAGAGACGCTTACGCCGAACGACATCGACACGGACACAACTTCCTCAATCGCCATCGTGCCGCTTTCCACTCCGCTGTTGGCCGGCCCCGGTGCAATCAGTACGGTGATTCTCGATGCGCACAAGGGAAGCGGTGCAGGACACTACGGCATGATGGTGCTGGTACTTGTGGCCCTGAGTCTCACCGTGTGGTTCACCTTTCTCGTCGCACCCTGGGTCTCGCGACGCCTGGGCACGATGGGCAGCAACATTGTCACCCGCTTGATGGGTTTGTTGCTCGCCGCGATCGCAGTTGAATTCATCGCGGGCGGGTTGCGAGGCCTGTTTCCTGCATTAAACTAGTCATGGAAAAAATACGTTTATCGAAATTGATGTCCGAGCAGGGTCTCTGTTCGCGCCGTGAAGCGGACGATTACATCGCCAAAGGCTGGGTGAAGGTGGACGGCGAAACCATCAGCGAACTCGGCACCAAAATATTACCGACGCAGAAAATCACGCTGGAAAAAGCCGCGCAAGCCAAACAGCAGGGGCGCGTCACCATCCTGCTGAACAAATCGATGGGTTATGTGTCGGGACAAGCCGAGGGAGGCTACAAGCCCGCCATCCTGCTGATCGACGCCGCCACGCGCTGGGAACAGGACAAATCGCCGCAACGTTTCCACCGCAGCCAGATGCTCGGCCTTGCCCCCGCGGGAAGACTGGATATCGACTCAACCGGCTTGCTGGTACTCACCCAGGATGGCCGCATCGCCAAACAGCTCATCGGCGAAGATTCCCCGATTGAAAAAGAATATCTGGTACGCGTGCAAGGCAAACTGGTCGGCAACGGATTGGCCTTGCTGAATCACGGCCTGTCGCTGGATGGCAAGAAACTCAAGCCTGCCAAAGTCAGCTGGTTGAACGACGACCAGTTGCGCTTTATCTTGAATGAAGGCAAGAAGCGCCAGATCCGCCGCATGTGCGAAATGGTGGGACTGAAAGTCACTGCGCTGAAACGCGTACGCATCGGCAAGGTAAAGCTGGGCGATTTGCCTGTGGGAAAGTGGCGGTATATGAGGGAGAATGAGAAGTTTTAACGCAGCTTACGCTAACTAATGGTTCTGAAATGAGTTAAATATGGATTCGACCAACAGGGGCATCTGGAAAACTTATGGTTTCTGGGCTATTTGGGTAGGCATAGCTTTTTTTTCGATTTATCCGACATGCAACTGGCTAAGTTCAAAGCACACACATCCGTTAGCTCTATACATTGAGCCTGAATTAAACATCCCATTTGTACCAGAGTTTGTATGGATATACCTCTCAATGTATATCCTGTTCTTAACCCCACCTTTCATTTTAAATGTCCCCCAATTGAAATTGCTTGGCAAACAACTCGTATTGGGAACAGTTATTTCTGGGATGCTTTTTTTGTGCATTCCATCCAAATTGGGATTTGAGCGCGTTATTCCCTCCACCCCCTTTTACGATTCGCTTTTCTCATTTCTTTTTGCTATTGATCTTCCACACAATATGGTGCCATCGTTGCATGTAGTATTTAGCGCACTCATACTGTTTTCATTTACAGCCTCATCTCAAAAAGTAAAGATAAAGTTTGTCTGGAGGACATGGTTTATCCTCATTTGCTTTTCTACACTACTCATACATCAACATCATATCCTTGATATATTTGCCGCGTTGGCTTTGGCATTATTTTGTAGTTACGTTATCCAGAAAGGGGAATTACATGCTTAACCGAATGCTTGCTACCATCTTTCTAATATTTAGTTTTAATGCACTTGCTGTGGAAGAGCCCGATCAAGCTATTCACAATAAACTTCGGGGGCTTCTGTCAGGCATTGAACAGGCCATAAACAACGAAAAATATGACGATCTTGCACCTTTTTTTCACGAAAAAATGCGTGTCACAACGATCAACCAGGAGGTTCTTACTTCTCGCCCCGAAATTAGCACCTATTTCAAGAAATGGTTTGGCCCTAATGGATACCTGAAGAAATTGCACATGACGCTAACAGCCGATAGGTTGACCGAACTTTATGGCAACAAGACTATTGGAATAGTAAATGGCTCAGGGCTTGAAGATTACATTCTTGCTGATGGACGCAAGTTCGGGATGAAAACAAGATGGACTGCAACCGTCATAAAAGATACTGATGGCAAGTGGAAAATTCTCAGCCTTCATATTGGCACGAATTTTCTCGACAACCCAATTCTTGCCAAAGCAGAAACGTCGTTAATAACGTTTGCTGGTGGCGGACTGGCTCTGGGCATTCTGGCTGGTAGCTTGATCGGGTTTCTGATGGGAAGGCGCAAAAAATCTGCTTCTTGAGCCTAAGACAGCCAATACCAGGCACCCCGTCAGCTTGCGGTTTTTTGTTGCACCACCATGGCGTCCTGTCCAGACATTGGTGGTGCAGGCCTTACGCCTCCCCAAAGGCTGAAGTAGATCGACCAGAAAGTTGGTTGCGGCTCCTCAGGATCAACCAGTTTAGGCAGATAAACCCAAGGGACACTCGGGTACCGGTGGTGGACCAGATGATAGTGAAAGTTCAGGGCCAAGGCTCGTGATATTGGCAACACTTTCAGATTCCATGCGCCATTAATAATGTCGCGCGGACTCCATGCGTGGTCGACATATTGCAAAGCTGACCAATGAAGTGCAAATGCCCAGTGACAAAGCAGCCACCCCTGCCAGTTCAAATCCAGCATCCACCATACAGCTGCCTGATAGGCAAAACCAAATACACACTCAAACCATATCCTTATTTTCGAATGCTGTGCGATTTCTCTGACATACGGTTCAAATCCCAGCACTTTTGCCGGCCCATTCACAAACCATGGTGACGTGTATATCGAAGGCGCAAGAACATATATCAAGTTGCTGAGCGGAATACAAAACCAGTAGAGCCCTAACAGATTGCCGGAATATAACCAGAAATTGCGCAATGATCTGGATTGGGTCGGAAGGTAATAATCATAGAGTTCCTGGTCGGTCCGATTGCGGCGGTGATGGCCGACATGGGCGATTCTTTGCATTGTGAAAGAAGTGGGAAATGTCGCCGCACACAGGTTCCCAAACAGTTCATTGCGAAATTTATTGCTGGAAAAAACATCGTGAACAGCCTCATGCATAAGCACAAACGGCAAGTTATTCACCAGAGAGAATAGCCATGCCGCAAAAAGCATATATACCCATGAACCATGTGACCCTATCCATAACAGCGCCCAAATTACAGGAAGCACTGTAAAAAAATAGAGAATATTTTTCCCTTCCGGAATCAAATATTTTTCATCGAGAGTTTTCATCCAGAACGCTCCTTTTCAATCGGTTTACAACCAGAATGCCCATGAATACGGTATGAACGGCGACAATATCCCCAGACAGGAAAAACAATGACAACTACAAGTAACACTGGATATAAGAAAGCAAACACTGATGCCTGCATTTTGCCTTGCGTTGCCAACCACTCTGCCCCTGAGACCCCGACACCATAAATCGCACCAAATCCGGCAAAAAACCACGGAGCATAGTCAAGCGTGATCGCCTCAGCGCCCTTGTTCTCCGCCCAAGGCTGGTTGTAAATACGAAGGATGCCTGATTCCACTGCCTTTATATCGTATAGCAGATTCCAGAAACCCAGGACGGATGCGAATATAAAACTGGTGCGAAGAACATCCAGTGCATCGTTCGCAAGATCACCATGACAGAGCCATGCAATCGAAGCTGTTGCACTACCGAATACAAATCCATGGTGTGGACGAAACTTGCCCAAACGAAATCGTGTATCGAATTCCCAAACCTTAAGAACATTTGTCCCCACTCCCGGGACCACATAAGCATAGACGATAGGTGTTAACCAGGCTACTAACGTCAGCCATAAGTTTCCCTCGTACGTATTCCACCAGAGGAATAAGGAAAGAGGCGTCAATACAGCTGGCGCAACATACTGGTAAATTTCTAAAGTTGCTTTTTTCACTTTAATCCAAACCGCATGTGATGTTTCTGGTACACCTCGCGCCTGAACAGGGTCGTGTACTTCCAGTAAGCAGCAATACTCCAGAGTGTTTTCATGTTCGTTCTCAAGTCCGAGAATCTGTATATGAGCGATGAAATGCTGTTGAATCGTTTTCTGGCCTCGTGACAAACCTCCGTCAGTTCATCCGCAGTCATGTTCTTCGGCACATACGCCGCCTGATTAAATCGGTATTCCGGATGCAGCCACCATTTTCCGTCGTAGAGCAATCGCCCTTCGGCTGCCAGTTTGTCGTAGAACGGCGTATTCGGATAGGGCATCAGGATGTTGAATGCAGCAAAAGTAAATCGATGCACCAGGGCAAAATCCATTGTCGCAAGAATGGACTCACAGTTATCGCTATCGTAACCGAGGGTAAAAGCTGCCCAAGTCTGCATGCCGAATTCGCGAAGAACTTTGATCTCTTTCGCGTAATCCGAAAATCCCGCAATATTTGGCGACTTTTTCGCATCGCGCAGGCTTGCACGGGTAATCGATTCGAATCCGGTAACGTTGCCTACACATCCGCTGTCCGCCATCAGCCGCATCAATTCGTCATCCCGCGTGACATCCAGACTGGCCTGACTGAACCATTTGACCTTCAAGGGCATAAGCTCGCGGCACAAATCTTTCAGCGCCGGCGTATCCGACGCAATATTGTCGTCCACGAAGAAAATGAATTTGCGATCTTGGTTTACGATTTCATGCACGACTTCATCGATACGCCGGACATAATCCTTCTTGTCGAAATACTGACTCACCGCACAAAAATTGCAGGCAAAACGGCAACCGCGTGAATATTGCATCAACGTCATGGGCAAATACCCTTTGCCGTTGAAGATGTCCCGGCGCGGCATTACACCGCCGATCTGGGCAATACCCGGGGGCCCGTCGTAGATCTTCTTGAGCCTGCCCCGACGAGCATCCTCAACAACTTCCACCCATCTGGTTTCCGCGTCGCCAATAAACACGCTGTCAGCATGTTGTGCCGTTTCCTCTGGCATCAACGTCGGGTGCATGCCGCCCATGATGACCGGTACGCCGCGTTGCCGGTATTCCTCCGAGATTTCGTAAGCACGCCTTGCGGTATAAGTCTCGACCGTGATCGCAACCAGGTCGGTCTTTTCGTCGTAGGGAATGCTTTCCATGCGGTCGTCGTAGAGAATGACATCGATATCGGGGGGCGTCATGCCGGCAAGCACCCCAAGCATCAACGGCTCCATCCTGCCATGATCGATGTACAAACTATGCTCGCGGCGGCCGATATTGGGTTTAATGAAGGTTATTTTCATTGGTCTATTTTCCCAGCGTTCTGTACTGCTTGCGCATCACTTCCCTGCGGGAAATCACATTCGCCAAACCAACCATCGTGGTCCGGAACATATCGAATCCGGCATCAGATCCCAATACACGATGCGCAATCGACTTCCACGAATAGAATGCCTTCTTTGCCATAAAGCACTTTTCGGCGAATTCATTCGGCGACATCGATTTGGGAACAAAGATCGGATCTCCGTAGCGATAGCATGGATCCAGCCACCAGTTGGCAGAAAGCAAGCGGTTTTCCTGACCCAGTCTTTCATACAACGGTGAACCGGGCGTGGGCGTAAGCGGATTAAAGTTGGCAATTTCCAGCTTGGCTTCCAGGGCAAAATTCAGGCTCTCCTGGATCGTTTCGGCCGTATCTTCGTCATAACCAAATACAAAAGTGCCGTAGACAGCCATTCCGCGTTGTTGAAACTTTTTGACCACACCGAGATAGTCACCGGCAACATGATTCCAGGGTTTTGCCATTTGCTTCAGGTTGGCGACCGAAAGTGACTCGAACCCGACCAGAACAAAAATACACCCCGCTTCGGCCAGCTTATCCATCAAACGCTCATCTTTGGCAACATCGATACTGATCTGACAGGACCAGCGCAGGCGCAGTGGGCGAATGATGCTTAGCAACGTTTCCAGGGTTTCCCTGGAGTTGAACAAATTGTCATCCACAAAAAATACGAGCTTGCGGGTACTCAGTTGCCTGAGTTCTTCAGCCATACTTTGCGCAGTACGCACGCGCAGATTGCCTTTATAGAAGGTTCTTATCGAACAGAAATCGCACGTGAATCTGCATCCCCGCCCATACTGGACAAGTTCGACTGGCACGTAATTTTTTCCTGCAAAAATGCTCCGGTCAATCCGGAAATCGTCCAGCGGACGGTCGCTGCCGCCGGAATAAATGCGCTGCAATTTGCCACCACGAAAATCGGCAAGCAGTTGCTCCCAACTGCCCTCCGCATCCCCGACAACGACGGCATCTGCATGCTGTAGCGCTTCGTCAGGCAGGAAGGTGGGGTGATAACCGCCCATCACGACCGGCACCCCTTTGGCCCGATAGCCTGCTGCAAGATCATAGGCGCGGCGGGCAGTGAAAGTCTCTACCGTGATCGCAACCAGGTCGGGCTGATCGTCCGCGGGAACATCTTCCACTTTGTCGTCATAAAAAGTGACTTCGATATCCTTTGGCGTGCGCGCTGCCAATATACCCATTGCAAGCGGCGGCAGACCATCGCTGGAGCGATAATCGCCCATGTTCGGGCGCAACAAAGTCACCCTGTCCAGCTTCATAAGACGGCCACCTCGGGTTGTACCGGGCGACCATCCAGGACGGGCTGCAACTCCCCGGGCCAGATCACTGTTTCAATGCGCGTTCGGTAACAATCCGGACGCAAAGCCGATTTCAACGTATCTGTCAGCGTGTTTTTATCTGACAAGCCCAAAGTGCCGATCAAGGCCTGTTTTTCGGAAACACGCCACAAACCTTCCCTGACGACATCGACCGCCATATCTTGCACACACTTGTCCAGTGCAAAGAATGACAAGAAAGCCTGTTCGAGTTTTCTCCCCGGTCTGGGCAATGAAATTCTGCCGCTGACAGTCGCCAGCAAATTGTAGGCGCCCCGAAGCCGGTTAAGCGGGAACCGATAGCCGCGAACCGTCGTCTGTTTGAATTTGCGCTGATCCCATATAGCCAGGCATCCAAGAATTTCGTTACCCTCTTTAAGCAGCCAGAAATCCTCGAGACTGAGACCATGCTTTCCATTCAACGCCGCCAACCATACCTCGGTTAATAAGGGAGCGAATTGAAATGCTCTCGACTGCCGGTTATAGAAATCTACCAGCGCCGAAATATCGCCTGTGGTCGCCCGTTGCAACAATCCGGCCGCTTTGCTTTGACGCGTCGAAAGAGCGAGTGTTTCCATCGCCCCCTGAAAAACATACTTGGGCATGCCGTCCAGCCCGGCTTCCAGAATACGCCTTGCCTTTCCATTGTCCTCGCCCACACTTGTGAACCGGCACTGCTGCACATCGCCGTTTGCCAGCAATACCGGGATTGACGCGAAGCCGTCTCTCAGAATGCGAAATCGGCGGCGATATTTCCTGTCCACTCGCAGCCCACCCAGATAGGCGGCATATGCAAGATCGCCATTAATATGCACAGGAAGAAATGCGCACGAATACATGCCCACAGGTGAGCTGTCCTTTCCTTCATCGAGTGCAATTACGGCAATGGACTCCCCCATCAACCCCTCGCCGTCAAAATATGAAGGTTCGCGCTCAAAACATAGATCGACCCACGACTCCATGTCGTTGTCACGCAGAAGCGCCCGCAATCCTGCATCATCAGTGATTGCCGCCTGCCGATACAGGATATTTCCCGAACGATATTCGCGCTGTGCAGCGATATGGATACTCATCGCATGGCTTCCAGCAATCTCCCGGTCCAGTTTTCATCACCGAGTGGGTAACCGTTCCGATTACTGACGTCAGCGCGATGCATCACATTAATGGGGAAGTAATTCCGGAGCATAAAGAAATCGCTGCGGTTCGTTCTCTCGAATCCGCGTTTCAAGATGCTGGCCCATGAATAAAACCTTTTGCGGGATACCACACACAGACGCGTTACGTCCTCAGGTCGCAGTTGTGCGGGAATAAAAGGAAGGTCATTGTAGCGATACGCATCGTCAAGCCACCACGCGTCGAATCTGAGCCGATGTTGCTGCTTCAGCTTACTGTACAAAGGTGTGCCCGGGAACGGGGTGAGATGGTTGAATGCAGCAATGTAAAAACGCTGTTCAATCGCAAAGTCGACAGACTGGTCAAATGAATGCTCCGTATCATTCTCGTATCCAAATACAAAGGTCGCATAAACCCTGATGTTATATTTGCGGAGGTTATGGAGCGCCGATTCGTAGCCACCTTTCATCGTGTTGAAACTTTTTCTCATTGTGCGGAGATTGCCGGCATCCAGGCTTTCGAAACCAATCAATACCCCTTTGCATCCGCTTCTGGCCAGCAAAGCCAGAAATTCTTCATCGTGCGCGGCATCGATGCTCATCTGCGTGATCCAGCGAATATTCAAAGGCACAAGCTCCCTGAGCAAATTTTTGGCAGCCTGAATGTCACCCGCAAAATTGTCATCCACAAAGAAAAAAAGCTTCGTCCTTTCTTTCATCTGCCTGATCTCATCAAGGACGTATTCGACTGGACGGGTACGATGGGTACGCTCAAAGAATGTCTGGATAGCGCAAAACTCGCAGGGGAACCGGCAACCCCGCCCCGTTTCGACCAGTCCGATAGGCAGATAGCGCTTGTTCTTGAAAATTGAACGATCTGGTCTGATTCTGTCCAGGGTTGGACGCTCCGATCCCTTGTACTTTTTTTTCAGGGTGCCATGTCGCAGATCATCCATCACCGTAGCCCAAACATCCTCAGCCTCCCCCATCACCACAGTCTCCGCAAAACGCGCGGCCTCCTCCGGCATGAGTGTCGCGTGAAAACCGCCCACAATAACCGGGATGTTGCGTTTACGATATTCACTTGCGATTTGATAAGCTCGTTTTGCCGTATAGGTTTCCAGTGACAAAGCCACCGCGTCGGTGGGTTCATCAAAAGGTATGGCCTCCATACGGTCATCATAGAATTTCAGCTCAAAGTCTTTTGGTGTTAATCCGGCAATGGCAGCAGCCGGCAACGGCTCCATTTGCCAGGAACGGATATACCCCTCACCCTTTTTATGCCCGATCGCCGGATGAATAATGGTCAGCCGCATACTGTTTTGTTTTTGGGTTCAAAACCGACAACTGTCTTGTTGTTCTCGTTGTTGTCGAATAACGATGCAGGGTTGGGCAGCAGTGTATCAACCTGCCAATCGCAGTTGTAGAACTCATGCAGATGCCTTGAATAAAATCTGTATCCCATGTTGGCACTCAGTGCGAGCAGTTTGAAATTTCCGGCTTGCCACAATCGCCTGGCGATGGATGACCAGCTATATACTTTTTTCCAAGCCCGTTCATGCCCCTCGCCAAGTTGACGGACAGTCATGTTCCTGGGTTGAAACACGACATGCTGGCCATCATACAACTCCCAATTCTTTGTCAGGATGCGTCCTTCGGCTTCAAGCCGATGGTACAAAGGAGTTCCGGGAAAGGGAGTCAGCACCGCGAAACGCGGGAGATCAACCCCCGCATCAATGGCAAACTGGACGGTGGCATCGAAAGTATCGGGCGTGTCATGGTCGAGACCAAATACGAAGCATCCCTGAACTGCAATCCCCAGCCGATGAAGATCGCCAATCAGCGATTTATAGCCCACGGAAGCATTGAATCGTTTTTTTGCATCCTGCAAACTTGCATCTGAAACAGTCTCCAGTCCGAGCAACAACCCTTTGCAGCCGCTGCGCGCCATAAGTTCCATCAGCTCGCGATCATGCGCGATCAACACAGTTGACAGCCCAAACCAATTCAGCTTCAGAGGCACCAGGCGTGTGAATAATTCTTTCGCGTACTGGATATCGGAAACCAGATTAAGGTCAACGAAAATGATCTTTTTCTGTCCCGTTTGCCTGATATCTTCAATCACCCAGTCGATTGGCTTCTGGTACTGCTTGCGCCCCCACGCTGCCGGGGCGACACAAAACTCGCAATCATGGGCACAAGAACGAGTCGCTTCAAAAACAGCCTGGGTCAGGAAATGGCGCTTGTCAAACAAGTCGCGCCTTGCAAAAGGCATGTTCTCCAACGACATGGAAGGACTCTGGTGATATGCCTTTGCCATAGTTCCCCTTACGAAGTCATGCAGCAGTTGCGGCCAGGACTCCTCCGCATAACCGACACAGATCGCATCGGCATGTTCACTTGCTTCGTGCGGCATGAGCGTGACATGAGGTCCGCCCAGCACGACGGCAATGCCTTTTTTTCTGAACTGCCCCGCCAGCTCGTAAGCGCGTTTTGCCGTTCCCGTAATCACTGTTATGCCGACGAGATCGGCTTCCAGCTCTTCAGTTACCTCCTGAATACCCTCATCGACAAGTTCGATAGTGGCGTTCAGCTCAACGGGGATAAGTGCGGCCAATGTGGTGAGGGTGAGCGGCTGGTAACGCAGCGACTTCTTTAAAACCCCGCCTTTGCTTCGGTATAACGGCCCCTTGGGCGAGACCAGAACGATCTTCATTGCTCCGCTCCCGTAAATGTTTTCAGCCAGTCCGGTTCTGATCGAAGAGACGGGACTTTGATGTCTCCAAGCCGGGCACCGTTATGAGTCATGCGGGCCATAAACGACTCAGTCGGATTGCGTACAGGCAGCACTTCCAGCAAATCCAGCTGACCGATACGGCGCGCATATTCGTATTGTGAATTTTCCATCAGGCGTTTCTCTATGGTAGCCACAAGTGATTTGCAATCATTGCCGGTTTGCTCATCCAATATCAACACATATCCCGGCTTTCCCAGCATGCGCGGAACCAGCATACGGAAACCTGCGATATCCTGCAGACAGGAATCCACAAATTGTTCAGTCAGTTTTTCTCCAACAATGTCGGATACCAATCCATTCCGGCCTTGAAATCTGAGCAGTGGCAAGTTTTCCGAGTAGCCTTCGCATTTAACCAAGTCCCCCGTCCGATATCGATACAGCCCACCCGATGTTGTCATGACGACTTCATATTGAGCTCCGCTCTGAAGCTCCCATGCGAAACAAGATAGTCCCTGCGTATCCAGAAACTCGAAGAATCCACTGTCTGCCGCCAATACCGGTATATCCAGATGCCCCGGAACAGTAGTGACACCCTCCGTTGACAGAAGACCTTTGCCTTGAAATTGCGCATGCGGTAAGCGTTTTTTAAGATTGTTGTAAAACGGCCTGGAAGAAGCATCCGCCCAACAGCTCACCATTTTCAGGGCTGGCCACAATATCTTTGCATCCAGACTATCCCTGTATGCTCGCAAGCGCTTTAAAGCCTGCTCGTTCGAAGGAAGCCAGTGTCCGTTGATATTCCCGCCCTCACGCAGGAGTTTATCCAGTATTGCATGATCTTTCTCCAATGCATCCATCAGCATCTGGAAGAAAGTCGGACTCCATACTGAAATGAGCACCAAGTCATCCCGGCATAACAACCAGTACAGTGTGGCATTTTTCCACTCACCTACATCTTGAATCGCCCCCACCCAGGCGGGAACCGCGGAAAGCCCGACAAAAGCAGGCAACACATCGTCACCCAGATATGCCCCATCGGAAAGGCCGACTTGAATTCCTGCCGATGTCGTCTCGGATGGCCGTGTCGCCGGGCTAATCGCCCAGTATGCACAGCCGGATTCAATTTTGTGAATATTGATCACATCGGCCAGCCACGGCAAAATTGCTGCACGAAAATCCTCCAGACTTTGCAGCGTATATGGAATCAGCTTGTTCCCGCCAGAATTACCACTGGTTCGCTCAAATGCAATCGGTTCACCTTCGAACAGCACTCCAGCTTCACCACGTTCAATTCTTTCTATATTTGAAGTAAGCTCATCGTAAGTAACAAAAGGCAATCTCTTGCCAAACTCCTCCGGAGAGGAACCTCCGTCCACGCCGTATGTTTTCAGATAAGCCGCGCGCTGATTCCGTGCCAGACATTTTTTCAGCCAGGATATCTGGCGGTCTCGCAGCCCCATGTGAGGTGTTATTTTTAAACCTTCCCCGGCCATGAACTTCCAGCTATTCACTACAAACCTTTCAAAAATATCCGTCTGGTTAAAGGTTTCATATTCTGTTCTGATAATTCACACAAACACACAAGCTCGTGCCCGCGTGTGTAATTCGGATTGCGTTCCAAAAAAAATCTGACCGCATCCTTTGTTTTCTCCTCTTCCGTAGGCAATGCAATCTCGGACTTCAAATGCCCTTTGGATTGGGCAAACTCGACGATACCTGTTACCGGGTTATAGTCCATACCGAATCGCATTTTCGCGAGATCATCTGCCAAAGGCTTCAGATCGCTACGGTCAATATTCCAGTGGGGATAGAATGATTTGCCAAATACAGGAAGATACTTATATGTTCGATGACCCTTGACGATCAGGAACCAGTACATCGGAAGGTCGGGGCTTTCTCGCTTCAGCGAACCCATCTTTGCTATCCATGTGAAAGCAAGAATCTGTTGCCCCCAGTGGGCTCTATCCACGATCGTATCCCCGGAATATATGACTCGAATACTTCGTCCCTGCCACACATGTTCGTACACCTTCAAAGTTGTAAAACCAACCAGTTCATCCTGACTGTGTACCAGAATGGCTTCATCCTTATCCTGTAAATCAGTCCTTACTTGCTTCGCAGAAGCTCCATCATAGTGAGAGAGATATAGACGCTCCATGTCCAGATAATCATCCTCAGACAGGTCTTCTACTCGTTTACAAATTGCCGCGTAATTATGCATATGTTGATTGGATGTATTCAAACGTCATGTCAAATACCAGCCTAATTCATTATCGCCAATATCAGCAAAACAATTCTTCCAAATTCTGTTTTATGTTTTTTTAGCATGCATTTTATTAATTGCAAGCCAGCCAATAACAACAATCAATACCAAACTGAACCCCTCAATAGACTTTGCAACCGGCACCCCGGCGGCCGCGGCCCAACTATATCCTCCAACAAACACCAGCATCGAAATATTCTCGACAAAATTCTGCACCGCCAGGGCATTCCCTGCGCCTATGGTTTCATGCCCGCGCTCTTGCAGCAAAGCATTAAGCGGCACGACGAATAAACCACCGCAAATGCCGATGGCGACCATCAAGGCATAGGCAAGCGTCAGGTCATGAACAAAGGCCAGGGCCAGGATGAACGGACCGAGCAGTAAACCGCCGATGAGCGCGCGGTTGACGTTGGCCAGCGAAATCCACAAGCCTGCACCCGCCGCACCCAGCACGATACCGATGGAAACTGCGCCCATCAGGTTGGCTGGCGTCTGGTTATCGGTGATGAACAACGCAGCTGGCACCCAGGCAAACAGCATCAGGCGCAGTGTCGTGCCGCTGCCCCAGAAAATGCCGGTTCCCAACAGGCTGAAACGCGCATCCGGGTTCTTGAACATCAGAGACAACGATGTCAGGAACTTCTTTACCAGCATCCACGGATGGAAACTTGCACCGGCGTTTTCTGCGGGCAGCAGCGGAATGAACAAGTTGGCAAAGGCGGCCACACTGTAAGCAGTCACTACGCCGATGAAAGCCCATTGCAGGGAATGATCGGCCAGCCACCCGCCAAGCAACACGCCGAGCAAAATGGCAACGATGGTTAATCCTTCCATCATGCCATTGGCGCGCACCAGCGTGGACGGACCGAACATCTGCGCCAGGATGCCGTACTTGGCAGGCGAATACATGGCCGCACCGATGCCGATCATGCCGTAAGCAGTGAGCGGGTTTGCACCCGCCACCATGGCAAGTGCACCGACGAGTTTGACCAGGTTGCCGACCAGCATCACGCGGCCTTTTGGGAATCCGTCCGCGATCTGCCCGACGAAAGGCGCGAGCAAAATAAAGGGTACGACGAATGATTCCTGCAGCAGCGGCACGAGGTTTGCCATGTCCTGCGATTTTACGATTGCGATAGCGGCAATAAGGATCGCGTTGTCGGCCAGCGCGGAAAAGAACTGTGCCAGCAGCACCGACATCATGCCCAGCGAGAGCAGCGGCATGTCCAGCGTTTTTCTTTCATTCATCATATTGCCTCCGCCATTCGTTTCAGTGTCACATGGTCAGTCTTGCCCGTACCCAACAGTGGCAATGCATCCACGCGTTGAATCTTGCGTGGTACGGCAATTTCCGGGATGCCGAGCGCCTTGGCGGAAGCAGACAATGCATTTCGCGTCAGGGTAGCATCTGTGGTGAACAACACGATGGCCTCGCCGCGCGTCCCGTCGGATTGTGTGGTGGCGCCGTGTATGGCACCGGCCGACGCTTGCGTTGCCAGTTTTTCCACGACCTCCAGCGACACCATTTCCCCCGCCACCTTGGCAAAACGTTTGACGCGCCCGACGATGGAGACGAAGCCGTCATCGTCGATAGCCACCACATCACCTGTCTCATACCAGCCTTCGCCCGCTTCCGAACCCGTCGGCTGCAACACACCGGGGTTGTTGTAGCGATAATAACCGGACATTACGTTGGGGCCACGCACATGCAGCATTCCGCCCTGATCAATGCCGGGCACCGGCACAAGCTTGTGTTCGATGCCCGGTAGCAACTGCCCCACCGTGCCGCTGCGATAAGCCATGGGCGTATTCACGGCCAGCACGGGTGCTGTTTCGGTGGCGCCGTAACCTTCCAGGATGCGGATGCCAAACTTTTCGAACCACAGTTCGCGCACCGCTGAGGAAAGCTTCTCAGCCCCGGCCACCACATAACGCAGACGGTAGAAGTCGTAGGGATGCGCAAACTTTGCATAGTTGGCGAGGAAGGTGCTGGTGCCGAACAGCACGCTGCAACTGCGATCGTAGGCAATCTCGGGGATCACGCGGTAATGCAGCGGCGTGGGATAGAGAAACAGGTTCATGCCGGTCATGATGGGCAGCAGTGCACCGCCGGTGAGACCGAAGGAATGGAAGATCGGTAGCGCGTTGAGCACTTTATCTTCTGCAGAAAAGTCGATGATGGAACGTATCTGCGCGATATTGGAAAGGATCGCGCGATGCGACAGCACCACACCCTTGGGCTTGCCTTCCGAGCCGGAGGTGAACAGCACCACCGCAGTGTCTTCCGGGTCGTTGCGCTTTTCCATCAGGCATGGGAATAACATGCCGAAGAGCACCCACAGCTTGTCAGCCGGACCCATCTGCTCGCGCAGGTCTTCCAGATACAGGATGTTCACGCCGCGTATACCCGCCACATCGGCTTCCAGCTTCGCCTGTTCGATGAAGGTGCGCGAGGCAAACACGATGCGGATGTTGGCTGCTGTGCAGGCATCCTGCATGCCGCTCGCCCCCGCCTTATAGTTGAGCATCGCAGGAACGCGCCCGCGCGCGGCCGTTCCGATCAGCATACCGACAGTGGCGGCCAGGTTGGGCATCAGGATGCCGACGCATTCGCCCTCGCTGCTATGCTTTTCGACCATGCGGCCCAGCGCCAGCGTCATTTTAAGCAGGTCGCCATAGGTGTATTCGATCTGTTTCACATCCTCCACTACGCTGCGACGGCGACCGTGGATATCCATCGCTTCGAGCAAACCGGAATATAAAGTCTGTTTCGGATGTGATTCGAAGATCATCTTCTGCATCAGTTTGCGCATCTCTTCGCCCGCCTTGCGGCGACGTTGCTTGGTGGTTTCACCCTCAGGCATGTGCAGCACGGTGGTCGCCTGCGCCGAAATGGTGATGCGCGGGAACAGGCGGCGCGGTGCCTGACCGGAAATACGACTGAAATAGGAACGTACCGCACCATCCAGACGCACGGGCAGGATGGTCGCGCCGGTCTTCGCCGCCACAAAGGCTGGGCCTTCGTATACCTTCATCAGCGAACCAGTCACGGTGATGCGCCCTTCCGGGAAGATCACCACCGGACGGCCCGATTCGACCAGGCGGATGATGGTTTTGACCGCCATCGGGCTGGCCGGATCGACCAGCAAGTAATCGCTCAGGCGCAGCACCTGACGGAACAGGAAGTTGCGCGTCACGCCGGTATGCACCACGAACACCGGATCGAACGGCAGGTTCAGACCCAGCAGCAGGCCGTCCAGAAACGATTCATGGTTTGCAATAACCAGCAGCTTGCGGCTACCCATTTCCCTGTCCAGCCCGCTCACGCGCACGCGAAAAACCACGCGCAGCACATGTTTCAGGATAAAACGGATCATACGTTTCAACATTATCGTCTCCCTTCTCTTCGATGCGTTATTTGGCATTGCCGTCGAAAACGACATGCAGTTGTTTGTCGTTCAACAGGCTGGCCGGAGTAACGGTTTCGCGCTGCCAGGGGATGTTGCCGAAGTACCAGCTTTTCCAGAACATCTGGTCGGCATTCGGGTTGCGCTTCAGCAATGTGGCGAAATTCTCCACCTCGCCCAGCTTCACACCCGTTGCCTCGCCCAGTACTTCGCGCACATAGCGCGAACAGAATTGGCGCTTGGAATGCAGATCGAAACCGGTGTCATACAGGATGCCGTTGCGTGCACGCACCGCCTTTTTGAGCTTCTGCTGTTGTTGTGCATTAAGCGTCGTCAGCCGCATCACCGTAACCCTTCCATTGTCGGAACGCTGCGCGAATCTGCTCAGTGTGGTTTCGCCAGAGAATGGCACGCGGCTCTCCGCAATCAGCGGCTCCTTGCCGGAAACGTCACTCACGATGCCGACATGGTTGGTCCAGCTCATGGTCGAGTCCGCTACTTTGGTGAATGGCGCATGCGGGATGCGGATGAACACCACATCCCCGATCTGGAGCTGTCTATTCAGATCGTTCAGCCTGATGGGTTCGGCTATTGCCCCCGAATGTGCCGCCCATGCGGATGCGCCAAACAGGGCGGCGATCATGAACATGGCTGGCCAGAAAAGCGTGGTTTGGTTCATTACATTACTCCTGTGTCGTTGAGGTGGGGTCACGATAGCCACTGGTCGCGTAAAATAAAACAATTGACCAATAAAGCATTAGCAAATAGACTGCAAAGTATCAACTTTCAATACCAAACTCATGTCCGAAGCCGACCAACTCATCGCCGCCCTGAAGAAACAACTCAAGAACCAGGGCATGACCTATCGTGATGTCGCCCACGCGCTCAAGCTGTCCGAGCCCAGCGTGAAGCGGCTGTTCGCCTCCGGCCGTTTCACTGTCGAACGGCTGGTACAGATCAGCAACCTGCTCGGTTACACGCTCGCGGAATTATCAAAGGAAGCCCAGGCGGGACAGGCACGCCTGAGTTCGCTAACCGAAAAGCAGGAACGCGAAGTTGTTTCAGACGCCAAACTGTTGATGGTCGCGGTCTGCACCCTCAACCACTGGACGCTGGATGAAATTGTGGAGTATTACAAGCTCAGCGAACCGGAATGCATCAAATATCTGCTGCAGTTGGATCGTCTGCGCATCATTGACCTGCTGCCGGGCAACCGCATACGCCTGAACGTTGCACGCAATTTTGACTGGCTGCCATCGGGACCGATCCGGAAATATTTTTCCAGCAAAGGGATGAACGATTTTCTGACCAGCGATTTCAGCAGCGACGGAGAGACGATGAATTTTGTGCATGGCATGTTCACCGACCAGGCACAAGCGCAGATACTGGAAGAGTTGCGCAAGCTGCGGCAAAGATTCGCAGAGTTGCACGAATCCAGCCTTGCCGCCCCGTTGGCCAAGAGGAGCGGCCTGGGATTGCTGCTGGCATTTCGGCGTTGGGAACCTGTCGATTTCGCCAAGCTCCGCCGCTGACGCCCAACCCATACAGTCAAGTCAGCACCGGAACGTTTCTATTGTTCCGGCTCTCTATTAACTTGTTTACCTTTCGTGCCGAGCTTGTCGAAGCACAAGAATCCATTCACATTTCGACAAGCTCAATGCGAACGGATTCTTGAATAAAGCGTGCCGCATCAATAAGCAACGCGCAGTCTGTAATTTTCCGCTTCCCTATTTCGGCGGAAAGTAGAAAATGGCATTGATGGATAAGCTGCTCGCGCTCTTCACGTACACCTTGTCCAGATGGTAGTAGTTGTATTCAATGCGAAGCCTGCGTTCTGAACTGCCATAAAGATTGATGTCCATCCCCAATCCAGCGCTTGGCCCGAATCCGTCATTCAACGCCTCATTTTGCTGCGATGAAAACCGCCAAGACGTGCCACCCAGCTTGGCATAGATGCGGAGGCTGTCATTCAACGGCGCACCCATGGTTGCCGAGATCGTGACCAGCGAAACATCGAACAGCTTGTTTGTTTTCCCCTGGCTGGTGACAGTCAGCGATCCGCCCCCCATGTAATCGAGTTGAACTCCCAGAAACTGGTCGAACTGATAACCCGTGAACACGTTGAGATTGTAGGAATTCGCATTGACACTGGATGCTCCGGTCAGCGCCGGGATATTCTCCCGGTTGACCGAGAAATTGGCCGTCCCCATACCCAATCCCGCATACAACTTGGAACCAAGCTCGTCTGCATGGACGGGACAAGCGATGACGTTGACTGCCAGCAAAGCACTCAATCCTAGCCGTTTCATGATGGCACCTCCTCTTGTTTGATTTCGCAGCTGTGTGCACCAATTGCGCCGCTCTCTGTATCTCGCCTGCGATGCATTCAGGCGAACCCAGACTAGCGATATGCAGCACAAATTGAAATCTTCACGATGGAAGTAGCAGGATATTGCGCCATCGGTATCGGATTCGGATACCTGAGTACCGGCACAAGGCAGTTCCCGACAGCACAAGAATGAACTCCTGCCGATTTCGCTGCACTACGCTGCAGACACTCCATCCACAAAGCAAAACTCACCCGCGCGCTGGAATTCGCCATCGAAACAAATATATTGCATGTGAAAAATGGTGAGATTGAAAGTCACTGCATTGAAACGCGTGCGCATCGGCACGGTGAAACTGGGCGATCTGTCGGTGGAGAAGTGACGGTATCTGGGGGAGAATGAGAAGTTCTAGCTGGGGGCGTCTGGAATTTGTTCGTCAGCTTCAACTAATGTCCGTTCCACCAGCAACGAATGCAATCTTCTGCTATCGGCACGCAGCACAGTGAATTGCCATTCACCGACCCGGAAGCTTTCACCGCGCTTGGGTAACTGTCCTGCCGCCTTGAGTACCAGGCCGCCGATGGTATCGTATTCTTCGTCGCTGAATTCCGTGCCCAGTTCTTCATTGAAGTCAGCGATCTCGGTATCGGCTTTCACCCGCCAGTGCGCGTCGTCCTGGCGGATGATGTTATCTTCATCTTCATCGAAATCGTATTCGTCCTCAATGTCACCGACGATCTGTTCCAGCACGTCCTCGATGGTCACCATGCCGCTCACCCCGCCGTATTCATCCACCACCAGCGCGATATGGTTACGGTTGCTGCGAAAGTCGCGCAGCAACACATTGAGACGCTTTGATTCAGGCACAAATACGGCAGGACGCAGCATGTCGCGCACATCGAATTCCTCCCCGGCGTAATAACGCAACAGGTCTTTTGCCAGCAGGATGCCGATAATGTTGTCTTTGTCGCCATCAGTGACCGGAAAGCGGGAATGCGCGGTTTCAATGACATGCGGGATGAATTGTTCCGGCGGCTGGCTGATATCGATAACATCCATTTGCGCACGCGGGATCAGGATTTCGCGAACCTGGCGTTCCGAAACCTGGATGACGCCTTCCATCATGGAAAGGGCATCCGCATCCAGCAGATCGCGCTCGAAGGCGCTGTGCAACAGGGTGATCAACTGCTCGCGATCTTCCGGCTCACGCAACAACATCGTGGAAAGCCGTTCCAACAAGGTGGGCTTATGACTGCCTTCTGAACCGTCCATTACTGAACATCACGAATGAGATAGGGTGCAGGATACCTCAATTTAAGCATCAGCGCAGTCTCTCGTGCCTCCATTTTCCCGGAATCACTTTTCTTTTCATGGTCATAACCCTGCAAATGCAGGACAGCATGAATGGTGAGATGGGCGTAATGCGCAAACAAGTCCTTGCCCTGCTCCCTGGCTTCACGCGCCACCACCGGCGCACAGATGACAACATCACCATATAAAGGTGAAGTGTCGTTGTATGCAAATGTGAGCACATTGGTCGCGTAATCCCTGCCGCGGTAATTCTGATTCAGCGCCCGGCCTTCGACCTCATCCACAATACGCAACACCATCTGCACGTCCTGTTCCAGGGCTGCTTTCACCCAGCGCCGGAACTGCTGCCGCGTCGGCACTTTCTTCGCTTTACAAGCATATTGCACCGACAGCGAAAGTTTATACGCGTCGCTCATGTTTCCGGATGTTCGTTTTTTTCGTATGCGGAAACGATTTTCTGCACCAGGGGATGGCGCACCACATCCTCGGCCAGGAATTGCTGGAAAGCAATACCGCGCACATCTTTCAGCACGATGCGCGCATCGTTGAGCCCGCTTTTCTGGCCGCGCGCCAGATCTATCTGCGTTACATCGCCCGTAATGACGGCTTTGCTGCCGAAACCGATGCGCGTCAGGAACATTTTCATCTGTTCTGGCGTAGTGTTCTGCGCCTCGTCAAGAATAATGAAGGAATGATTCAGTGTGCGGCCACGCATGTAAGCCAGTGGAGCAATCTCGATCATGCCGCGGTCGAATGCCTTGTTCACCTTTTCCAGCCCCATCAGGTCGTAGAGCGCGTCATACAATGGACGTAAATAGGGATCGACTTTTTGCGCCATGTCTCCGGGAAGAAACCCCAGACGCTCCCCCGCTTCCACTGCCGGACGCACCAGAACCAGACGTTTCACTTTTTCGCGTTGCAACGCATCCACCGCCGAAGCAACGGCAAGATAGGTCTTGCCCGTTCCGGCGGGACCGACGGAGAAAGTAATGTCGTGCTCCTGCATGGCCTGCAGATATTCGTTCTGGCGCACTGTGCGTCCTCTGACTTCGGTTTTACGCGTCATCAGCAGCGGCATGGATTCGCTTTGCGAATCGGGCAGGTCCTGCTTCATGGATTCGATCAGACCGAGTTGCAGACGCTCCAGGGAAATGTCGTGTTTGGCTTCGAGATAGAAGCGTTCCAGCACGCCGCGCGCCATCTCGGCCTGTGCACCCGTAATGGTGAAACGTTCGCCGCGCCGGGCAATATTCACTTCCAGCGCGATTTCTATCTGACGCAGATTCTCATCGAAGGCACCGCACAGATTCGCCAGCCGCACATTGTCCACCGGCTCGAAAGAGATATTCGCGACGTCACTCATGGCTGCGTCACCAGTTCGCCGCGCAATGTGTGCATTGTCCCGGACAGGATGCGCACATCCACATAACGGCCTAGCATGCCGGGTGAACCGGCGAAATTCACCACACGGTTATTTTCAGTGCGTCCAGCCAGTTCCTGCGCATTTTTACGTGAGATGTTTTCCACCAGCACACGCTGCACGCTGCCGCCCATTGCATCGCTGACCTGCCGCTCCAGTTCCGCGATACGGTTTTGCACACGGTGCAGCCGTGCCAGCTTGATCTCTTGCGGCGTGTCATCCGGCATTTCGGCCGCCGGCGTACCGGGGCGGGCACTGAAAATAAAACTGAAACTGGCATCGAAACCGATTTCGTCTATGAGCTTCATGGTCGCCTCGAAATCGGCATCGGTCTCGCCGGGAAAACCAACAATGAAGTCGGAACAAATAGAGATGTCGGGACGGGCCGCACGCAGTTTACGCACGATGGATTTGTACTCCAGCGCTGTATAGCCTCGCTTCATCATCGCCAGGATGCGGTCCGAGCCGGATTGCACCGGCAGATGCAGATGCCCTGCCAGCTTGGGTGTGGTGGCATACAGATCGATCAAACGTTGCGACATCTCGCATGGATGCGAGGTGGTGTAACGCAGACGCTGCACACCCGGTATCGCGGCGACTGCCTTGACAAGAAAAGCAAAATCCACCGTATCGCCATCCTGCGTGACGCCCCGATAAGCGTTCACATTCTGACCCAGCAAGGTAATCTCGCCCACGCCCTGTGCTGTCAGATTTTCCACTTCGTGTATCACATCAGCATATGGCCGTGATATTTCCTCGCCGCGCGTATAGGGCACCACGCAATAAGTACAGTATTTACTGCACCCTTCCATGACGGATACAAAAGCGGAGCCATGCGTCGTCCGTGATGCAGGCAAATGATCGAATTTTTCGATCTCGGGAAAACTGATATCCACTTGCGGCTTGCCGCTGGCGCGCCGCGCAGCAATGAGTTGCGGCAAACGATGCAAGGTCTGCGGACCAAATACCATATCGACATAAGGCGCACGTTTAATGATGATCTCGCCTTCCTGGCTGGCGACGCAGCCACCGACACCAATCAGCAAACCGGGCCTGGCTTGCTTCAAAGCACGCGCACGCCCCAGGTCGGAGAACACTTTTTCTTCTGCCTTCTCACGGATGGAACAGGTGTTGAACAGAATAACATCCGCCTCTTCCACTTTCCCGGTCAGCGCCATGCCTTCGCAAGTGCGCAGCACATCGGCCATTTTGTCCGAGTCATACTCGTTCATCTGGCAACCATAGGTTTTTATATAAAGCTTTGTTTGCATGCCTGGTACCTGCAACGCATCAATTCCGCCGCAACAATGTCAATACCCCTAATTATCGGCGTTTTCCTGTTTTAAGAACATCGAATGATTTTCGGCTTTACTGGAGGGTTATTCGGATTTATCAAATAAAAACTCCAGTCTTGACTGGAGTTTTTATTTGTATTGCATCTGGTGGTGATAGGTGGACTTGAACCACCGACCCCAGCATTATGAGTGCTGTGCTCTAACCAGCTGAGCTATATCACCGAAATCTTGCGCATTCGAGCGCCTTTTCTGAACGCGGGTTTCAAAGAAAGGGCGGCATTTTGCTGATTTAGCCCCTGTATGTCAATTACCACATGCCGCCACTTTGAGTTCGCTATCTGGAAAATCCTTCCGCAGGGAATCAAGTTTGCCCGTAATCCGCTTATTAACCCCGTTGATGACAAATATGGTAAACGTGAGTTTGCTCTTGCGTATGCCCACTTTGAGCGGGCCTACTTTTTTGGCACGCAGGGTAGTCCGGAACTTCTGCGCGGCTGTTTTGCTTTTGAAGACGCCCAGCGAGATCGCATTCTGCCACTGCCCCTTCTCTTTCACGACAAAGTATTCTTTTACCCCGCGCGCTTTCAGTTCCGCGATCTTTTGCTCTATCCTGGCATGTTCCTTCATTGGCGGGATATACACCCAGTAACCATGATCCTGCTCGACCGTTCTCAGCGTAAGCTTTTTGCCCAGCTTCATTGTGGCCAGCCCCTGCTTTGCCCGCACCAGGTCTTCACCGGAAAATTCGCCCCATTCGGCACAATTTGCCGCTTGTGCTGATTTTTCCGGGACTTCCTCCGCAGGCACCCCGGAAGCAGCAAGCGGTGAAAGCGTCAACGCCACGCCTGATGTGGCGGGCGCCGGAGCAGACGCGGAAACCGGCTGCAATGGCAACAATTTGATCTTGTCCGCGTTCAATGCTGTCTGCCCCGCCACAGCATTGGTGTCAACGGTCAATATACTGCCCCAGCGTATCCAGCCGAATATCACCAGATTGGCCAGCAACAATAATCCCACAATCCACTTCGTCATGCTTCCGACTCTCCAATAATCTGTAACCCCTTCAACACCAGGTTATCCACCCGTTCCACAGAAAAATCCAAGTGCGGCTGGACGACACTTGCCGCACCGCCGCTCAACAAACAGCGCACTTTTCCGCAGCGATCCTGCATCAGATCGAATTGATAACGAATCGCCCCCAGCATGGCGCGCAACATTCCGCTATGAATGGCATCGGCAGTGGTGCGCGGAAAATCCTGCAGCGATCCCTGCTCGGCTATCAGCTGCGCCGCATTTGTCGCCAGGCTGTGCTGCATCAGATTTACTCCAGGCACGATCAGCCCACCCAGAAACTCCCCGTCAGCCGAAAGCGCATCGACTGTCGTTGCAGTCCCGCAGTTCACTACCAGACAGGCTTCCCGCACATGATGCCTCGCCGCAATCAGTGCCGCCCAGCGATCACTGCCGAGTCGCTCTGGCTGTTGATAGCTGTTGCTTACTCCATATTGAGCTGCTTTCGCCGTCACAAACTCTGGCAGAGTTTTCCATCTGTTACAAACCGCGCACAAACGCTGCGCCATCGCTTCTCCCGCCACATTGGAAACCAGGATACGTGACGGCACTGGCAACTTGGCAAATGCATGCTGCAAGGCTATCCATTCGGTGTTGCCCGCCACCCCCTGGTGTATCCATATTCCGTTTTGTACCAGCGCCCACTTGCAGCGGCTGTTCCCCACATCCAGAAGTAACACCTATGCACCTCTCAGGCTGACTTCGCCCGCGTTGAATATCTGTTCGCCATGCGCTGTCGCCAGACGCAAGGCTCCGTCATCAGTCACGCCAAGCACCATCCCTGCAACTTGCGTACCGTCGGGCAGTAACAACCGTGCCGGACGCTGTTGAAAATCGTGACGACTTTCCCATTCTTCCCGCATGGTTGAAAAACCGTGCCCGGCAAATTCGCGCAACACGGATACCAGGTGCTGCAATAATACTGCAAGCATCAGGTTTCGTTCGGGCAATGGCTGGTCCAGCATTGCGAGATCGCTCACAGGCTGATCAATACGCTCACGCAACGCTTCCGGTACTGACAGGTTAAGACCGATGCCGATCACGACTGCACTGGGCCCCAGCATGTCACCCTGCACTTCCAGCAATGTCCCCGCAAGCTTGCCATTGCCCAATAGCACATCGTTCGGCCATTTCAGCCCGGCCCCCGATATACCAAATTCATCCAATGCGCGTATCAGGGCAATACCGACGGCGAGGCTCAGGCCCGACAGTGCGGAGAGTCCGCTCTCAAAACGCCACAACAGGGAAAAAGTCAGTGCGTTTCCCAGACCGGAATGCCACGTCTTGCCCAGCCGGCCACGTCCGGCATTCTGCCATTCCACCGCCAGCACAGTACCGCTGGCCGCGCCCTGGGCGGCGCGCTGCAACAACACCGCGTTGCTGGAAGCGGCGTGATCGAGCACCTCAATATGCAGATCTTCGCGCGCATCCCCTAGTCCGGACATGATCGAATCCGTATCCAGCCATTGCAACGGTCGCGCCAGACGATAACCGCGGCCACGCACGCTGTATAGCGTCAGCCCGAAATTCTCGACATCCTGCAATACGTTATTCACTGTTGCACGCGTTACGCCGAATTGCTGTGCAAGCATTTGTCCGGAATGAAATTCGCCATCGGCCAATCTGCGAAGCAACGCAAAAGTCAGCGGCTTGAACACTTCCGCAGTTCTCATTAAGATTTGGCGCTTTCCGAATTTGCCGTCTTGCAACCAAGGAAGGCCGTAATTTCTTCGCGTCGCTTCAGCGTATCCTGATACCCCAGATCGATCAGCGCGCGGCAATAATGTCTTTCAAACAGCAGGTAACTCACCAGGTTCGCACCACTTCGCCGCATCACGCCCGCCGCGCGCAACAACAGACGAATCGTCCAGGGCAGACTCGTAATATGCCGTTCGGCGATCTTTTCCAGAGGCTGACTTGGCGTAACGACCAGTATGTCAATGTGACGCATGCCGACTGACGCGCGCAACGACTCAGGAATCAGGCTAACCGTCCTGTTGACGCGCTCCAGACGTTCCAGATCGACTTCCAGGCCATCCAGGAAAATACTATCCAGTGCGTGCCCGGCAATCTGCGCCAATGTGGGATATGCATCCATTCTGCTGCGGCGTCCTTCTTCGTCATCGGCATGCCATGTTCCCATCAACAGCACTTTGTCCGCACCAAGATGCAGCGCCGGACTGATAGGTGCAACCTGACGCATGGAGCCGTCGCCGAAATATTCGCGGTGGATATGTACAGCAGGAAATATGAAAGGAATGGCAGACGATGCAAGCAAGTGTTCGATACCAATTCTGGACTCCATACCCAGACGGCGGGTACGCTTCCACGGTTTCAAACCGGGAACACCCTGATAGAACGTGACCGATTGTCCTGAACCGTAGCCCGAAGCAGAAATACTCAACGCGTGCAACTCACCCGCATCAATATTTTCCTGTATTTTCTCCCAGGGCAGCGTCCGCTCCAGAAAGGTTGCCAATGGTGCATTGTCCAGCAACGATATGTGATGCATGCGATTGATGCCGATCAAACTCAGCACCAGCCCGAACAGCCAACGCAAGCTATTGACAAGCACGCCCAGCATGTCGGAACGGTAGATATCGCTCACATCGGAGTTTGTCCAGATACCGAGCAGATATTTCACACCGGAACGGAAGTGTTGCGCATTCACCGCTAACGTTACCGCATTCAACGCCCCAGCTGATGTGCCGCAGATCACCTTGAATGGAGAGCTTGAACGGCGCGGCAGAAATTCAGCGATCGCCTTGAGCACACCAACCTGATAGGCCGCACGCGCACCGCCGCCGGTAAGGATGAGTCCAATTTTTTGCGGAATCTGCGTCATGGATCGCACCACTCGTTATCCCACATCCGGTTCCGCATGAACCGACTCCAGAGCGTCCTTCAATGTCTCCTCGGACAGTTCGTTCAGCGCCTCGGACAATACTTCCGCTGCCTCTACAGCATTCGGCTGCAGCTTGGCTGCATCCGCATTCGCCACCAGGACCGCCGCTGCGCCCGCCACCTTGAGCAGGCGTGTACGCTCCGCCATCAGCAATTCGATCTCTTTGCTTAACAACTCGATTTCCTGTTTATTCATCACTCGCTCCTGTGCCGTCTTCTTTGACATCAGCTCAAAATAGCACACATCCGCCGCCAGCAGCATCACTCGCCAATTGCCGGATCGAGATTAACATGCGTGTCGCAGCCACCGCTGAATTATATTCCAGCGTATTCATCTTCTAATCCAGTCCGGCCAGTATTTTTTCCAGCCGTTTCACCGACACGATCACCGGCGTTTTCAGCTCCTGTGCGAACAGCGACACACGCAATTCCTGCAACATCCAGCCGAAATCTTCCAGCCTTGCATCCGTCTCATTCTGCTGTGCCGACAGTCTGCGCTGCCATTGCTGCAGCAGTGGATTCATCTGCGCCATACACTGCGCATCGCGCGCAGGATTATTACGCAACTTTCCCAGGCGCACATTAATTGCCTTCAGATAACGCGGCATATGCTGCATGCGCTCATAAGGGGTGCGCCCCACCCACTCGCGCCTCAGCAAGCCCTCCAGTTGTTGACGAATGTCCTGCATTACTTGCGGATGCGCCTTGTAGCCGGGCAAGGCTTTTTGCAACGACTGATGTTCGGCCAGCACCGCGCCGACCAGTCGCGCGATCTCCTGCGCCACCAGGTTCAGGCGCGCCTTGGCCTCCTTGCAACGCGCGGCGAATTCCTTTTCTGTTTCCGGCCAAGGTTCATTCAGGCAGCAGCGATCGAAAGTCACGGCGAGGATCTGGCGCTGCAGGTCCTGCTGCGAACCAAACTGCATGAACTGCAACGCCATCGTCTGCAGACCCGGCAGGTTTTTTTCCAGGTATTTCACCTGCTCCTTCAGCGCCAACATAAACATGCGCCGCAAGCCCCGGCGATGCGCGGCCTTTGCCGCGTCCTGCGTATCGAAACTCTGCAGCGTGACCGTATCGCCCTCGTCCACCAGCGCATTGAACACGGTAATGGTTTGGCCGGCGCGCTGCTCGGTGCTGGCCGGGTTGAAATCGCCGAAATCCCAGGTGGCATAACGCTTACCATCGGACTTCTGCTGTGGCGCGGCATGTTTTGCCGTTGGCGCAGGCGCGATCGTCTGTTTAGGCGCCCACTCGCCGCGCAGTTGCGTAAAATTGCGCGACATACCGAGCTGGCGCCCGTGTTCGTCCACCACACGGAAATTCATGAGCAAGTGCGCGGGTAACTGTTCCAGCCGGAACGCATCCAGCGGCACGTCGATCTGTTTCTGCTCACGGATATAACGCGCCAATGCCTGCAACAACGGTATATCCGACAGCTGCACTGCCGCACAGAATTCCGCCGCAAACTCCGGTACCGGTACGCAATGGCGGCGCAGTTTCTGCGGCAGGGATTTGACCAATTGTGTAACCTTCTCCGCCAGGATACCCGACACCAGGTATTCGCAGCGTGCAGCCGACACCTGATTAAGCAGGGCCTGCGGCACGGTCAACGTGACGCCGTCATCGCTCTTGCCCGGCGCAAAGTTGTATGCCAGCGAGTAGCTCACATTGTTCATTTCCATCTGCGGCGGGAATTGTTCGGTGGTGATGCCCGCCGCCTCATGGCGCATCAGGTCGTCTTTTTTCAGGTATAGCAGTTTAGGCTGTTCCTGTTCCACTTCTTTGCGCCAGTGTTCGAACGCTGCGCCGTTGTGTATGCCCGCAGGAATGCGTTCATCGTAGAACGCAAAGATCAACTCGTCGTCCACCAGCACATCGGGACGGCGCGATTTGTGTTCCAGCGCCTCGATATCGGCGATGAGTTTCCGGTTGTGCGCGAAGAACGGCGCCTGCGTATTGAACTCGCCATTCACCAGCGCCTCGCGGATGAACACCTCACGCGATTCCTCCGGATTCATGGTCCCGTAGTGCACGCGCTTCTTCGGGTTGATGACCAGACCATACAGGGTACTGCGCTCCCACGCTGCCACCTGCGCCGCCTTCTTTTCCCAGTGCGGATTGAAATAGCTGCGCTTGATCATATGCGCGCCAACCTCTTCCAGCCACTCCGGTTCGATGCGCGCCACGCAGCGCGCGAACAGTTTTGTCGTTTCCACGATCTCCGCCGCCACAACCCATTTGGCGCCTTTTTTCGCCAGCACCGAGTTCGACGCGATAAAGAACTTGATCTCGCGCGGACCAAGATAATGCGGTTCAGTCATGGAACGGCAGCCGATGTTGCCGAGCAGACCGGTCAACAGCGCCTTATGGATCTGCTCATAGGTTGCAGGACGGTCGTTGAAGCGCATACCCATCTCGGCCATTTGCGCATGCAGTTGCTGATGCAGTTCGTGCCATTCGCGCAGGCGTAGCGGCGACAGGAATTTTTCGCGACACGCATTTGCCCACAACTTGTTGCTCTTCTTGTGCTTCACCGCTTCCCGGAACCACGCCCATAATTTGAGATAGGCTAGGAAATCCGAACGTTCGTCGTTGAAACGCTGGTGCGCCGCATCCGCCGCTTCGCGCCGCTCTGATGGGCGATCGCGCGGGTCCTGCAGTGCGAGCGCGCTGGCGATGATGAGAATCTCGCTCAGGCAGTGATACTGCCGTCCCGCCAACAGCAAACGTGCAACCTTGGGGTCGAGCGGCAGCTTGGCCAACTCGGTTCCAAGCGACGTGAGTTGGCGCATGCCGTCAATGGCGTTCAATTCCTGCAGCAATTGATAACCATCCGCAATTGCGCGCGATCCCGGCGGTTCGATAAACGGGAATTTTTCTACTTCCCCTATGTCCAGCGCGCTCATGCGCAGGATGACCGTCGCCAGCGACACGCGGAAAATTTCGGCATCGGTGAATTCGGGCCGCAGCAGGAAATCCGCTTCCTCGTACAGGCGGATACAGACACCGTTCATCACGCGGCCGCAGCGCCCGGCGCGCTGATTGGCCGCTGCACGTGAGATTTTTTCGATACGCAGTTGCTCCACCTTCTGCCGCATGCTGTAGCGGTTGATGCGCGCCAGCCCGCTGTCGATCACATAACCGATGTTGGGCACGGTGAGCGATGTCTCAGCCACGTTGGTCGCCAGCACCACGCGACGCATGCCGGATGCGGGCTTGAATACCTTGTCCTGCTCGGCGATAGACAGGCGCGAGAACAGCGGCAATATCTCGATGCCCTTGTGCTGATGCTTGCGCAACGCTTCGGCGGTATCGCGTATCTCGCGTTCGCCCGGCAGGAACACAAGGACATCGCCGCGCAACCCGCCAATATTGAGTTCATCCAGCGCGGAGCAGATCGCCTGCGGTACGTTCTCGGTATCACCTTCTTCGTTCTGTTGCGGCGGGCGGTAGCGCACTTCGACCGGATAAGTACGGCCCGTAACCTGCAGCACCGGCGCGCTGGAAAAATGCTTCGCAAACCGCTCCGCATCCAGCGTGGCCGAAGTAATGATGAGCTTGAGGTCAGGACGGCGCGGCAGCAATTGCCTGAGATAGCCCAGCAGAAAATCAATATTCAGCGAGCGTTCGTGCGCTTCATCGATGATGATGGTGTCGTACTGCTTGAGATTCGGATCGTGATGGATCTCGGCCAGCAGGATGCCGTCGGTCATGAATTTGACGTAACCATCGGCGCTGCTGCGGTCCCTGAATCGGACCTGGTAACCGACCGCCCCACCCAGTTCGGCGCCCAGTTCCTCGGCCACGCGCTCGGCCATCGCCCGCGCCGCGATGCGGCGCGGCTGGGTGCAGGCGACCAAGCCGCGGGCGCCGCGGCCCGCCTCCAGGCACAGCTTGGGCAACTGCGTGGTCTTGCCCGAGCCGGTTTCGCCGCACACGATGACCACCTGGTTTTGGGCTATGGCCTGCGCCAGTTCTTCGCGCCGTGCCACCACGGGCAGGTCGGCGGGATATTCGATGGCGGAGAGTTGCTGGATACGCACCAAACGGCGCTGGGCGGAAGCTGACAATACTGCATTCATGGCGCGCGATTTTACCCGCTGCGAATGCTGTCGGCACAACAAAAATACCGGGATGACAAGCCGTAAAACCCGCAAATAATACTACTCATCCCGGCAGGAAATTGCGCGTGATAAACAGCTTATTTAGCTCTGGAAATCCGGAAAGTCACTTTTCCCGGCATATTCTCACTCAACTCCAGGCGATAGCCGGATTGTGCCGCCCAGCGTGCCACCTGATACAGCCCGACACCCATGCCGTCTTCGGATGAAACAATGGTATTCAGGAGTTGCTGGGCAACCGCATCCGGAATGGCACTGCCGCTGTCGCTGATGCTCAGACTGAGCGGATCGGCAATCAACGTGGCAGAGATACTGATACTGGGCTCGCGCAAACGCTTGTTACTGGCATTATCAATCAGGTTATCGGCGACGCAATCGAACAAGGCAACCGGAATGGCCTGATTGCCGGCATTTTCCGGGTTGCGCCATTCGATATGGCGGTGCTGATAGCGCTGGCGCAATCCTTCCCACCAAGTACCCAGCGGCAGTTCAACCGCGTCTTCCTGCGGTTGCGGAGATTTGAGCTTGGACAGGATGAGTTCGATGCGCTGGGTCAGTACAGGCAACTGGCGTTGCAAAACGGGTTGCGCTCTTTCCGGCTGTTCACGCGCAATTGAAGTAAGTGCGATCAGGGACTGCAACATATTCTTGAGATCGTGAGTCAGACGCGCGCCTGTTTCATAAATCGTCTGCAAGCGCGTGATCTCCCTCAGGTTCTGTTCTCGCCGTTTGGCCTGGTAGAAATGTCCCAACAGCCGGGCCAACAGGCGAACATGCAGCAAGACAGTGGGTGGAACTGCACGGTTGCTGAACAGAATCAGACTCAGGTCCTGATCGTACACTTCAATACGATGCGGGCTGGATGCGCCCAACTCGCCATGCCCGCGGCCCGACACCCATGACAGGCCGGATATCCAGGGCATCTCGTTCAGGTATTCATTGCCTCTTGCCAGGAAGGTCTCCGGATCCGGTTCCTGTTGTGCGGCTTCGGCAAGCCGCTTGAGCCACAATTCAAACGGTGTACCGATGGTCAGCAGGTATCGCGAGAACAAGGTCTGAAAACCCGAAAATCCCATGCGGGGATTCCACAACACCCCCAACGCCAGCAACAACATGGCAATAATGAATATGCTGCGCAGCAAGGCGTCAAGGTATTCGACCTTGACCAGTGTCATGAAGGCCAGACTGCCCAGCAGCAGCAGAACCAGCAAGGCAAACAGCAACAGGATGTAGAAAAAATCCACCGCCTGTTCTGATCCGGCCTGATCGCGCTCGACCGGAAGGAACGCCATGATCAGCAACATCATAGGCAAACCGTAAGACATCAGGATGTCGATCACTTCGCCCAGCGTGGGCAAACCGAACAAGTGCGGAGCAACCTCGAGCAGGAGGATTGCCAGCAGATACGCCATCATCAACAGGTAATAGCGGCGTTGCCAGCGTGCCTGAAAAGCAAACACCCTGCCCCCCACCAGCGCAAACAGACTGCTTACCCAGAATGCCAGCAACCACCAGTTCAGCCAGAACAAAGCGACCATGATCATCACAATGATGAATGCTGCTCCGCTCAGACGCAGCCTGCTTTCGCCGCGCCAGAGCGGTTGCCACAACAGGAATATACCCAGGTGCATGAGCAACAACGGACGCATCAGGCTGCTTTGCCACCCCAGTAGCAAAGCAAGATGCAGCGCCACCAACATGGCAAAGGAAAGCCAGCGGCTGGACAGCTTCAATTTTCCCACGGCAATCGTCGTCATTCCGTCATTTTATGTCGAAACTTCGTCATATAGAGTGCAAACTAAGCCAGTTTAGCCCATATTTCCTGTTATTTCTTAATATAACCAGCCACTTTGCTGGTATTGTTTGCCAACTTTTCATCAATATACTAGGCAAATGTATTTTTCTTGGTTAAAGTTGGCAGCAATTGCATCAGACGTGTGTTTATGCGTGCCTGATCCAGCAAAATAAATGTGTGCAAAACTTGCGTCGGGAAAATGTGGCAACATTCTCGCAACAAGGATTTAAGATGATGCAAGAATGACGCCAGATTTATTTGATGCTATTTATATTTGGCACGGGTATTGCAGTAAAATCGGTACTTGAGCATTATTTTGAATGCTGCAAATTAAAAAACTAATAAGAATTATTTGGAGAACCAACCGATGAAACGAACTCAATCCGGCTTTACCCTAATCGAAATCGCTATCGTGTTGGTGATTATCGGACTGTTGCTCGGCGGCGTACTGAAAGGCCAGGAACTCATTAACAGCGCCAGAGTAAAAAATATTGCGACAGACTTCAAAAATATCCCTGTCTATATTTACGGATATCAGGACAAATTCCGCGCGTTGCCGGGAGATGATACAGGTGTGGTCGCCCATGTAAACGGAACATTAGCCACAACCCCAGCCCCCGCTACCCTCCGAGGCAACGGCGTCATCAACGGAGACTGGAACAGCGTGACTCAAACAGACGAGTCTTACCTGTTCTGGCAGCATGTGCGCCTCGCAGGACTGGCTACCGGTTCCACCATTGCGGGTGGCGCCGACTACATACCCACCAACGCATCCGGTGGCATTATCGGCATCATGAGCGGTACAGCTACTCTTGCAGACGCGGCCATGCAGGATTCGACAGCCACAACTGCAATTCGCGGTTCCTATATCATCTGCTCGGCAGGCATACTGGGCAAATTTGTAAAACAACTTGATCTGCAGATGGATGACGGCAATACCGATGGCGGCTCCATGATGGCTGGTGTGCAAACAGCCGTCGGAACACCAATTACCGCTGTCACAACAGCCAATATTGACGATGCCGCCCCCTACACTGTCTGCTTGGGCGTTTGACGAACAAACTCCGGCGTGACGCCTCAAAGCCCGCTGCACGCAGCGGGCTTTTTTCATGTTGTCATTCCCGTAAATTCATTCCCTTGCATACACAACACCCGTTGCGGGTACTCAAAAAAAGATCGCCTACTCCTCGCGCAAGCGCTGTTCCGCCGCTTCCAGCGTGACCGTCTGCCCAAGCAGCACCAATACATCGCCCGCACGCAATACCATATCACCCGAAGGCTGGCTGCCCTCAACATTGTGGCGACGCACGGCATTCACTTCGACATTGAGTTCATCCAGTTTCATTTCTTTCAGGCGCTTGCCGACAGCATAATCGCCCGCATTGATCATGACGTTGCGAAAACGCGGCTGCAGACTTTCTGTAGCTTCGTTTACCGTATCCTCAGGTGGCACATTACGCAAAAAGCCGCTGAACATGCTGTAGCGTTTGGCGCGCGTTTCCTGGATCTGACGTACGACACGGCTGAGCGGCACGCCGGAAAGCAGCAGCGCCTGCGAAGCAAGCATGACGCTGCCTTCGGTCACTTCGGCCACAACTTCGGCCGCACCCGCCTGTTTTAGCGCGGCGATATGTGTGTCGTCGGCAGTGCGAACGACCACCGGCAAATCAGGACGCAATGCCTGTACATGGTGCAGAATCTTGAGCGCGGAATGCTTGTCGTCGTAGGTTATGGCCAGGGCCTTGGCACGCATCAGGCCAGCCGCTTTCAGCACCTCATTTTTGCCCGCATCGCCGTATACCACTTTTTCCCCGGCCGCCGCCGCTTCATGTACACGGCGCGAATCGAGATCGAGCGCGATGAAACTGATACCTTCTTCGCTCAGGAACCTCGCCAGCGCCTGCCCGCTGCGTCCATAGCCGCAAACGATGAAGTGTTGCTGGCTCGACATGCTGCTCACCGCGATCTGGTGCATTTGCATGGCGCGATTCATCCATTCTTCCGGCGACAGGCGGCGCACGATAGCCTCGGTATGATGAATCAGGAACGGGGCAATCAGCATGGAGACGAGCATGGCGGCCAGCACGTTCTGCATCACATCTGTCGGCAGCAATTTCACATCACCCGCCAGCGTCAGCAGCACGAAACCGAATTCGCCCGCTTGTGCCAAACCTATCCCGGTACGCAATGCCGTTCCCCATTCGCCTGCAAAAGCGCGTACCAGCAACGCCACCACTGCCGCCTTGAACGGGATCAGGATCAGCAACAGCAGCAGTATCCATCCCCATCCCGCAATCACCGCCGCCGGATCCAGCATCATGCCGATCGTGACGAAGAACAGACCCAGCAATACATCCCGGAACGGTTTGATGTCTTCTTCCACCTGATAGCGATATTCGGTCTCGGAAATCAGCATGCCCGCAACGAATGCGCCCAGTGCGAGCGACAGCCCGGAGAGTTCAGTGAGCCAGGCCATGCCAAGGGTGAACAACAGCACGTTGAGCATGAATAGTTCAGAGGATTTTTGCCTTGCAACCAGATGGAACCACGGGCGCAGCAGTCGCTGTCCGAAAGTCAGCAATGCGGCCAGCAGGATGGCAGCATTAAACATGGCCAGCATGATCGAGCCCGTAAAATTGCCTTCCCGGGATGCCAGTGCGGGTATGACGATAATGAGCGGTACGACTGCCAGATCCTGGAACAGCAGCACGCCCATGATTTTCTGCCCGTGCGGCGCGCTCAATTCAGCACGTTCGACCAGCATCTTGCTCACAATGGCCGTGGAAGACATCGCCAGTATGCCGCCCAGCGCCAGACCGGTACGCCAGCTCAGTTCGAATACCAGACAGGAAAGCATTACCAGCAACATGGTGCCGGCGACCTGCGCCATCCCCAGGCCGAATACCAGACGTTGCATGGCGCGCAAACGCGCCAGACTGAATTCGAGACCGATGCTGAACATCAGGAATACCACGCCGAATTCGGCAAGATGACGCGTTTCCGGGGCATCGGGAATCCAGCCCAGAACATGGGGACCGATGGTAATGCCGACAACCAGATAACCGAGCATCACCGGCAGTTTCAAAATGCGGCACAACACCACCACGCCGACGGCGACGGCAAGCAAAATCAGGATCAAATGCAGTGAACTGGTCATGTCCGGATGATGCCACAATTTCAAAAAAACGCCGCCCCCAAACGACACTGTTATAATCCTGCGCATGGATAAACCGCTTACCGCAGCGCCGCATGCGCTCGACCTCGCACGCAAGGTCGTGAACATAGAAGCCGATGCTGTGCGTGCCCTTACCCAGCGGATCGACGATAATTTTCTGCAGGCGCTGAACCTCATTCTCGCCTGCAAGGGACGTGTCATTGTCAGCGGTATGGGCAAGTCCGGACACATCGCGCGCAAAATTGCCGCAACCATGTCCAGTACCGGCACGCCGGCATATTTTGTACATCCGGGCGAGGCCAGTCACGGCGATCTGGGCATGGTCACGGCGCAGGACGTCGTCATTGCGCTCTCACATTCCGGCGAAAGTGACGAGTTGCTTACCATTGTTCCCGCCATCAAACGCCAGGGCGCCCGCCTTATCAGCCTGACAGGAAACCCGCAATCCAGTTTGGCCCAGGCAGCAGACGCGCATCTCGACGGCTCCGTCGCGCAGGAAGCCTGCCCCATGGGCCTGGCGCCCACAGCCAGTACCGCCGCCGCACTTGCCCTGGGCGATGCGCTGGCAGTTGCGCTGCTTGATGCCAAAGGATTCGGTGAAGTGGATTTCGCACGTTCCCACCCGGGAGGAAGCCTGGGACGCCGTCTGCTCACCCATGTGAGCGACGTCATGCATACCCATGCCAGCATCCCCTCGGTACGGGAAGATGCAACGCTGGCCGAAGCCGTGCTCGAGATCTCGCGCAAGGGACTGGGTATGACCGCCATTGTGGACAACAGCAAGCACCTGCGTGGCATCTACACCGACGGTGACCTGCGCCGCACCCTGGAAAAGAAAGTGGATTTCAATACCACCCCGGTCAACAGCGTGATGTCGCGCAACCCGCGCAGCATCCAGCCGGATGCACTGGCCGTTGATGCAGTGCAACTCATGGAAAAATATAACATCAGCCAGTTGCCGGTTGTAGATACTGATATGAAACTGGTCGGCGCATTGAACATGCTAGACCTGCTGAAGGCGAAAGTAATCTGATGCAGCTCTCGGAAAGAATCAAACCACTGCGCCTTATTGCCTTCGATGTGGACGGCGTACTGACTGACGGCGGTTTGTATCTTTCCGATTCCGGGGAAGAATTCAAGCGTTTCAATTCACTCGACGGACATGGACTGAAAATGCTCCAGGCATCCGGGCTGGAACTTGCCATCATCACCGGACGCACCTCGAAATGCGTCGAAATGCGTGCCCGGAATCTCGGTATCACGCGGTTGTACCAGGGCGTGGAAGACAAACTCGCAACGATGCAGTCATTGCTGGCAGAATTAAAACTGACACCGGAAGCTGCCGCTTTCATGGGCGATGACGTGGTCGACCTGCCGGTGATGCGCAACGTTGGTCTGGCCCTGAGCGTTCCCGCCGCACCGCAAGTGGTGCGCGACCACGCGCATTATGTCAGCCTGCGCGAAGCAGGACACGGGGCGGTACGCGAAGTTTGTGAACTTATTCTCGGCACTCAAGGCACACTGGACGCGCAAATTGCGCCCTACCTGACGTAATGAGAGGCAACCGCATCTTCGAAAAAACACGTGCATGGTTGCCGCTCATGCCATTACTGCTGTTGCTGGCTGCAACATGGTGGCTTAACAAGCAGGTCCAGCCTTTGCCACAAGCCCGAAGTCAGCAACGACACGATATCGATTACTACGTCGACAATTTCTCGGCGGTCACGTTAAACCCGCAGGGACAGCCGCGCTACGTTCTTGCAGCAGAAAAAATGTGGCATTACCCGGACGATGACACCACGCACTTGCGAATGCCGAAACTGACCAGTTTGTATGCGGATCGCCCACCAACCATTACTTCGTCGCAAATCGGCATGATTTCCAGCAAGGGGGATGAAGTATACCTCCGGGATGAGGTGCACGTTGTACGCCCTGCCAGCGCAGGCGCCAGTGAACAGCTTTTTGTCACCAATTACCTGCACGTAATCCCGGACCGCGACTGGGCTGAAACCGATCAACCGGTGATGATGAGCAACCAGTACAGCGTGATTCGTGCCGTCGGCATGGAACTCGATAATAAAGCGCGCACTGCCAAACTGCTGTCGCGCGTCAGGGCAAGACATGAACCGGCACCTCATTGAGATCGTGTTGTGCAGCGCATTGCTTTTGTTCTGGTGTGGAGTGCCGCACGCGGAAAACGCTGACCGCAAAAAACCCATCCATCTGGAATCAGGCCGGGTTGTTGTTGATGACACGACTCGTACAAGCGTGTTCGAAGGAAATGTGGAACTCATTCAGGGCACACTGCAGATTCAGGGAGATAAAATAGTCTTGAAAGAAGACAAACGAGGATACAAGCACTGCATAGCCACCGGAAAACCTGCAAGTTTCCGTCAGAAACACGAGGGATCTGATGAATACATGGAAGGATATGGCGAACGCATTGAATACGACACGCGCGCCGAAACCGTGGATTTCTACGTTCGGGCGCGGGTCAAGCGGGAACAGGATGATGTACAGGGCAATCACATCGCATACAGTACTCGTACCGAAGTATTTCAAGTGAGTGGCGATCCCGACAATATCAATAACCCGAACAAAGGCCGTGTGCATGCGGTGATCCAGCCCCGGAGCAAAGAAACAACAGATGATCCTGCGCTGAACAATGCCCCGCTCACCATCCAGACCAGCCCGACTTTATCCAAACCGAAACCATGAGTGAACTCCGCACCATTTCGCTGAAAAAACGCTATAACACCCGCACCGTTGTGCAGGATGTTTCCCTGTCCGTGAAAAGCGGCGAAGTTGTCGGACTGCTGGGGCCGAACGGCGCTGGCAAAACCACCAGTTTCTACATGATCGTTGGCCTGTGTGCCACTGATGGCGGCGAGATATTCATCGACGAGCAGGACATCACCCACCTGCCCATCCATCGCCGTGCACGCCTCGGGTTGGCCTATCTGCCACAGGAAGCCTCCATCTTCCGCCGTCTGACCGTTGCCGAAAATATTCTGGCTGTGCTGGAATTGCAGGGTTACGCCCCAGCCGAAATGGATACACGACTGGAAGCCCTGCTGAACGACCTGCATATCACCCACATTCGCGACAATCCCGCCATCAGTCTGTCCGGCGGCGAGCGGCGGCGAGTGGAAATTGCCCGTGCGCTGGCAACCGACCCTCGCTTTATCCTGCTGGACGAACCTTTCGCCGGGGTTGACCCCATCGCCGTACTGGACATCCAGAAAATCATCCGTTTCCTCAAGGAACGCAGCATCGGCGTACTCATCACCGATCATAATGTGCGGGAAACATTGGGAATATGCGACCGCGCATACATCATCAATGCCGGATCGGTAATGGCAGAAGGCAAACCCGATGAAATCATCTATAATGAGGGCGTGAGGAAGGTGTATTTAGGCGAGCACTTCAAGTTATAAGATAGTGCCGTCTTCCGCCAAGAACAGTCAATGAAACATTCTCTCCAACTCAGGCAGTCCCAACAGCTGATGCTGACGCCACAGTTGCAGCAGGCTATCAAGCTGCTGCAACTTTCCACGTTAGAGATCAATCAGGAAACTGCGCGCCTGCTGGATGAAAATCCGTTCCTTGAACGCGAAGAAGACAGCTCCAGCCAGACCTTCAACGGCACCGGCAGCAACGATACAACAACACCAACCGGCAGCAACGAAAACAGCACCCCTGCGGAGACCGAATCGCGCAACAACGACAGCCCGGAATGGGCTGAAACTTCTTACGCTTCTTCATCCTCTTCCAATCCGGATGACGAAGACGATGGCCACGCCGAAGTCGCTGCAGAAAAACCCAGCATGCGCGAACACCTGCTCTGGGAATTGAATATGAGCCAATTGGACAGGCGCGACAAAAAGATCATCGGCCTGCTCATCGACGCCCTGGACGAGAACGCCTACCTGTCACAGCCGCTGGAAGAAATTTTCGAATTGCTGCCACCGGAACTGGACATCACGCTGGACGATCTGGAAACGGCGCTGGTGCAGTTGCAGCATCTGGATGCGCCCGGCATTGGTGCACGCAACCTGAGCGAATGCCTCGCCCTGCAACTGCAGGCCATGCCGGAGGATATGCCGGGACGCGATCTGGCGCTGTCAATCGTGTCGCATCACCTGAATCTGCTTGCCGCGCGCGATTTCAGCAAATTGAAGAAAATTTTGCGCTGCAACGATGATGCCCTGCGCTGCGCACAAAATCTGATCGTACATCTGCAACCGAAGCCAGGCTCTGCCTTCGAGCACCGTGCGGCAGACTACGTTGTACCGGATGTGCTGGTGGAGCGTCACGGCGGCATCTGGCGCGCGCGCCTGAATCCGGAAGCCATGCCGCGCCTGCGCATCAATCAGGTCTACGCCAACATCCTGCAACAGCGCAATGAAAAGAATGTACAGGAAATGGCCGGACAGTTGCAGGAGGCACGCTGGTTCATCAAAAACCTGCAGCAACGCTTTGAAACCATACTGCGCGTATCGCAGGCTATCGTCGAGCGCCAGCGCCAGTTTTTCGAACATGGAGACATTGCCATGCGGCCACTGGTATTACGCGAAATCGCCGACCAGCTCGAACTGCACGAATCCACCATTTCACGGGTTACCACGCAGAAGTTCATGCTCACCCCGCGCGGCATCTACGAATTCAAGTATTTCTTCGGCAGCGGCCTGGCCACCGAAGCAGGCGGCGCCTGTTCTTCCACTGCCATCCGCGCTCTTATCAAGCAACTGGTCAGCGAGGAGGATGCCCGACATCCGCTCACCGACAGTCGCATGTCCGAAATCCTGGCTCAGCAGGGCATTTTGGTTGCCCGCCGGACCGTGGCAAAATACCGCGAAGGGATGAACATCCTTCCGGTGAATCTTCGTAAATCACTTTAAATCATTAAGGAGCAGGCTATGAACCTCAACCTCACAGGACGTCATCTCGAAATCACGCCGGCCATCCGCGAGCATGTGCTCAGCAAACTGAACAAGGTCAAACGCCATTTTGACAATGTGATCGACATCAATGTGGTTCTGTCAGTGGACAAGCTGGTACAGAAGGCTGAAGCCAGCGTCCACGTCTCAGGCAAGAACATCTTCGCCGAAACCGAGGATGACAACCTGTATGTCGCTATCGATGCACTGGTCGATTCCCTGGATCGCCAGGTATTGAAACACAAGGAAAAGTTCACTGCGCGCCGTCATGACGATTCCGGCAAGCACGACTTGGCAAAATAATACAATACGGGGCAGTCATATGTGGCTGCCCCGTTTTTTCGCATGGTGAAATAGCATGAGCCTGATCAGCAAAATTTTAACACCTGAATGCGTATTGCTGGATAGCGAGTCCGCCAGTAAAAAGCGGGTTTTCGAACGCGTCGGGCTTTTATTCGAGAACACGCAGCACATTGCACGCAGCCAGGTGTTTGACAGCCTGTTTGCACGCGAAAAACTCGGTTCCACCGGGCTGGGCCAGGGCGTCGCGATACCGCACGGTCGCGTAAAAGGGCTGCGCGATGCGGTGGCGGCTTTTGTCAAAATGCAGAATCCCATCCCTTTCGATGCGCCGGATGGAATTCCGGTGAATTTCATTTTCGTATTGCTTGTCCCGGAACGCGCGACCGACATGCATCTGCAACTGCTGGGCGAACTTGCCCAGATGTTCAGCGACAAGGCATTCCGTGACCAATTACAGAGTACCGATGACCCCGTCGCGATTCACAAACTGTTTGTCGACTGGCAGGGTTAGGATAGTCAGATGTCCCAGGTCAACATCCGGCAGCTATTCTCTGACAAGCAGGAACGCCTCGGACTGACTTGGGTAGGCGGTTCGGGAGGCGAAGACCGCGTTCTGGAAAGTGAAACCACCAATCTCTCCAATCGCGGCTGGATCGGCCACATGAACCTGGTTCACCCGAACTGGGTACAGGTATTAAGCAACACCGAACTGGATTACCTGCAAGCACTCTCTCCCGCCGAGCAGACCTCTGCATTATCGCAACTCGAACAAGGTAAACCGCTCTGCCTGATCGTGGCAGGCAATATCGATGTTCCCAAGTATCTGCTGGATCTCGCCAACCGCACCCATATCCCGCTGTTTCACTCCCCACTTCCCAGCGTGCAATTGATGTGGATGATCCGGCATTACATCGTCAAGGGCCTGGCCGATGCTACCTCACGCCATGGCGTGTTCCTGGATGTGCTCGGCGTCGGCGTCATGATCACGGGCGACAGCGGCGTAGGCAAAAGCGAACTGGCGCTGGAACTCATCACGAGAGGAAGCGGCCTGGTGGCCGATGACGTCACCGAGATGTATCGCATCGCGCCCGAAACCCTGGAAGGTCGCTGCCCGGATTTACTGCGCGATTTTCTCGAAGTGCGCGGTCTGGGCATGCTTAATATCCGCACCATGTTCGGCGAAACCGCAGTACGCCGCAAGAAAAGCCTTAAGTTGATCGTACATTTGTACCGCCCGCCCTTTGATGATCTTTCCAAACTGGATCGGCTACCCTCTTTGGGATTTGAGGAAATACTGGGTGTCAAAATCAAGAAAGTGGAGATTCCGGTAATGGCCGGGCGCAACCTTGCCGTACTGGTCGAAGCCGCAGCACGCAATTTTGTACTGCAACAACGCGGCATTGACACGATGCAGCAGTTCATCGACCGTCACGACCAGCAACTTCAGGATCAATAGCCGTGCAACTCTTTCTGATCAGCGGCCTTTCAGGCTCCGGCAAAAGCGTCACGCTTAATGTGCTGGAAGACAGCGGCTATTACTGCGTGGACAATCTGCCCGCCGAGTTGCTGCAAGTACTGACAAACAATCTGCAAGCGGTCGGCGTAAGCAAGATTGCCGTCAGCGTCGATGTGCGTAGCGGCAACAGCGTCCAGCTTCTGCCTCAATATATCGAAAAGCTGAAACAGCAAAATGTGGATGTGCATGTGCTGTTTCTCGATGCAAAGAGCGAGACACTGGTCAAGCGCTTCTCTGAAACACGGCGCCTGCATCCCCTGAGCGACGGCGTGAAGACGTTGCCGGAATGTGTTGCTTACGAGCGCGAATTACTCGCAGAAATCGCCAGCATCGGCCACCATATTGATACAAGCGAATTGAATGCCAACGCCCTGCGCGCCTGGGTCAAGCAGTTCATTACACTCGATCGCGCCCGCCTGACGCTGCTATTTGAATCCTTTGGCTTCAAGAACGGCCTGCCCCTTGATGCCGACCTGGTCTATGACGTGCGTTGCCTGCCTAATCCGCATTACGATCCTGCACTGCGACCGCTCACCGGATGTGATAAACCAGTAATCGATTTTCTGGAAAACACGCCAATGGCCCAGAAAATGTACACCGACATCCGTGATTTTATCGAAACATGGTTACCCGGTTTCGTCGCGGACAACCGCAGCTATCTCACCGTCGCCATCGGCTGCACCGGTGGACAACACCGTTCCGTCTATTTCGCTGAAAAACTGGCACAGCATTTCAAATCGCAGCAGCAAGTGCTAGTGCGCCATCGCGAGCTTGTACAGCAAGCCTGACCGTGTCTGCGCTGCGCTACATCAAACCCGGCGACTATTTCACTTTGCTGGCCGGCAGCATATGCACCATCTGGATCACTCTGACTGTCTGGTCCGGTGGCACGGCTGACACAGCACTCATCCGTAGCGGTGGCAAGGTATTCCGCGAAGTGCCATTATCGCGCGACCAGCAGATCGCAGTCCCCGGCCCTCTCGGTACCAGTATCATCACCATAGAAAAACGCAAAGTGCGCATCACCTCCGACCCCAGCCCCAGGCAATATTGCGTACGCCAGGGCTGGCTGCAACGGTCAGGCGAGATCGCGATATGCCTGCCGAACGAGGTAAGTGTGGAATTGACGGGGGGGAGAAAAAAATATGACAGCCTCAACTACTGACAAGCAGGATTCAGGATACGGGATACAGGAGACAGGGGAGCAGCGGAATCCCCGCATCCCGAATCCTGTATCCCGTATCCTGCTCAATACCACTCCCGAAGACCATCACATCGCCAGGATGGCAGCCGTGGCGCTCGGCCTGACCGTGCTGGAAAACGCCATTCCCTCACCGCTGCCCGGCGTGAAACCGGGACTGGCCAACATCGTCACCCTGATCGTGCTGGCACGTTATGGCTGGCGGGCAGCAGCATGGGTATCGTTGCTGCGTGTGGTCGCCGGCAGCCTGCTGTTCGGCAATTTCCTTGCACCTGGGTTTTTTCTCAGCCTGTCAGGTGCAGTATGCAGTCTCGCCGTACTCGCGCTCAGCCTGCACTTGCCGCAGCGCTGGTTCGGTCCGGTCACTGACAGCATCCTGGCCGCTTTTGCCCACATCGCCGGACAGATGATCGTCGTTTATCTGTGGCTCATCCCGCATAGCGGCATTGCTTATCTGATTCCGGTCTTTGCCATGGCAGCCCTGATATTCGGCACAGTGAATGGCTTGATTGCGGCAGGCTTTATGAAAGAAGCGCCATCCCAATCCCCGAACGGCGAAGAGACAGGCGTAAAAAAAGGAAAATGACTCAGAAAGCCGGGCCAGACCCTGAAACGGAAAACATGGTAGAAGAGACTAGCCGAATGACGGCCAGTTCCATTAGAGTGTCGTGGCAACTTGTCTGACCCTATGCGAAATTAAGGACTTAGCGATGAAAACCATTTGCCTTGCCTTCACCGGCGCTTCCGGCCTGCCCTACGGCATGCGCCTGCTCGAATGCCTGCTGCAAAGCGGCGCACGCGTGCATCTGGTGTACTCTCAGGCCGCACAAATTGTCGCCAAACAGGAACTGGACTTCACCCTGCCTTCGCGCCCGCAGGACGCGGAACAACTGTTTGCCGAGCGTTTTGGTACCTTCAGCGGTGAGCTCAAGGTATTCGGCATCCAGGACTGGTATGCTCCCATGGCCTCCGGCTCCAACCCCGGCGATGCCATGGCGGTGTGTCCCTGCACCATGGGCACGTTGGGCAAGCTCGCGTGCGGCGTCAGCGACGACCTCATCTGCCGTGCGGCCGATGTGATGCTAAAGGAAAAACGCACTCTGATCCTGATGCCGCGCGAAATGCCTTTTTCGGCGATTCATCTGGAGAACATGCTCAAACTGTCGCATGCAGGAGCCACCATCATGCCGCCGAATCCGGGGTTTTATCATCATCCGCAACGCGTGGAAGATATTGTGGACTTTGTGGTAGCAAGGGTGCTGGATCACCTTGGGGTGGAGCAGGAGTTGATGAAGAAGTGGGGAGGATAGGGTCCTGCGCATAGTCCTTTCTCCCCCCGGTATACAGTAGCCTTGGTTATTCTTGCCGAAACCGGTTGCCTTGGCGAACAGGATTCGCCAAGGAAAAACCATACATATTGATCCAGATCACTATTTCTTTGCTTGGGTCTCAACCGGACCTTTGTTCACTGCCAGCTTGCAATTTGCCACAACAGCATTGTTTACCGTAGAGATCGTGTTCTCAACCACCGTGAAGCGAACCTCCTTGCCAGTCGCCATAGAAAATTTAGCTTCTGCCTCGCTCACACAGAGCTCTCTGATTTCAGAAATTGACTGACTTTCCTGGCCGATATAGGAATGCATGATGTACTCATCCGTCTCCGTAACGGACTTCGCGGGGGCTTGGGCTTCATCCTCACCGACGATGGCTTTGTAAGCATCCTTGCTAACCTCGGCAGTATCGGATACAAGTCCGGGAAATTCCAGGCTCACACAGCCAGAAAACGCCAGCGTCAGAATCAAACATAAATATTTCATAGTTCTTCCTGTTTTTGAAAAGTTGTTATCGATTTACTTCACACGCTTGAGAGACATCACATATGTCTCTGCCGATGCTGCGTCGGGACGATCGATAAATTGCTGATAGACCGCTTTGCCGATGTAGGAATCCTTGCCATTCTTTTTAAGTCGTGCGGTGTAATAAACCTTGCTACCCGAATACAGCACGAGATAAAGATTGTCTCCGCTAACTGACCCGTCAACATAGTACATTCCCATGGTGCCGCTGAAACGATGTCCATCCTGGACAAAGGTCGCCCCGCCCCAACCACCCGACCACACGCCACCGGCATTCCAGTTGCCGGTCATGTTGACGGTCGCCTTGCCGGCTTTGTGTGCCAGCTAGGTGTTGCTCTCCTCCCGCGACAATCGGTGGCAAGCCAAAAGCGTCAATGCCAACATACATGCGAACAGGATTTTCAAATTCCTCATATTTCCCCCTCCGTATCAATCCCAGATTCCAAACGTTTCCAATGATACCAAAGTACAGAAATCGGATTGATTAGCCCATCTCACCTGATTCTCCGCTATCTGCGCGCTCCGCACCAACAGTGTGTAGATCGGGCGCTGACAAACATAAATCCCGGATGACCAGCAACAGCCGTCGTTTTCGGGTTACCATCGTTCACGTTTGGAAAATACTAAGACAGCCGCTTGACGCTCTTTGATATTATTTTTAACAATTTTTCGTACGATAACGGAGGACCGGAAGATACAGACTTCCCATCAACAAATATCCCATCTGAAATTCCCCATTCCAGGAATACTTCTCGATCAGAGGTATCGATACACTCAAAAACCACCCTATCCCCAAACTGCGTACTGGCTCTTTTTGCCCTTTCAAAAACCGCGTTTTGAGCGGAGCACCAACCGTTTATAAATGCGGTTACCCTGACTTTGTCCTGGCTTTTAGGGATTTCTTTTTTCTGACGAATCCAATGTGGAGGAGTAGCTCCCGGTAGAAACTCTTTCCATACCAGAAGCATTATTGAATTCCTGTCCGCTTTCCTATAACCGTGCTTTCTGAACCAGGATGCTTTCATCCAGAAAGGAAACCATAATCCCCAGGCCGCCATACCCTTCGCACCCATATTTTTTGCATCATTTTCTGCCGCATCAAGCAATGCCGTACCGATACCCTGGCCCTGACGATTTCCCAAACCTTCTTTATGGCCATGCACCCAAATGCACGGAATGAAATAAAGATCCTTGCCTTCAACAAAAGACTCTTCAACAGGAAGATACTGGACCATACCTACTGCATTTTCTTTTTCATCCAGCGCAACCTTGACCTTCAAACCCCTTTCTTTATATTTGTGGTACCAGCATGCTTTATGATCTCCTGCCTCTTTCATTTCATCAGACCAGTCTTCGAGGCAGTTGAAATAGGTATCGTAGTATCCGGGTTCAAGATCGACTACTCTCACAATCTTCCTCCATTTGCAATTTCATCAACCCCGCTTGAACTGCCGCCGGCCAGGCCGTGCAGCAGAACGTCGCATTCATCTGCGCAGTTTTAGCGTCAGCTGCAATGCATTGTTAGCTGAATCACAACTTAAATAGAGTAGCCCAGATAGCCGCCGTTGCTGTTAAAGCACCTAGCCCCAGGAAAACCGCCGCCAAGAATTTCGTCCATCTACATGAATTGAGCATTTCCTCACGAGTCTTCAGGTAATGCTCCGCGTCGTATGCAATTCTTACTTGTGTAAACTTCGCTCTCAAACCGGCAATATAGCATCGGTACCCATTGGCCGATGTATATAGGAATGCCAAGGCAAGAACTGAGCTGATGGCAAAGAAAAGCATGCTGGATGCACCCAAACATTTACCCAGCCCATCCAGCCCATTAGGTTCCCCTTGTGCCAGTTTTGACAAAAACCCTAAAACAGCGACTCCTGCGAGCGAAATACGAAGCATCTCTACCACAAAGTTTCTATAAAGCTCTAAAAGCCCTTTTTCCGCCTCATATTCCTGTGCGTTTATTTTGTCATCGTAGGCAGTTTCGGGTTTTTCCAATAAATCCGGCAATCCTTTCGGCCAGAAAAACATGTCGCCTCCTCTGTGTTGGTTTTCAGCTAACGCCTGCCATAACCGGCGCAATAGCCGCGCATGCGGTTTTGCGTCCAGCGTGCTCGCACGAAGGTTGATGGCGATGTTAGGCAGCATGCCTCTAATTACTTGATGCGCCATCTTTTGTTACTGATGATGATACAAGAATACAATTATTTGAACGTAATTCCCAAACATCCACAAAGCATGTTGCACCTTCAATAACACCGCCATTATATATACAACTGTATTCAGCTTTACCCATAACTATACCAATAGGACCAACGGTTTTAACTGTTGATTCAACTACATTGAGTTGAGTCATTTGAATATCAGGATTGCAGGCATGAGAAATAAAGCCTGTTTTATTTATTGGACAGCCAAATATATTGATGCCGTTGAAGTTATCACATAGAAGCTTTTTAAGAACTGATTCATCGCCAACTCTTTCAGCTTCAGTTAATTGAACTTCATGTTTTTTTATGATTTCTTCAGATATCTCCATAATATCTCCCCATAATGTCTAACGTTCGAGGTAACCGGCGACCGGAGGCCGAAGGCCGGAGGGGACCGGTAAGCAAGCGAAGCGCCGCTTACCGGGCGTCCGGTTGACCGAGGGGTTAGCCATTGGTTGGCACCACAAGCTCTTGGCCACAATGCTCGCACACGACCTTTGATGGTTTGCGGCCAAGCGAGATATCTCTTACGGCGAGCATCGCGGCGGAGAAGGAGTCGGGCGGAGATTCGCGAATGGTGTGCAGAGTTCTCTTCCCGCACCTGCTGTCCAATATCGCCAGGCCGCGAACTAGGGGATTGGGCGATGCAAGAGCATCCTCAATCGCCAGTTGCGGTAGCTCGCCGCAGGCGCGGCCGAGTTCAACGGTTTGTCCATCGATGAGATCGGTGCACGTTGTGTGGCCGAGTAGGCGCCGGGTAAAACCTGGAGCCTCGACAGAAACAACTTCCACTCCGTCGAATGTGATCCATCCACGGCCACCACTCGGGTACGCGGCAACATGTACCTGAAGACGCGAACGAAGCTCAACGGCGAGCCGTCGCTCGAATTGCTTCTTAACTTTGCTCCAAACACGATCCATGGTGGGATGCTTGAAATGGCTAACGTGTAGCAAAGGGGCGCGACGCTTGCGGAGCGTCCCAGCGACCGCAGGGAGCGAACTTGAGCGCAAGGTTAGGGTGGGGTAATCTAACGTGGAACATCATAATCACACGATAGTCTTTCAGATATCTCACATTTCAAGGCGGCATTGCTTGGAATGCCCCCCATTCTTCTTACATTCCAATTTAAAGGCTGGCCATTATTCGTGGTTTTTAACTCAAGCTCGTAGCTAGGGTCTCCCATTGATACAAAGCCTAGTTTTTTCCTGCCTTCCAAATAAAACTTTCCCTGTGAATTTGTAGTGGACTCCTCACATTTTGGTTCGGCATAAAAACTTACACAAACCAGAAGTTTCTTGTCTGCTACAGGTAACCCATTTGAAGTTAAAGCCCCTTCAATCTTTGGAGAATCATTAACTATTGTCGGGATTGGAACGCAGGCCCCAAGTAAAAGCAGGGGGGGCAAATATATTAAGCACAAGCGACCCATTCAAATACCCCTAACTTAAATTAGACGACAAAAATGTCGGATAATCTGGGCGCAAAATGCCAACCCGTTGATTCGCTTAGGAGTGTAATTCATGAATACCCCATCCTTGCCGGGAAAAACGACATCGCCAAATCCCCCAAAACTTCTTGACCAAGTTGTCGCAAAAATACGGTTTAAACACTATAGCCGTCGAACAGAGCAGGCTTACACGCACTGGATTAAACGCTATATCCTTTTTCATGGCAAGCGCCACCCAAAAGAAATGGGTGCCGCCAAGCATGTGTTGAACAAGGGGGGGACGTGGTGTAACGAGTCCGCTGGACAAAATACATTAGTGCGCCGATCGAGAACCGCTACTCCTCGCTCATCTCTGCACTCTGCACCGGCACATTATCTGCCTTCTTGAGCACGCTCACCGGCACGGTGACTTTTACAGTCGACACCTTGTCGGCATAGAGCTCCTCGCCAAGCAACGGCACGAGATTGGTCGGCTGGCGTGGATGTCTGGGAAAGTTCTGTTTGATCTCTTCGAGCCGTTTCTGGTTGGCCTGAAAATAACGGTTGGCCTTGATCGTCTGGGGCAGGTGTTTGATGAGATGCCACAGACTCCAGCGATGCTGCCACAGACGTTTGGCGAAACGGCGGTGGTAGTTCTTGCTGTAATAGAAGCGCAGGATGTGCCAGTTGTAGAGCGCATCCATTTCTTCGCGCGATTTGAATCCCTTTGGCTTGAAAGTGAAGTTGAGGCAATTGAGCAGGCGCCAGTCTTCGTTGAAGTCACCCTCTTCGCCACTCACGCACTCGTCCCAGATCGGCGCGCCATACAGCGGACTGAATTTGGTCATGTTCATTTCGTCGAGATCGAGCGAAAGGATGAAGTCGCTGGTCACCTTCACTGTTTCCGGCGTCTCGCCCGGCATGCCGAAAATGAACAGGCCTTTGGCTCGCAGACCGGCGGCATGGATCTGTTCCACCGTCTTTTTTACCGCTTCCAGCGTAACGCCGGCCTTGTGCCGTTCCATCATCGCGGGGTCGGCGGATTCGACGCCCATGGAAAGCATCAGCGCACCTGCCTGCTTGAGCCTCGCCAGCATCTCGTCCGAGGTATGGCCGGTACGAATGGCACAGTTGAATTGCATGCCAAGCGGATTCTTGATAAGCAGGTCACACAGGTCGAATACGCGTTTTTTTTGCGCGGTGAACAAGTCGTCATAGAAATTGATGTGGTACACGCCAAAGTTGTCGCGCAGATGCTTCATGTGGTCGTAGATGTACTGCGCGGAATTGACCTTGTACAGACGTTCGAACACAGTACGGTCGCAGAACGAACAGGTATATGGACAACCGCGCGAGGTAATCATGGTCGCGCCCTGTTTTTTTACATAGGAGAACAACGGCAAATGATAGGCCTCGGGGAAACCTTGCAGTTTCTCGTAGGCAGGGAACGGCAGGTCGTCCAGATTCAGGATACGCTGGCGGCGCGGGTTGGAAACGATGCGTTCGCCATCGCGATAAACCAGGTTGTAGATATCCTTCGGGGCCATGCCGTTGGCAAGGTCGAGCATCGCACCTTCGCCCTCACCGATGCAGAGGTAATCGATCTCGGGAAAATGTTCCAGCAGCGGCGCACCGATGGAGGAGATATGTACGTTACCGAACACCAGCTTGATGTCGGGACGCTTCTGCCTGATGTACTGCGCCATATCGACCGCATCCATGAAGCCGGAGGTGGTGGTTGAAAAGCCTATCATCTCCGGATCCGTCGCCAGCACGATCTCCGCATTTTCTTCCACAGTCGGCGGCGCAAACGGACCGAGACAGTCGTGCACAAACGTCGTATGGCCGTGCTTGTCCAGCCATGCCGCAAGCGACAGGATGCCGATAGGCGGCATGCGATTGGCCAGCACCGAAAAATCGGGCTGGCCGGGTACGAAATTGAAACCTGCCGGATGAACAAACGTTACGCGCATATATTCGCCTTAAGCAATTAGTCCACGAAAAACACGAAAATCACGAAATCAACAGCAGGACAGGGAAATGGGTTGGATGCTTTTGTTCGTGGCTTTCGTGTTTTTCGTGGACAGATTTCTTCTGAAGATCCCAGACCCATCGCAGTATGTCAGAACAATTTCCGCCATATCAATAAGGGTAATCGGATCAGAAATCCGGCGAACAGGCGCAGGTGCATGCCGGTGAGCAAAATATTGTCGCGCAAGTAGTTGAAATGCGACACGCCACCTTCGCCGGCACTGAAGTATTTTACCGGAGCATCGACGTTGATGGGCTTGGCACCACACCAGCACAGTCGCACCGCTGCCTCGGGATCGAAGTCGAAATGACGCATCCAGTAGCTGTTTTCCATCACGCTCAGCAACATTTGCGCCGGATAGACGCGAAAACCATACAGCGAATCGCCTATGCCCTGCCACAACGTTTCGAAGTTGGCCCACCAGTTGGAAACCTTGCGTCCGCGCACACGCAGCAGCGGCGCACTGGCATCAAACACCGGGCGACCCAGCACCAGCCCGTCAGGATTGGCCTGCGACACTCGCATGAACTCAGGAATCTTCTCGGGCGGATGCTGACCATCGGAATCCATAGTCAACACATGCGTAAATCCCTCATGCACCGCCGCGCGCAATCCGAGCAGCACCGCCGCGCCTTTGCCATGATTCTCTTTCGATACCAGCACACGTAGTTGCGGATCCTGTTCGGCCATCTTCAGTAGCCCTTCGGCAGTACCGTCCGTACTGCCGTCCACCACCACCCATACCGGCGCCCATTGTTCGCGTGCGGCGCGTACGGTGTCATACACCTTTGGACCAGTGTTGTAACTGGGGATGAGGACGAGATGAGTAGTGGAAGGGGTCATGGCTGATTCTGAGTCATTTGTTCGCGATAGTATTGTTCAAGGTTGGCCGCAAAAGTCTTGGCATCGGTATCAACCTCGAAGCGTTTGCCGAGGCGTACCTTGTAACGCAACGGAAAATCCGGCTTGTAAAAGAACGACCAGTTCTTGCCAAGAAAAGGACTGCTCGCTTCCAGAAACACGGTCTGAACCGGTACGCCCGCCTTCTTGGCAACCAGCGCAAAGCCGCCCTTGAACTCGTTCACCGGCTCACACACCGTGCGCGTACCCTCGGGGAAGATCAGCAACTGTGCACCTTCACGCAGCGCTACGCCGGCTTCCCGCACCAGCATGGCAGTGGAATCGTTACGTACATAACCCGCCATACTGGCACCACCGCCAAGCAGCGGATTGTCGAGCAGTTTGGCCTTGAGCACACACACAAAATTGGGCAGGCGCGAACCGACCAGCACCACGTCGATGAGTGCGGGATGGTTGATGGCGATGACCAGTGAAGGCTCCTTGCGCAATACATCCAGCGCAGTAAGGTCGAGCTTCACCAGCCCGCTGGCGCGCACCACAAACAGGTAGGTACGAAACACCAGCATGATGGCGTATCGACCGATGCGCTGGCCAATACGGTGCGGCAGCACATGCCGCAACAAACTGGCAGGCAGGCTCCAGGCCAGGCATATCAGCGCGAAAAAAAGCAAGCCGCCGTACAGCACGGTGTATTCATACAGGGATCGTAATTGTCGCCAGGCCCACATCTCTATTATTCCACTTCAGTGATTTTTTATTCCGCTCGCACCAGCCTAACATACAGCCGGGACATTTTGATGACGCCTGTATTCACTCGTATTCCACTTCCACCAGTTCGTCCGACTTATCCAGTATCCAGGTAATGGCAAAACCGACAGTGAAATATTCTTTGCTCCTGACCAGCGGGCTGTCGGCAAAGACCGCACCCTTCAAGTTATCCCATTTCGCAAAGCCACCAATCCAGAATCCCGGATACCGCTTATTGAAGGCCAGGATGCTCTGCGTTCCGGCATAACCGCCAGGCGCAGTATAGGCAGGACGTTCCGGCGTCACATACTGCGGTGCGACGTCATAGAAATAGGCATGATAGCGCCGGTCGGAATAAATCACCCCGGCCACCAGACCGATGTTCCATCCATTGTGGCCGATATCGCGAAAGTCGAGATTGAGCTGGGGCTGGAACAGCCAGCCCTCGTGATGCACACGCTTGAAATCGGAGGCGATCACCGCCCGCAACGGCATGCGTATGTCGAAGGTATTACGCTTGTCCTCCGTATAGAGTACGTGAAAGTTGAGCGAGGGGCCGAGTTCCAGCGTCGGATCAAGATCGGGCATACCCTGGCGCGCCCTGGCACCTTTGGCAGGTACGGAACCGTTCACGCTCACGTCCAGCTCGATGCGATCGCGCTTGAAGATCAGCCCACGCACCCGCTCGCGGTTGACCTTGAGCACGTCGCCGTTGTAAAGGACATAGGGTGCCGGCAGCCAGTAGGATTTACGCTCGTCCGCACCGCGATATACCGGAAAATCGATATAGGCAATACCGGCACCGATCTCCCATAACGGTTTGATCTCGGTCTGCGCCTGCGCCGCCGTCAGGGAGCAGAACGACAGCAGCAGAACCTGGTTCAGCTTGTTCAGTCCGGGAAAAACAGTTATCCACGAAATACACGAAACCCACGAACGTGGTCGAACGTATATTCCGGATTCGGATATCTCTCCAAAGATGGCATGCCAGACAGAAGTGATCAATTGATTTGTTTCGTGCCTTTCGTGCTTTTCGTGGACGGTCGATTTTGTCCGTGCACTACTGAGCGTCATTGAAATAGGCGCCCTCGATCTCCAGCAACAAGTCGGAACGGCAGATGTTGGAATGCAGGTAGACCGCTTTGCAGTCAGGGCCGAATTCGGCCTGCACTTTGTCCTGCACCATGGCCAGATGCTCTGGATGGCGCAGATAGACCTTGAGCAACATGCGTCCCTGCCTGGCATCGTAGTGGGGAATCTGTTGCAGCAGCGTGCGGATATTCATCAACGTTTCGGCAGTCTGCTTTTCCGGATCGCCCTGATGCAACGTCTCATAGCCGACGATGCTGGCCGTTCCGGAGATGAAAAAACAATACTGCCCGCCCAAGGTCGCTGACATGGCACGCACAAAGATCGGACTGCTCGGCCCGAAAAGTTTCGGATAATGATAGGCACTGACCTGGCGCGGATTTTCTACCGCCGTGCCACGTTTTTTGCATGCCATGAAATAAACTACGAGTGAACCGCTGTTGCTGCCCAGCGCACTTGCTGCAGGAACACTCTCCTCGCCGATCTGGCGGCCATTGGCAACAAAGGAGGTATGCCTTCCGACATTGAAGCCGCGATAGCGCTCCAGACCATTTTCCTCGTCATTGATCTGCGGAAAATAATGCCAGACACGCAACAGATTGCGATGATCGAAATGATCGATAAACCCGAAAATGCGCTTATAAGCTTGTTCTGCCAGCGATTCCAGCGAATCGCCCGTATGCTGCTCCAGCGTCAGATTACCGAACAATACCTGACCGTCGGTAGTACCGCTGACACCCAGATGCTCGCATGTTTCGACGGGCAAATCGCTGGTCCATACTTCGATGCTGCTACCGGACCCACCCAGCACCGGAATATCCACCCACAGCGGCGCATATCCTGGCAACGGCGCCACATGGCCGAAACCGATCACACTCAAAATATGACCACTGTGCTTTTCGAGGTATGCGCCGATTTCGCCGGTATCGAGATAAGCCAGTCCGAATTGGGTGCCGCTAATTTCCATAAGTCTCTGTCACGCCAACATCGAGCACCTGGATGGAGCGTTTGCGTTTGAACCAGGCCATAATGCTGGATTTCAGGTGCAGGATTGAACCGCCGTAGTACATGAGCTTGAACATGAACAGCCAGAAAGAATAGCGTTCAGTGCGGTATACGTCCCCGGTCAGGATGGAAATCAGCACCTTTTTCACCTTGCTTTCGGCTCCCTTATACATAAGCAGGTTGCGCATGGCCGGTGTGGTAATGCGATAGATGAACCAGGAAAAGACCTTTGGCCCTTCCATGATAGCCCTGTCAAATTCCTTCAACGCCTGTTCCGCCTCCTGCGGCTTGCTCAGGCAGCGATCAATCGCCTTGGCACCGGCGAAGGAACTGGCCATCGCGAGAAACACGCCGGAAGAGAATATCGGGTCAATGAAAGCGAACGCATCGCCCAGAAGGATGTAGTTCTCGCCGGAGGAACGCTCGGACAGGTAGGAAAAGTTACCGGTTGCGGTAACCGGCGTCTCAAGTTTGGCATCTTTCATGCGTTCCATCAGCGCGGGACACATGGCGATAGTATCCAGGAAGAACTGCTCAAAATCGTTCCCCTTGAGCCGCTTCATATAATAAGGCCAGCAGGTCGCACCGATGCTGGTATTGCCGTCGGGCAGCGGGATGAGCCAGAACCAGCCGTGGTCGAACCAGAACAGGCTGATATTGCCCTCCACCTCACCTTCCAGGCGTTTCACGCCGGCGAAATGGCCGAACATGGCCGCGCTGTTGTGCTTCTTGTTGCGGTGCTTCATCTGGAAATGGTTGGACAGGAAAGTGTCGCGACCAGAGGCATCCACCACGAATTTCGCTCTGATACTTTGTTTGTTACCATCCTTGTCCTGCGTATCTACCAGTGCGCCCTCTTTCGGCAGGAACTGGATACCGGTGACCTTGCACTCCTCGACCACGCGCGCGCCTTTGGCGGCGGCATTTTTGAACAGGATCTCGTCGAATTCGTCACGGCGCACCTGATAGGCGGAAGGCCAGGTGTTATCCAGCGCATCGTTGAAATCGATCATCACCGGCGCCTTGTGCCAGGGCGAAACGAATTCCGCACCCAGTTTCACGATACCGATGCGCTTGATCTCTTCCGCGATGCCAAGTTCCTCGAACATCGGCATGTTCATCGGCAGCAGCGATTCGCCGATATGGAAACGCGGATGTTTCGATTTTTCCAGCATCAGCACATCGCGCCCGCGCTGCGCCAGCAGTGCTGCAATGGTGGAACCGGCCGGACCGCCGCCGATCACCAGCACTTCACATGAACCCTCTTGCCCAATCATAGTGATTCCTCCTCGATTTTAGTCGCGCTATATGCGTCTTATTCTGACTTGTTGACCTCGATTTTAGTCAAAAACTGTTCCCCACCCGAATTGAGGGTCAACACACCTTCTCCCTTGTACGAATACTGGATCACCCAACGGTCAGGACCAAAATAGAATGGGATGGATGCCTTTCCCGTGGGGTGTGTCCATTGTTTGGTAGGACTTCCGATTGTCTTTTCCACTTCATTGAGAGTCATGCCGATTTTCAATTTGGAGAATTTGCTTCCCTCCTCCGGTTTGCCGACAATCATACCCTGCGGAACCGTCTCTTCTTTGGAAAGTTCCTCGGCGTTCTTTATCACTGCCTCTTTCCTGGCTTGCGACGCCTTTTCGGCTGCTTCTGTTTTTGCCTGTCGCGACACGCAGGCAGTTACCAGTACGGCTACCAGAACGACGAAAATCAGATTCGTATACTTCATTTCAATCTCCTTAAAGCTGCCAGATATGGCAACGCTTTTAATCCCCAGAGAGTCAAAGCGCATCTTAACCGACCCCACTGCCCGGAGCAATCAAGGGCAGTTGCTCATCCATCCTGCCTGACTATCAAAATTGCTGAAAAAACAAGGCTTAATACAGCCCCCATCGCCACTGTGGAACCGATGGCATTCAGTACCGGCGATTGCGAAAACGACAGCAGACCGAAGCCCAGCATGGTGGAGGTATTGGCGAAAAGCAGGGATGTAACGGTACGTTCGCGATCCTGCGGTGAAGCGCAGCGCCGGTCAAAGAACAGAGCATAGTTGGAGCCCACCGCCACCACCAGCAATAAACCAATTAGATGGAAAATCGACAAATAATTCCCGCCAAGCACCAGCACGGTCGTCACGGCAACCACCGCCGCTGCCAGTGGCAACAGCACTTCCAGCACACGACGCGGCGCGCGCAGACTGACCAACAGCAACATCGTGATCGCCAGCACCCCCAGCAAGGCATTCTTGGCCGCCTCTTGACGGTAATCGTGAAACATCTGCTCGGATTCCCGTTTCATATCAAGCAGGACGAACGGTTTCGTTACCGCCTGGCGTATACCTTGTTCCAGCCTTGCCGCATCCTTCAGGCCGCGCAGCGGCAACATCAACATCCAGCCGCTTTCGCGCTGTACCAGAAAGGTATCGAGTTTCAGGCCAAGATTACTATCCTGCATGGCGGCGCGATCCAGCAACGGTTGCCGTTTCGCCGCAGCGATTTCCCGGTCGAACGGCGCAAAGATCGACCTGCGGAAAGGCAAGCCATGCAGTGCCCGATCCAGGTTGCGGCGCGCCGTCGCCGCATCCGGCAAGGCATGCTGCCTTGCCCGTTGCAACGCGCGACTGGGCAGTGGCGGTACATCAAATCCCGCCAGCACGCCTTGCACGACCTGTTGTCGCAGGATGGCCGCGACCGCTTCGCCCTGTTGCAACACACTCTCCTGATCGGTGCCGTTGAACACCAGCATATAACGCACATCGGGTGCACCCATGTCGCGGCGCAACTGTTCGTCCAGTTGCAGCGATTCCTTCGCCACCGGACTCATGCTTTGCAGGCTGTCGTTCCACAACGAGTGGGATTGCAGCACCAGAAACAATGCCGCCAATACCGTTACCGCCAGCAAAGCAACACGTGCGCGTGGCGCCAGGCGCACCAGTTTCATCAGCACGCTGCTGAAGCGCGTGGAAGCATGTACGGAGAAACCCTGCGGCAGCAGATGCGGCAAGACAAAGCGCGTGGTTGTCACTGCTCCGATCAAGCCTGCGATGGAAAACAGGCCAAGTTGCGCAAGCCCGGTGAAGCCGGAAAACAACATGGCGGAAAAACCGCAAATGGAAAGCAGCACGCCCACGCGCAGCGTCGGCCAGATGCGACGCAAGGTATTCTGCGGTGTGCCGTTGTGTTCGATCTGGGTGAACAGGTAGATGGCGTAATCCACGCATTCGCCGATCAGCGTGACGCCGAAGCCAAGCGTAATGCCGTGCACCGATCCAAATCCCAGGCTCACTGCCGCGATGCCGGCCAGTGCACCGGTCGCAATCGGAAACAGTCCAAGCACCAGCACACGCGGTGAGCGGTAGAGCAGCAACAACATGCTCGACACCAGCAAAGTGGCAATGAGCGACAGCCGCCAGGCATCATCACGAATGGAGGCACGAGACTCTACCGAAAATACGCCGGGACCGGTCATGCGCACTTGTGCCGCTGTCGCCTCGGGAATGTCTTTGCGTGCATCCTCGAAAGCATCGCGAACCGCCAGCATGGCGCGCTCCTGCGCATCGATGTCGTTGCCCTCGCCTTTTGTGTATGCCAGCAACATGGCACGCGTACCGTCGCGCGAAAACCACACTTCATCCTGCATCGCCGGATGTTGCTCACCCTGCAATTGCTCCAGCAAGTACACCAACTCACCGCTGGGATCCTTGGGCAACACACGCTGCACCATACCGCTCATCGGCGTACTCAATAGATCAAGATAGCCGGACAGGCTTTCCTTCAAACCAGCGGGTGAAAAACGTTGCGGAGTCACTGCATCGCTCAGCAAATAGCGGTTATTCCAAAGCAGTTCGAAATCCTTTTCCATGCCGGCCTGCTCGCCATTGTTCACGGTCAGCAGTTCCGGCGAGGTACGCAGCTGGGCCGCCATGTTCTTGCTTAATTGCGCCAGCACGGGTGCCGTTGCACCTTCCACGCCGATCAGAATGAGACGCGATACAACACCATCGCGTAATTGCTCAACCATGATTTTTTGCGAAGGCGTCGGGTTGCGCGGCATGAACGCCGACATGTCGGTGCTAAACCGGGTATGTCCAATGACGAACACGCAGGATGCGACAAACAGCAGCCAGACGAACACAACGGTATATTTACGCAAGTTCATGACGCTTGCTCGATTACCGTCATCACCGAATGGTCACCATTGGCTTCATAGGTCTCGACATGGGTAACACGGTTACCGCGCCCGGAAATGACAATCTCGCTCACCACCCGGCGCGTTGTTTGCTCAAGTGGCCGCAACTGCATACTCCATTTTTCCGCAGTACCTTTGAATTTGATCTTGTAGAAACGTTGCAATGTTGGCAGATCGCCCGCCAGGGTGGAGCGAATACTCTCGACAAATGCCCACACGGCAGGATATTCCTGCAATACCAGCGTGCGCTTGATGTTGCGCGCCTTGCTGTCGATGGTAAGTACACCCTGATCCAGCATCAGCGTCTCGACTTTGGGTTTAAGCGTATGCTTTTCCAGATGATCGGGCGCCACGAATGACAGCGTGCCGGAAGAGTCCAGCGGCGCGATCAACACGCTGAGATATTTGCGTTCCTTGAATTTCCCCTGCGAACGCTGCACCTGCGCCATGCCCCGCATCAGTTGCGGCAGACCCCATTCAGTGGACGCGGCGGACGGCTCAACTTCCGCCCAGGCGAAAGCGGATGCGAGACTCAGCAACATAAACAGGATACGCATCAAGGTTTCCAGAAATCGTAAAAGTTGAACCAGTTGTATGGAGCGTTGTGACAATGATATTCAACGCGTTCCACATATTTTTGTTGTGCCTGCTGGATCATCTCATTGCGCGGCAATTCGGTCTTGCTCATATCCATCAGTTCCTCGAAATACAAATCGTAACGATTTCCGCCTCGATACACACCCGCCATGAACAGCACCGGGCTTTTGAGCATATATGCCATGCGCAAAGGACCTGTAGGAAATTCAGCCGGTTCACCCAGAAAGTCGTATGTCACAGTGGCACTGCCGCTTTCCAGCCCTCTATCCGCAAGAATGCCGATGAATTCGCCGCGCTGCAGCGCCTGTTCCACCTTGAGCATGGAATCAACCTTGCCCAAGGCAATCACACGCTGTGTCAAATCGGGATTGATCGCCTTCAGCACCGAGTTGAGTTTGCGCGCGTTCTCTTCGTACATCACCACGCTGGCAGGCGGCCCTTTGATCTCGGCGGCATACGCGCGCGTGATCTCGAAACTGCCCAAATGTGCCCCGAGCAGAATACAGCCTTGCCTGCGGCTGATCAGCGCCTGTGCCGTTTCATCCAGATGCGCACGAACGTCGAGCTTGTCGAAACGACCGTTGAGCAGGAATACGCGATCCAGGATGGTCGAGGCAAATGTATGAATATGGCGAAAACCGTCATTAATGCGCGCTTCACGCCCCAATACCTTGCGCAGATATTTTCTGGAAGCGACACGTGCTTCGCCCGCAAACAGCAGAAAATACAGACAGATCGGATACAGGAACAAACGCGCCACACGCCGCCCCAGGGTGAGCGCGACCCATACGATAAAACGGATCGCCAATGTATTGCTGCGCTCGGGTCTGGCAGCCCAGTCGGTTCCAGTCCTGTTCCCGATTTCTTCACTCACTCGCAACAATTCCTCCGGATAGTACTTTGTTTCCTTCGACTGCACACTGAAACTCCAGCGTGCCTTGTGCCGAACGCGAATATTCGATTTCCACCCTGTCGCCAGGCCGCACCGGATGCAGAAATTTGGCTGTTTTGACGTTGCATGCGGAAAAGCGCTTTTCCTCCGACTGTTCGATACAACGCAACACCTCGGCCAGCAACAGCGCGCCAGGGATGATGGGATTGCCGGGGAAATGCCCTGCTCCGGTCGGGTGGTTTGCGGCAATTTGCAAAGTCAGTTTATTCATCGCCGCTCCGCACATTGCTGTTTCAATCTCAACAGCGATTCACGCGTCAACTTGCCGGTCGTATTGCGCGGCAGCGCATCGACAAAATACAGCGGCCGCGGCAGGAAAACGGCATCGACACTGTTGCGCAAGGCACTCAATATACCCTCGCCGCTCAAACCTGGCGCAACCACAAAAGCCAGTGGACGCGTCACGACACCGTCAGCATCGTCCGGCATCAGAAACACGCCGTCCTGCACACCCGGTATCGCATTCAGGTAATGGTTGAGGCTCGCCAGTGAGGTGCGCTTGCCCGCAATGTTCACCATGTCTGCAGTGCGTCCGTGCAGGATAAAGGTACCATCCGTATTGCGCTCGATCACGTCGCTCAGTGGCGCTTCGATCTCGACATGTCCGCCAAGCACACGACTACCCTGTTCATCCTGGTGCAATTCGATGCCTGGTAGCAGGTGCCAGGCCAGGCCTGCTGTAGTGCGGCGGCTCGCCACCATGCCCGCCTCGGTACAGCCGTAGATCTCGTACAGCGGCGCAGCAAACCGCGCTTCGGCTTCTGCTGCCAGTTGCGGTGCAAGGTACGCCGTAGCGCACAACACAAATTCAACAGAAGGATATTCGGTTGCTTCGGACAACAGTGTACGTAAATGTACCGGCGTGGTGACCAGGCAGCGCAACTGCGGCAACGACGCAAGCCGGGCGCAGATGTCCGCCGCATAGAAAGGCCTTTCGGCGACCAGCGCCAGACCGTTCTGCATGGCCAGCAACATGCTGGACTCCAGACCGTACATATGTTGTGCAGGCACAGTGCCCAATATCGCCATGCCTGAATTGGGTACGATGCCCAGGCTCGCCGCTTCTGCGGTTGCTCCCTTGCACAGACTGCCCCATGTTTTTGGATGCGCGACCGGCTCACCGGTGGAACCGGAAGTGAACACCAATGCAGCGACCTGGTCCGCAGGAAATACCGGAATATCGCGCGTTGCTCCATTCTGCTCAGGCATGGATGGGTAGGGCACAACTTCCACCCCCGGAAAAGCCGCCTCGCCATCGGCCAGACAATACATGTCGGCATAGCGCTGCCCCAGGCGTTCGACAAAGCTTGGCGTGTAATTGGGCGGCAACAAACTTGTTTGCCCGCGCATCAGCGCCGCTGCAAAACCGACTGCAAAATGATAACGGTCAGTGCACAAATTCAGGACATGATGCTTATCCGGCAGAATTTGTGCCAGATGCGCAGCATGCAACTGGAATTGCGTAACGCTGATGGGTTTCTTTTCGCGATAAGCGAACACACTGTCAGGATCGTGATGGGAAAAAAGCGGAATAACTGCCATGGAATTAAAAAGTACTCAGTGTCCGCTATCTGCTTTCTTTGGCGCAGCAAAATCCTTGCTGTACACCTCGATCGCTTTCATGATTGAAGTTTTGGGATGGTTAGGAAAACGCACCGTGCGATAGACTTTCTCACCGACAAACATGAGTATCAGCAGCGGCAGGTTCAATACATTGATGAAAAATGACCACGCAGCAAGCGGCGCAAAAACATACAGCGACAGTGAGATAACAACCTCCAGCGTAAAAAAAACGCACCAGACAATGGTTACATTGCGGGTGTACTCGGCAATCTCCGGCTTCAACTCGCCATTGATGTGGCGCGATATCTGCGAAATCAGGGGTTCTCTGCCAGGCAGCAGGGTACGCCCGAACAGCCAGAGCAGGAACAGGTTAAGCGTCGCATTCGAAAAACCGTTCACCGCCAGTAAACCGATACGGCCATGATCGCCTGTCGCGATGTAATACAACCCGGCGGAAAACAGCAACGCCAGTACAGGCCACCATTTTCTGCCAACGAGACGAAATATTACCCATGCCGCCACCGCCAGCAGCGGGGCGAATACAAACATCAATTGCCACATTTCCACTTCGTTTTCCTTAAGAATGAAAGTGTGCAACAGGATGGGATAGCCGACGAACGAAAACAGCAACAATAATTTGCCAGTACGTCCCATATCATGCCCCCCGCCCGAGGCAGACCGGGAAGGCAGTACGATCTCCATTTTTCTGGTCTGGATATTGCATGTTTATGTAAGAAAACGCTCGTTCCGGGAAAGGCTTTTCCGAGTTGAACCGCAAAGCCTACCCCTGTTAATTTTAGGACGCCTATTTTACCCTGAATCATCCGAACTCGCCCTGTCGGCTGCCATCCATTTATCCTTTTCACGCACACCGCCACGAAAATCAGTTAGCATTCGTCGCACATTCATTTCGTACAACAAAATCGAATCATGGCTACCAGAAGCAACGAAGCAACCAGCAACATCGTCCGTGCTCCGCATCCCCCGCTTACCGACTATTACGAACGTGAAGAAGACCGTCGTGCCTGGGTTAACGAGCAATTCGACAAAACCGCTTCCGATTATGACCGCATTGAGAAAATCCTCGGCCTCGGCACCGGTTCATCCTACCGTCACAAAATACTGGGGTTCGCGGGACTCAAACCCGGCATGCGCGTACTGGATGTCGGCATGGGCACCGGGCTGGTGGCAAAACAGGCCGCACTTCTGGTGGGGGATCCAGGCCTGATTACCGGCGTCGACCCCAGCCCCGGCATGATTCGCAGCGCCAAACTGCCGGATGGCGTCAATGTGGTCGAGGGCCGCGCCGAACGTATTCCCCTGCCCGACGGCGGTTATGACTTTCTCAGCATGGGCTATGCCCTGCGCCATGTATCGGATATGTCGGTTGCGTTCGCCGAATTCCGGCGCATGCTGAATCCCGGCGGCAAGGTCTGCATCCTTGAAATCACCCCACCCAAAGGCAGGATTGCCACGGCCATCCTCAAGGGATACTGCAAATACGCCGTGCCCGCGCTGGCCAGACTGGTCGCCAGGGACAAGGACACCGCGCAGTTGTGGCGCTATTACTGGGATACCATCGAAGCCTGCGCCGCACCCGAAAAAGTAATGAGCACGCTGGAAAATGCAGGATTTATGAATGTCCGCCGAACCGTGGATGCAGGAATCTTCTCGACTTATCTGGCGGATAAACCACTATAAACCTGCCAACGTTCCGGTTGTTCTCAAGGCACAAGCGATGAACGTGGTTCCAGTACTGCACTGAGAAACTGCCGGGTGCGTTCGTGTCTGGGTTTGTTGAAGATTTCCTGCGGCGTTCCCTGCTCGGCTATTTTCCCACCGTCAAAAAAACATACCCGATCCGCAAATTCGCGGGCAAAACTCATCTCGTGAGTAACCATCAGCATAGTCAGATTATGCTCGTCTCCGAGCTTGTGAATTACCTTCAACACTTCACCGACCAGTTCCGGATCCAGCGCAGAAGTCACTTCATCGAACAACATGATTCTGGGGCGCATGGCCAATGCGCGCGCAATGGCAACGCGCTGTTTCTGGCCGCCGGACAGCTGCCCCGGATAATGGTCCAGTTTGTCGCCCAGCCCTACCATCTGCAGCAATTCAGTTGCACGGGCACAGGCTTCCGTTTTGCTTAACTTCAGCACCGTACGCGGCGCTTCCGTGCAGTTGTCCAGCGCTGACATATGCGGGAACAGATTGAAGTGCTGAAATACCATGCCGACTTTCGATCGTACGCGGTTCAGGTGCTGGCGATCGGCCGGAACCAGGCGCTCGCCCTGCGTCATATGGGTCAGGGCTTCGCCGTCCACATATATAGTGCCTTCGTCTATGGTTTCGAGCGTCATCAATGATCGCAACACGGTGGTTTTGCCCGACCCGGAAGGACCGATGATGGCGACTTTTTCATTGCGCGCCACTTCGAAATCAAGTTGATCCAGTACCGTGTGCTGACCATAGCGTTTGGATACCCGGTCAAAACGCAGCATGGAATCGTCGTTCTGCTTCATCGGGAACCTCCGTGGCGGGTATTGAGCCATGCCTCAAGTTGACGGGTCAGCGCGGCTGCAACCAGACTGAAAAACAGAAAGTACAGGCCGACCAATGTGATCGGCTCGGTGTATTGAAAACTTTCGGATGCCAGTATTTTCGCCGTCTGCATCAGTTCCAGCACGGCGATTGCCGACAGCAGCGGTGTCTCCTTGAACAGCGCAACCAGGTAATTGCCCAGTGCGGGCACCAGCGGTGGAATCGCCTGCGGAATAATGATGTCGCGGAACGTAACAAAGGGTGACAGATTTAGCGCAATGGCCGCTTCCCACTGACCTTTGGGAATATTGTCCAGACCCGACCGGTAAACTTCCGCGCAATAACAGGCGTAATGCAAACCAAGCGCGAATATGCCCGCCGTCATGGCATCCAGTGTCAGGCCAAATTCCGGCATCACGTAATACAGAAAGAATATCTGGATCAGTAGCGGGGTGGAACGAATGAATTCGACGATGCCGGTGGCAATCCATCGCACTAATATCAGTCTGGACATACGCAACACTGCAAAAACAAGACCGAGCACGGCCGCCAGCGCAAAACCGAGCAGGGTCGCCTTCACGGTCAGCAAAGATGCCTGGCCCAGCACCGGCAGAATCTCCAGCGTGTAGTTCCAGTCCCACTCCAGTTGCATCAGCCTGCCCTCCCGCGCAGTATTCCGCGCGCGGCGCGATATTCCAGTGCGCGCATCAGCGCAGTAATGATCATCGACAGGCACAGATAAATGACCAGCACCAGGGAAAATATCTGCAATGTGCGCAAGGTATTCTGGTTCAATTGCTGCGCCTTGAAGGCAAGATCGCCCAGGGTGATCATGGATACCAGCGCCGTACCCTTGAGCAGTTCGATAAACAGATTACCCCAGGGCGGGATCATGACCACGAATGCCTGAGGCAGAATAATCCGGCGCAAAGTCTGCATGCGACTGATGTTGAGCGCGGTCGCAGCTTCCCATTGTCCTTTGTCTATCGATTGAATACTGCCGCGAATCACCTCGGCACCATAAGCGCCTATGTTCATTCCCAGCGCCGCCACACCGACGCTGAATGGCTCCAGTGTGACGCCGAAATAGGGCAGCACAAAAAACAGCCAGAACAGCTGCACGAGTGCGGAGGTACCGCGAAATACCTCGATATAGACAATCGCCAGCCAGCGCAACGGGCGCGGGCCGTATATTTTGGAGACTGCAGCGATCAGCGCAGCTCCAACCGCAACCATGGCTGCGCACAGGGTCAGCTCTATGGTCATCAGTGTGCCGCGCAGCAGCTCAGGTACAAGCTCAATAATCTGCGTATACATCACATGCCAATTATTTGCCGGCGCAGAGTTGCGCCGCGGTCTTTTCCGGCAGATTGGATTGGTCAAAACCGAATTTTTTGATCATGGCCAGATGTTCGGGAGAACCGATAAATTTGGCCAGTTCGCGATTGACCGCATCACGCAGATCAGTATCTTCCTTGCGAAAGGCAAAGGCGCCCTCGCCACGGTAGGTTTTTCCGGCATGCACAAATGTGAATGGCGTGGCGCGCTCAATGGCATCGTCCTTGGCCGCCAGATCCTGTGCGGTCAGGGAAGTCAGTGCGGCGGCCGCGACACGCCCGGCCTTGACCGCGGCTATGGCCGAGGCGAAATCGGGAACAATCACACGCTGCTTCCTTTTCATGCCGGCCAGTTTGGCATGTCCGACCTCAGCCGTACCCGCAATAAAGGCAATCTCCCTGTTTTTGGCGATCGCATCCCGGTAAGTGGCGATTCCCTCCGGGTTACCTTTTTTTACGATAAAGGCTTCGCCGATACCGTAAGTAGGGTTGGAAAAGATGACTTGCCGGCAACGTTTCGGTGTGACATACATGGAGGCAACGATTGCATCAAAACGGCCCGCCTTCAGGCCCGGAATCAGCGAACCCCATTCAATCAGGACACCCTCTACCTGTTTGATGCCAAGATTCTTCATGATATGTCTGAATACAGTGGGAGATTCGCCGATAAGCTCACCATCTGGGCCGGCATACGCATACGGTGCCTCATTGGCAAATCCGATGCGGATAAAACCTGACTGGCGGGCTTTTTCCAGCGTCGACTCGGCCAGCACAGAAGTCGACATAAGCGATGTTGCAGCAAAGACAGCCACGCCTGACAGAATGCGGCGAATAATGGTTCCGGTATGGCGCATAGTTCCCCCTCTTGCTCGATTCAAAATCGTTTTCTGTTCGTTATTTACTGCCACCGAATTTGGCACTCAGAATTTACCCACCCAGGTGCGCACTCCCTGCATGATCATATCGACTGCAATGGTGCCCACATACAGCGCGGTAATGCGCCCACCGATCTCAATATATCTTTTGACAAGCGGCTCGCTGCGCGGCCGCACATAGTCATGCAATACCTTGAGGGCGAGCATGATCGCGACTGAGATGGAGACCGCGACGATGATAGCGGCGCATGCCTGCCAAACCTCGTGGCGCTTGCCGATCAGCACGCTGGCGCTGATGGTGCCCGGACCGATCAGCACCGGCATGGCAATCGCGCCGGCAAGGTATTTCGAATCCCCGCGCAGAATTTCAATCGCCGTCGGACCACGAAATACGAATTGCAAACCGATCAGCAGGAACACAACGCCGCCGAATATCTGGAATGAGGCGAACTCGGCCTGTACGATGCCGGAAAAAATGAAATCACCGACAACAGCAAAACAGCAGAAGACCACGGCGGCAATCAATCCGCCCCGAATCAGCACGCCGGAAAAGCTTTTCCAGTCCAGCTTCTCCACCATATCCACCAGATAAACGATAACCAGGAACGGATTGAGCAGAACAAGCAGCAGCACTGTCGATTTGACGAGATCGATCATGTCATTCATCCCTAGCGACCGCTTTCAATCTTGTTAACCACTGGATCGAAAAACAGCTCAATCACTCGAGGGGGGCATCCGACTGCAATTCGTAAGCCCCTTGCGCGTTATGAACTTCTTTGCCGTGCAACGGCGGATTGAACACACAAGCCATTTTCATTTCCGTTGCAGCGCGCAACAGATGCTTGTCGTGTTTATCCAGTGCGTAAATCGTGCCCGGCCCGATCGGATGGATTTGGCCATCGGCTAGGTCTTCGATTTCACCTTCGCCGCTGATGCAATATACCGATTCCAGGTGGTTCTGATAGTGCATAGCCAGATCGGCACCCGCGTAAATGGTGGTGATATGGAATGAAAATCCCATACCGTCATTTTTGAGCAACAGGCGGGTGCTTTCCCATCCATTGCTGACAACGCGTCGCTCACCCTGCTCGGCTTTTTCCAGTGTTCTGACTATCACTGCTGTTCCTTTCAAATTATTTTCGCGGTTCGTGTCCTGCCAAATCATTCCGATGGAAAAAAATCCTTCTCGCGCGGAATACGCCTGAAATTCTCGCAGGACAGGCTGATGCTTTCTTCAATGATGTCGAGCCCCTTGTTGAGCGCCTCGTCTGCGATCGTCAATGGGCACAGCAGCTTGATGACCTGGCTATCAGCCCCGCTGGTTTCGATCACAAGCCCCCGTTTAAATGCACGGCGTGAAATGTCGCTCGCCAACTCACCGCTTACGCAGTTAATGCCCTGAAACATGCCGCGGCCACGGGCATTGAAGTTACCGTCCCCGTACTGCTCGACAAACTGATCCAGGCGATTGGAAATAACATGTCCTTTTTCCTCTATGCTTTTTGCAAACTCGCCATCGGACCAATAGTGTGAGATTGCAGCCGTCGCAGTGATAAACGCATGGTTATTGCCGCGAAAGGTACCGTTGTGTTCACCTGGCTTCCATTGATCCAGTTCTGATTTCATGAATACAACTGCCATGGGCAGCCCGTAACCGCTCAACGATTTCGACATGGTAACGATGTCCGGCTGAATACCCACCGGCTCGAAACTGAAGTAGGTGCCGGTACGCCCGCATCCTGCCTGTATGTCGTCAACAATCAGCAGCACTTCATGCCGTCTGCATACTTCCTGTAACGACCTTAGCCACTCAAAGCTCGCGGCATTGATGCCGCCTTCGCCCTGCACCGTTTCCACGATGGCCGCGGCTGGTTTATCCACACCACTGCTGGCATCCGACAAAACTTTGTCCAGATACGCGGTGGTGTCGAATCCATCACTCAGATAACCGTCATAAGGCATGCGCGTTACTCCGCCCAAAGTAATCCCCGCCGCTCCGCGATGATGCTCATTACCTGTCGCCGCCAGCGCACCCAATGTGACGCCGTGAAAACCATTGGTAAACGCAATGATGTTGTGACGCCCGGTAATATTGCGCGCCAGTTTCAGTGCGGCTTCGACGGCATTGGTCCCCGTCGGTCCGGTAAATTGCACCTGGTAATCCAGATCTCGAGGTTTGAGAATTTTTGTCTGCAGCGTTTCAAGAAAACGCTGCTTCGCCATGGTATGCAGATCCAGCCCGTGCGTGATGCCGTCCGCTTCGATGTACTCTATCAACGCCTTCTTGAACAGCGGATTGTTGTGACCGTAATTCAGCGTGCCCGCACCGGAAAGAAAATCCAGGTATTCGGTTCCGTCGTTGTCATACAAATATTCTCCGCATGCGCGATTGAATACGCGCGGGAAAGCTCGTGCGTAGCTGCGAACTTCTGATTCCAGCTCTTCAAATATCTTCATTATGTTTACTCCTTACTCGTGGTGAGCGACTCACTTACTCTCCAGAGGACCGATGCGCAACAGATATTCTGTTTCGTGCGCGCCGTGGAAATGCGTAGCCTGCTCAAACAAGACCGAGCGAACCATGCTTGCGTTCTGCTCAGCCGCGAACCCCGTAAACAACCGCCACGATGCGTTGTTGTCTGAGGTAATTGAAGTTTCTATAAAACGTACGCCTTGTACCGACAGTCGAGACAGTAAGTTGCGCAACATCATGCGCCCCAGGCCCTGGCCACGCGCCTTTGGATGTACTGCCACCTGCCATATAAAAAGAGTGTCCTGTCGCTCCGGAATGCGATATCCCGTCACGCTACCCAGCAACTCGTCCGTGCTGACTGCCGCTATTGTTGTATTCTGGAAATGACTGCACTGCAACAAATTGCAGTATGAAGAATTCGAATCAAGCGGCGGGCAGTCACGCACCAGATTATGTAATGCCATGCCATCGGTTACTTTCAACGGGCGAAATTGAAAAGCGATGGGTTCGGGCGTCGCTGAAGTTGTAATGTCAGCTGTATCGGTCAAATCATGGAGTATCAAGCGGACATGCAACAGATCCAGCTTGAACAGGAAGTTTTGTATCTAGACGGCCTGCTATTTTAACACACATCAAGCAGCATCAAAATCAGTATCAATATTAATTGATATTTTCAGCATCTCAACATTAACCACTTTAATCAAACAGAACCAGCTGATTGGTGATAAGTGAAATTAAAAAATTCCTGATAAATATATTTATATATGCGCAACACACTCTATTCAATATCAAAATAATTTCCATACCATAAACACGTGAATTTCAAACCGACTGTTGCTGGACTTTTGCTTATCGAAAAACTAGAATCAGTCGCTGCAATAAAAGCCAATGATGTGTCTCGTTTTTTTTTCACAGAATATTCTTTGGTGCATATTGAAATTCGTTTGCAGTAATAACGAATTCCCCGTCACAAACGGAATATGCGACAAGCAGACGGTGTGAAGTGCGCACCGTACAAACTTGGCAGACATTACCGCCAGACGCGTTACAAAAAAACAATTACATGATCGATGTTTTCAACCCCGCCCCGCCGCGGATAAAAAGCCATTGCATAACCGAATTCTGCCCGCTTGCAGGAACAAAGACACATGACCAACCTGATATGAAAGGATGAACGATGCAGGATTTTTACCCCACACGAGGAAACGCAGAGAAGATCATCGACCGGGCTGACCCCGTAATACATGGGACAGCTACAGGAAATCATGCATTGAAAGAAGATGAGGCTGCCTATTACGAAGCCAATGGCTTCATTGTTTTTCCGGATTTTTTTTCAAGGGAAGAAGTTACCGGGTTCAACCGTGCACTGGAGGCGCTCAAAAGCGACAAGTCACTGATGAGCAAAGAGGAGTACATTACCGAACCCGGCGGCGACGCGCTGCGCAGTATATTCTCGCAACACCTGTTTCATCCCGCTTTCGAAGCGCTCTCGAGAGACCGCCGCATTCTGGACAAGGTCGAGCAAATACTGGGTTCAAAAGCATACATACATCACAGCCGGATCAACATCAAACCTGCCTACAAAGGAAAGTCGTTTCCGTGGCACTCTGATTTTGAAACCTGGCATGCCGAAGACGGACTGCCGTATTGCCGCAACGTAACGGCATGGGCCATGCTTACGGATAACACCCAGTTCAACGGACCGCTTTACCTGATCCCCGGAAGTCAAAAAAAATATGTCTGTTGTGCCGGTGAAACCCCGGACAACAATTACAAGGAATCGCTCAAGCATCAGCGCTACGGTGTACCGAGCCTGAACGCGATTGAATCGCTTTGCGAAAAAAGCAAACTGGTTGCCGCACTCGGGAAAGCCGGTACGCTGGTTTTGCATGACGGAAATGTAATGCACGGATCGCCGGACAATATTTCGCCCGATCCGCGCACAAATGCTTTTTTCGTTTACAACAGCGTAGCAAACAAACCGGCTGAGCCTTTCGCGGCAAGAATGCCTCGTGCGCCATTCCTATGCTTGGATGATTACACCCCTTTGTAGCAAAAACCTCAGCGAACTGCAAAGAAAAGCCCGGCGATGCCGGGCTTTTCTTTGCAAATGAATTTATCACATGTGCACTTGCTGCATCCATCAGGCAATCGAATGCTTCAAGGCTTTAAAGAATTCCTTCTCGCTTTCGGCCTGGGCGTGCAACATTTCGGCCAGTTTTTTCGGTTCAAATGGTTCTCGCCCCTTGATCATACGTACTGCCTTGAGCGCGAATTCACGCCAGCCGTCACCGACTTCATTCATGCGTTCCGAAAGCGCAGTCAGTTCGTCGATACCGGTAATCTGTGCTGCTTCCTGCAGAAACGCAGCGTACAGAAAACGAAATCCGCCGCCGCCTGTACCTATTTCTTCCTGCATGCGCACGATGTGGCCCGCATAGTTGGGACTGAGTTTGTCCGCAGGATCCAGTTTCGCCACCTTGTTCGCCAGCATGTGTATGCCGCGCACACCAGCGATAGGCACGGGACCCAGCATGATGCGCGTGGTCTTTTTGATCGCACGGCGGACGGCTTCTGGCGTCACTACGGTCTGGCCGATTTTTTCCGGGTAGTACAGTAATCCCTTGGGCGCCATCAATCCGGTAGCAAAGCGTGCACGCTGCAAAGCATCGCTGGCACAGCGTACCGGCTCTTCTCCCACCGGATCGCTGATCAGGTATTCGTCGTCTTGCTTGCCATATACGATGAGGTTGTGCGCGTTGAAATGAAAGCGCATGTCCTCGGGAAAATATGGCAGCCAGAAGGCTGAAGTCTGGATGCCGACGATACGATCTTCCTTGAGTAACTCATCCAGGCGCCGCATTCCTTTCGCCTGATCACGGAAAGTTTCAAAACGGAAGCGCATGTCAAATGGTTTGATCATCCCCTTGAGGATGGCCTTGGGCGGCATGCGATAGGCGATCAGCGGAAAACCTGCAAACTTGACGAAGGGCAAAAAGGCGAATGCCATCGCCGACGACAGACCGAATGCCATCGCCTCACTGACCGGCACACCGTGATAGGTCAGCATGGAAGAAGCGACACCGCTCTCGCAGTGCGCCGAGTGGCGATGCTGAAATTTCTCGTTGACGATATTCATGGGAGTTTTTTGAGCTGATCGACAGTGATACCCATCACCCATGCATAGTTCTGCAACACCTTTGGTGTCAGTCCGGCGAATACCTCCGGGCGAAAATGGCGGCGAATGCGCCATTGCCAGTAGCCGGTGACTTGCGACAGTTGCGGCAGATCCAGGCGTTGCGCATACATCCAGTACTCCAACGGTGAAGACTGACCTGCCATCACGCGCGCCCTGGCTTGTTCGGTTTGTTCCTTGATCAGTTCCAGTGCCTGCAGCGTGACGGTCTCATCCACTTCGCCACCAGGCGACGAAACGATCACCATGCGGCCATCCGTATCCCGCGCATACATGGCGCGGCGATGCCCGCCCATGGTACGGTTGCCTTCCTGCGGGACCTCATTCACATCCATCAGACAGCTTCCATATATATAAAGCCGCTGGAGAAGCGTCCGCTTTCCGGGATGTACATCAACAGCTTGTGGCCTTTCTTAATTCGTCCGGAGCGGAACAGTTCGTCCAGCATGATGTAGGGTGAGGCGGAACCGGTATTGCCTTTTTCCACCAGGTTGGTAAACCAGTTTTCGCGCGGAATTTTCAGACCGGCTTCAGCCACACCCGCCGCCACCGGCTCGGCAAAATATTTCGAGGAATAATGCGGTAAAAACCAGTCGATCTTCTGCGACGCCAGGTTGTGCTTCTGTACCAGCAGAAGCAACGGCTCAGTAAGCGTGGCACGAATAACGTGTTCATTCAGCAAGCGCACATCCTGCTTCACCACAAAAATGGATTTGCTCGCCCACTCTTCCGGCGTATACCGCGGCCAACCAGTCAGGGTCTGATCTTCGTTCTTTTCGGCCCCGGCATACATGCAGGCAGGCAATTCGTGTGCCGCCGAAGATAATTCCACCCAATGCACCTTCAGACTCATTGCGCCGTTGGGTTTGCTTTCCAGCAGCACAGCGCCCGCACCGTCGGACAACATCCAGCGCAGAAAATCTTTTTCAAACGCAATTTCCGGGTTTTCCTCCAGTTCGTGCACCTTATGTTCGGATTCAGCCTCGTAGTTACGGCCGCGCAGCATGGGCGACGGCATTTCGGAAGCAACAGCCACAGCACGTTCGCTGTCACCTGCGCGGACCGATAGCCAGGCATGCTTGAATGCTGCTGCGCCTGCAACGCAAACACCGGACAACGACACCACTTCCAGATGCGGCCAGCCCAGTTCGCCATGCACCATCACACCATGTCCGGGCAACAACTGGTCCGGATGAGAGGTGGCGGCAGAGAGACTCCCCACATCGCTCAGTTCGCCCAATCCACGCACCGCTTGCGCCGCCATCTGTGCATTGGTCATGACCGGCTCGCCTGTTTCTCGATCCAGCGCATAATGCCGGCGCTTAATTCCATTACTGCGCAATACGATGCGGCGCGCCTTTGAGGGACGCCCACCGACCATGCCGAGCACCTGTTCGATTTCTTCATTACCTACCGGTTCAAGTGGCAGGAAAGATGCCGTCCGGGTCAAAAAAACTTCATTGCTCATACAGCGATATCCTCTCCTCACCCGAACCAGACGGCTGATCAAACTGCAGTTTCATTGCCATAAAGCGCCGCTGCAGAAACGGCCGTAACAGCAACTGCAGCAGCAGACTCAACGGCACTACCGTCAATATTAGAGTTATTAAAAAAATTACATACAAAACCAGCAATGGGTAACGACTCAAACTACCAGGCTCGCCCGCCATGCGCAGCAACTTACCCCATATATAAAAACTGCGGGTGGCAGCCTTCTCGCTGAACAGCAGCGATGGATCGGAATTTACCGCCTTCAATCCTGCCAACAGCGGCGCGTTTCCTCGCTCTTCGTTGTGTTGCAATGCATCACGCAACGCCACACCAAACCGGCGCGCGGCCAGCACACTTTTCTCGTCCACACCTGCTGGCGGCAATACCTTGAAAAAATCGCGCTTGCCACTCCACAACCACAGAGGCGTAGTAAACAGCGTTACCATTGTCGGACTGGGATCGACCAGCACAACATTATCCAGCAATCGCGCACGACACGCCTTCAACAAATCTTTCATCTTTTCCTGCGCCATCATCCACATGTTGCGGCAGGCAATCACCGTTACCACCGGTTTCCCCGCCAGCAGTTTCCTGGCCAGCGCATGTTTCAGGAAAGCGGTAACCGGCTGCGACGGCGCCAGAAACCAGACCTGGTATGGCAGGATCACCAGATCAAAATCTTCTTCGCCCGTCAGCGACAGTTCCTGCAACGCTGGCGGCACCATATGCGCAGACTCGGGAAACGCATCCAGAAACCTGAAAAAACTCCACGGAAACGGGAATGGTTTCACCAGGTGCAACGTTTCGATATGCACCGCCATGCCGGCATCCTGTTGCAGCGGTTCGACGATACGATTGACGATCCTGGTGAGCTGCCCGGACTGCGAGTAGTTCAGTACCAAAACGCGCTTAATCGGGCGAGTATGGGATACTTCTTCGATTGTATTCACTGCGGTTACGCAACCAGTTGATGATCAAAAAAACATCGCCGATTTTACCATCCGGCCAGTAATTACTCCAAGATTGCTCTCCCCTTAAACCCTTGCTTCCAATCCCTTATCCGATATACGCAAATGGCTAAACTGCGTGGCAAACAGCGTTTCCGCTGATACCACAATGTAGTCATCATGGTCATTCTCTCCTGGCCGCAACCATAACCAGTTCGTTTCCCCGCCGGCCATCTCGTCCAGCCAGCCGAGCAATATTCCGTTAGTTCCGGTTTGCCTGCCTGCCAGGCGCAGCAACGCCTGCAACTCGCCGCCCGCCACAAAACAGGCATGGCCCTTCCATTCCAGATGTGCGGCCAATAACGCCAGCAACTGGCTGGGCTGGGTTTGCAGGAATGCCAGCGGCATGGGCAAATCTTCGCGCAACTGTTCCAGAACAACATTGGTCGCCGCATACGTGCCGCGTCGGCTACCCAGCCATATCTGCGCACCTTGCGGCAGCGATGTTTCGCCTGCATCCGCCATGCAGCTCAGTGCACCATACAACCCCAGTTCAGCCCAGGTGCCGATACGGCGCGGTTTCGCCCCCAGCATTTGTGCCAATTGTTCGCGCCAATCCCCCGGCGGCGGTGCGGCAGTACAGCGTCCCTGAATGGCAAAAACCTTCATGTTCGCTCCAGTAAAACTGTGGCATGACTGCCACCGAAACCCAGGATCGTCGCCATCATGCGGCGTACGGTCTCCGGCATGCGTGCCGCAAGGTCGACGCCCAGTTCACTATCTACAGTATCCGGATATTGCGGCCAGACGCCCTGTTCCAGACACGCCATCAGAAGCGCGATTTCCGCCGCACCGGAAGCGCCCATGGTATGTCCCATTACGCCCTTGAGTGAAACCAGTGGTGGCACTTGCTCAAAAAATGCGCACAGTCCCTGCGCCTCGGCCAAGTCGTTGCCCGGACTGCCTGCGGCCTGCACTTTGACAAGATCAATTGTGTCCGTAGTCCAGCCGCCTGTTGCCAGCGCCTGTCGATACATATCTTCCACCGCGGTCGCAGAAGCACCGGTAGGCTGGCTTCCATCCACTACATTCGCCCCACCTGCCATTTTCCATTGCGAAATATCGCGTGTGGACAGCCTCAGGGCGGCAACGGCTTCGCCCAGCACCAGGCCGTCACGGTGCATGCCGAAAGGTTTGCTGCCAGTACGCGAAAGCAACTGCAGGGCGGCAAAACCGCCCAGTGTGAGCCGATTGTCCAGTTCCATCCCCAGCACCAGCACCTCTTCTTCGTCGCCCGACGTCAACAGGGAATGAGCGGTAATCAATGCATTCAGACTGGAAGTGCAGGCGGTATTGATTACGTGAACGGGACCGGCCCAATCCAGCCATGCGGCGACCTTTTCGGAAAAAGCGCTGTAATCCACCTGTGCCGCTCCCTGCTCCACGGCACCGATATCGAACGAAGATGTAGCGATTAACAGCGTACCGCCGCGCGCCTGTTGCACACCGGCTTCAAGAACGGCACTTTGCACGAGGTTACGCGTACGTTCGTTCCAGTCGTTACTTTCGCCGGGAATCGCATAATAGGGAAAGGCGCCGCCCATCTCGCCGGGCAATATCCGGGATGTGGCTGCAACACCGCCAGAACGCAACGCCGCCAGGGAATTTTCAATATCCAATCCCAGTGCGCAGGCCAGCCCCCAACCGGAGATATAGACCAGCTTCATGCTTTGCGATGGGTATGCAGATGTTCGGCCAGTGCCAATAGCGAAACCAGGGCACGGCGCGTTTCCTTGCTGTCCGGCATGCGCACGCCATATTTTTTCTGGATCGCCATCGAGATTTGCAAAGCATCGAGTGAATCCAGGCCCAGCCTGGACTCATCCCCGAACCAGGGCTCATCGTCACGCAACCCGCCAGCGGGCTCTTCCTTGTCCACGGCGGACAGGATGAACGCCTTGAGTTCGGCGCGAAATGCAGTGTCGTTATCGTTCATGGGACAAACACGCCCGCCGGTTGGCGGGCGCATGGATCACTGGGCACGATGCTGCTGGATATGATCGTTCAGACTGCGGAGCGAACTGAATATCTTGCTGTTGTCCGCATCGTCGGATTTGAGTTGCACACCGTAGGTTTTGGAAATTGCCAACGACAGTTCAAGAATGTCGATGGAATCCAGCCCCAGACCTTCGCCGTACAATGGCGCCTCCGGCTCGATTTCGTCCGCAGAGATTTCAAGGTTAAGCGAGGTCACGATGAGTTGTGCCAGTTCTTTTTCTTGTGCGCTTGCTGCCATGATATTTCCTGTCGTTTATTTCACGGGGCGCATTTTACCTCATTCGAAGCGTTCACCCTAAATCCTTGTATCAAATCATTGCGCCATTAATGGAAATGATCTGACCGGATATATAAGCAGCTTTGTCGGATGCTATGAACGCTACCAGATCGGCCACTTCTTCCGGCTTACCAGCACGACCGGCGGGGACCAGGCGCTTGATGGTGTCCTTATCGAACACGTTCTCGGTCATGGCCGATTCGATGATGCCGGGTGCAATGGCATTTACGGTAATCCCCCTGCCCGTCACTTCCAGCGCCAGCGATTTGGTTGCACCATGCAGTCCTGCCTTGGCCGCAGCATAATTGGTCTGGCCACGATTGCCCGCAATCGCCGCTATCGAAGAAATATTGATGATGCGTCCCCAGCGTTTGCCTATCATCGGCAGCAACAACGGCTGCGTCACGTTGAAGAAACCGTTGAGGGAAACATCGACCACTCTGTGCCATTGCCGGGCACTCATGCCCGGCATGACCGTATCATCGTGAATACCTGCATTATTCACCAGTATCTGTATCGCACCCTCTGCCAGAATGGTTTGCAAGGCGTTTTGCGTTTGTTCCGCATCGGCAACGTTGAAGGCAACAGCCTGTGCACTGCCCCCGGCATCCCTGATCCCGGCCGCAATATCTTCTGCCGTCTGCAATCCGCTGTTGGCATGCACATAGACGTGGTAACCGAGCGCCGCAAGTTTGCGGCAGATCTCGCTGCCAATACCGCCGCTGCCGCCGGTCACCAATGCCCGCTTCATATGCCCGCCTTGTCTGCATCCAGCACCACCGTGGCGCGTCCGCTCATGATACTGGCTGTTCCTGCATGGATATTGAACTGGTAGATAACCCGTGCTGCATCGCCCATCATTTTTTCTGCTTCGATAACAAGATCATCACTCAAATCATCCAAACGCATGGTATGGCACACAACATCACGCAGTGCAGCCAGATAACCGGCGCGCGGTTTTTGTTCGTACTTCGCATCCCACGCGCCGTGCACCGCCATGGCCTGCGCCGCATACTCGATACCGCACAGGGCAAGCAACGCGTCGCCGGACCGCATCGGATTATCTTTATCGCGGTGGGTGGAACTGATGCAGCGGATGCGTTGCGCGTCACATTCCAGCACGCCATCAAGCAGACACATGGTGCCGCTGTGCGGAATGACTTTGGCGATATCTGCCCGGCTTGCTAGCATGGTGTCACGCGGATATCGAGGTGGTTGCCATCGAGGTAAGCAATACGAACCTGTGCCGCCTTGCCACTTGCCAAGGCGACCAGCAATGGCAAGCTGCGTGCAGCAGGAACACTGCTGCGCAACGCTTCAAGTCCGGCGTCCTGCATTTTGCTTTCTTCTGCCTTGCCGGACACAAAATCCACGTCGATCGCAGCCAGCGACTTTTCGCTTTGTTGCGAAGTCAAAATCAGGGCCAGCCCGAATGCTGCAACAATCGGCCGAACACTATTCAACGGCTCCGGATAGCAATGATCATATGCGATCAACGCCACGATGGAATCGTCTACTGTCGCCTGGGCGGCGGACTCCAGTAATCCCGCTGCAAAACTGGCGTCATAGGCACACAGGCTGGTGGAAGGCTCATGCGAACCGGCCGCAATACACCAATAACCGGCTGCTGCGTTATGCACGGAATTATGGAACCGGGTCGGCGATACTTCGCGCGGCGCAGTCGCCAGGATGCTGTTGATGGCGTGTACATTATCATTGTCGCCGCCGGAAGAGGTGAATACCGTTGCTGCGGTCGCAGTGGCGCGCCCCGATTGCAGAAAAGCTTCCTGTCCCACGGCCAGTGCCAGTTTGATCGGCACACCCGCACGCCTGCGTTCGGCAGGAGGCAACATGTCGCTGGCTCGTAAATTGATCGGCGTCGCCGCATAAGTAGCGTCACCCGCCAGTACCGGACGGCCCGACTCCCAGCCATCCAGTCCCGGACCTAGCAACCCGACTCCTTCTATATAGCAGCGCATCACTTCGCACTCCCCAGGATCAGGCTGCAATTGCTGCCGCCGAAACCGAACGAATTGCTCAGCACATGCCTGACTTTCCCCTCACCGTTTTCTATCCTGTAATTGACGGCAATGGCCGGATCAAGATGTTCGGTGTTGACGCTGCCCGGGATAAAGCCGTTTTCGACCGCCATCATGGCAATGATGGCTTCGGAAATTCCCGCCGCGCCCAGCAGATGACCTGTCCAGCCTTTGGTCGAACTGCATGGCACCGTCGTGCCGAATACTTCGGCGACCGCTTTGCCCTCACTGGCATCGTTGGATTTGGTCGCCGTGCCGTGCAGATTGATATAGTCGATGTCGCCGGTCTTCAGTCCGGCGGAATCCAGTGCATGCTGCATCGCCAGCTTCGCCCCGAGTCCTTCCGGATGCGGCGTAGACATGTGGTAAGCATCAGAACTTTCGCCCACACCCAGCAGCAGCATCGCATCCGCAGATGCGGCGGCTGGAACACGTTCAAGCATAACGAAACCCGCACCTTCTCCGATCGAAATACCGTCGCGCTCCGCATCATACGGCCGGCAAGGTTGTGACGACACCAGTCCCAGAGAATTAAAACCATACAGCGTGCTCAGACACAGGCTGTCGACACCGCCAACCACCGCCGCATCGCATACGCCGGCCGCCATCATGCGCACAGCATTGGCAAATACCTTGGCGCTCGAGGAACATGCAGAAGACACGACAAATGAAGGACCGGACAGTCCCAGATAATGCATAACAAAACTCGCAAGGGAATAGGAATTCTGCGTCTCCGCATAATGAAAATCCCGCGGCAACGCGCCGGTCTGGGGATCCAGACGGCGATATGCCAATTCGGTCTGCAATATCCCGGAAGTGCTGGTGCCCAGAAACACGCCTATACGTGCGGCCCCATATTTGGCCCTGGCTGCATTGACCGCCTCGACGAACCCGTCCTGTTCCAGACATAGTTGGGCCAGCCGATTGTTGCGGCAATCATAAGCGGATAGATCAGCGCGTACGGGCTGATTATCCAGCTTGTCGACCTTGGCAATGTATGTCTCCAGATCAACATCCTCGAACGCGCACGGGATCAATCCCGACCGCTGCGTACGCAAAGCGTCCAGAGTTGCCAACGATCCCAGACCCAGGCTGTTCGCGAGCGTGTATTGACTGATGATTAAAGGCTGCAAATCCAGAGAACCATATATATTTTAAGAATGGAACGCAATCTTGTGCGCGAAGGATTCTAGCACATGATTTGAATCAAAATTTTCCCACTGTTACGCATTGGGATTGCAATCCTGCCTTTCTGGCTGAAAAACAAATCGGGGGCAAAGCCCCCGATTCGCTTGAAACATTACTGACAATCCGACTACAGAATTACTTCTTCCTTTTCTTCATGTCATCTTCTCTTGGTATGGCGCCGCCAATATCCTGCGCATTTGCATGCATCCAGCTTACAGCAGCATCATAGTTATGCAGGATGGGTTTGCCATTCCACTTGTGTTCCTTCTTGTTCGCGATGTTAGGCACGCCATCCTTGTTTGTTTCATGACATGCGGCACACGTGAACGGACCATGCGATCCATCCGGGTTGTACTGGGCGGCCTGTCTGTACGTAGTCTGGTCTGTCGTCGGCGTGACCGGATACAAACCATGAATCGACTGGTGACAGGACTGGCAAGCCAGACCCGAATGGCCCTTGGAATAACGCATATTGCTGTACTTGCCCGGCTGGTTGATCGGGAAAGCTACGCCGCCCTGGCCTTCGACATACGGTGCGGCATGGCAGTCTGCGCAGTGCGGTGCACCCGGCGACAGCCAGTAATCACGGCCATGCGTCGCAGCGTCATAAGGCACGGCAGTCGCACCTGTAGCACCCGCAGGCAGCTTCAGCTTCTTGATATCAACCGCAGGATTAGCCGACAGGATAGCCACATTGACGTCGCCATCCGCGTCCTTGCTGACCATCGGACCATCACCCTTCAAGGCAATCACGGCAATATCGGGAACCATGCGGTCTTTAGCCCATGTCTTCAGGATGCCCGATTTGCCCGGGGTATCTTCTCCCTTGCTGTTGAGCACAACCTTGGGATCAAGATACTGACTCTCCAGCTCGGCAGTTGTAACACCGATGGCTTTGGCGATCTCATCCAGCGATTTATTGCGAATAGTGGTGCCTTCCTGCTTGAATGCATTGGTCAGGTTGTCGCGCTGATACAGTTCACGAGACAACTGGCTATGACAGTTGGTACACCACAGGCCTTTGCCATTCTTCTTGTTGCCTATTTTGGAGACATTGGCCTGCATCCACTTACCAATGGAATTCAGGTGTTCAGGCGATCCAACACCATCTTTTTCCTTGCCCCTGTTGGCGTGCACGTCACGACCGACAAAGCAACCGCCGGAAGCATCACGGTTATCCCCTTTGGCATAGTTGTTCTTGCCATCCGGCGTGATCGGATAGTTGGCCATCTTGCCATCCTGACGGTGAGACGGATGACAACCCTGGCAGGCCGCAGTACGACCTTGCGAGTCGGGCATTGGCGCCTTGGTCTGGTGGACGGTATGCATGGCTTCAGTCAATGCCGATATCACCCTTTCCTTGCCGGTTTTCGGATCCTTGAACGTTTTGGACTGCAACACGCCGATCACGTTGTCCGCATGGCACTTCTGGCACAGCACAGGATCGCGGCCCAGGCGGTTATCCAGCGAACGTCCGTTGGGATTGTAGTTTTTGAGGAAATCGGTACCCGTACGATCGTCATGCATTTCCAGGATGGAAATGGAAGTCGCCTTCAGGCTGGCGATCCAGTCGCTGGCACCGAGACCTTTCCAGAATTCACGCTCCTGTTTATATAGTGTGAATTTTTTTCCATTGGCGGTTTCGTTGCTGTGGCAATTCGCACAGTTGGGAATGTCGATCGGATTGGTACCGACAAATCGAACCGGACGGCCTGTGTGCGAATCGATGACCGGTTTGCCGGTTTTCGCATTAACCATGCTCACCCAGGCTTCCTGGAACGGTTGAATGTCTGATTCGGTCAGGGACAGCAGGTCACCCGCAGCAGCGCGGTCGCCGAATGGTGTAAGCGGCAATCCCAATGCATCCCAGATGCCTGGATTGGTCAGCACGATAGGCACATTGTCCAGAACCGGCGATTTGGTAAAGACAATCGTTCCTTTTTCACCGGTATAGTGCAAATGGCCACCCTTCATCGGGCTGGGCACCGCGGCGCCGGCCGGCCCGTTGTCACGCGGAACCGGGATTTGCACGCCAACAAACAGTTTTTCCTTGTCGGCACTGGTACCTTTGGGATTGGTCCCCTTCAGATCCTTGTACACATACAGGTGAGAGAAATAGGCATTGGCTACGGTTTCACCTTTCGTATACTTGCCGTCGCCATTCATATCATAAGGCACGTCCCAATACTTGAGTTTGCTGCCTTCAGAGTAGGTATTGTCGACATGACCATACTCCAGTTTGAAACGCTTCCTGCCATCGACCAGCACGGCAGGATCCTTTGGATCTGCTTCCAGCAATTCCGGAAACTTGCGTTTACCTCTGGAGGTTTTGATAACCTGGCTTTGAATCGAGTTATAGGGCGGAAGTACGCAACAGTACGAGAAATCAAATCCGGTACAGTGCATGCCCAACTCATAATTGATTGTAATGTTGTAGTCATTGATCGGTTTCGTTGCCGCTGCATTTGCAAGTCCGGCTGCAAATATCCAGCACAACACTCCTGCAACTAAGGTTCTGATATTCACGGAACACCCCCTATTATGTTATCTACTACCTAAAAGAAAACACCTCTTCCAGAACCGTCACATCAGCCAAAATTATCTGCAAGGGCAACACGATTCTGCGGTACTGCCAACTACGTCCTGCTAACTTCTGTTTCAACTACAAAATCCGCCACGCACTCAGCCTTCATATCGAATGCGCATATCAAAATATTCATCTGACCCGGGGCAACTTGTGTGCAATTCCTTTATGGCACTCAATACAGGTTTTCCCGGATCCGGGCATCGCCGCCTTGGCATGCTTTTTATTCGCCCGCGTGCCTTGTTCCTCAAGATCCATACTTTCGTAGCTGTGGCAATTGCGGCATCCGATCGAATCAGATTCCTTCATGCGCGCCCACTCACGCTTGGCCATTGCCATTCGATTGGCATCAAATTTTTCCGGGGTATCGACCTTACCGATGATTTCCGCCCAGACATCGCTGGCTGCAATGAACTTGCGACGCATCTGGCTGAACCAGTTTTTCTTCGGAACATGGCAATCGGAACAGACGGCCCGCACACCCGACGGATTGGAATAGTGAATGGTCTTTTTGTACTCCTCAAAGTTGTAACTCATGGTGTGGCATGAGGTACAGAACTCGAGCGTGTTGGTTGACTCCAGTGCCGTCATGAAACTACCTACAATGACAACGAAGGCAACAACACCCGCCAGCGCGAACAGCGAATAACGCATGATCGGCTTGCCCAGGGTTTGCCATATCCTTCTGGAACCTTCTATGAAATTTGGTTCTGACATCTACCTGTACGCTCCCTGAAGTACTCATTGCCGTCTTCAAATCAAAAAAGAAAATCTCACGGTCTATAATTTTCCAGACTTACGTCTAGTTGAAACTTGCGTAATAATTTATCAGCGCTTCAAAATCGGCCGGTTCGAGCTCATCCATCTTCCGTTTCATCTTTTTGGGAATTGGACGCTTGCCGGTATTGAACTCATCAATCGCCTGCCTGAGGTAGGGCATCCACTGCCCCGCGGGCAAGCCTGCTTCATCTTCGGCAGCAGTCCCGCCTTCCGAATGGCACTTTTCGCAATAGATGTCATGTATCTCCTTGCCCTTTTCTGCCAGGGCCGCATCGAATTTCTGCTTGGCTCGGACAAACTTCTGTTTGGAAAAATACTGTGCCACCTTGTTGATATCACTGTCATTCAAGTCCTTGACCATTTTGCACATGCTCGTTTTTTGGCCCTTCTTGCTTCCGGACCTGAATTTGGTCTCGGGACAATCCCTGTCTTGAGTCTTATAGGCTTTCAGGTTGTTGACCAGGAATTCAACGGAGTACCCGCCAATAATGGGCACGTCGGATTCTTTGCTGGCGCCACCTTTGCCATGGCAATCTGCACAGACAGCCACCAGTTTATTGACATCAGCCGCCCAGGCATTGCCCACAAGGAAAAAACTGGTCAAAACCGCACAAACCAGCAAAGTAAATTCGGTATATTTCTTAAGCATGATTTTTCCAGTCCCCGTCGAAATTTGTCATGACATCCAACATTTGCCGAACTGCATCAGTACATGAAAAATATTGGCAGCAAGCTGTTCCGGCATACCGTCAACTTCATCACCACAATGCACAGAGAAGAGAGAAAAGAATGAACCGCGTGTAAACACGCAGTTATGGAAACGTATGAATTTCTCCCTGACTTTTTAGTCTGGCCCCCTCCCCCCGAAGATGAGCCTTCGCTATTTGCCTTATCTGGCATGTAGTCTTTTGTAATTGCTTATTATAGGAAGAATACCGCCTGTGACGTCCATAACCACTATAGGGGGGAATGATAGCCCTTTGGTGTTATATGCCACTTTGGCACAACGATTGTTTCTGCACTTGATTTTGCACAAAGAAACTGGATTGGCAGCTCAATCCGCCTGTATTGAAACCGTTTCCCGCCCTGCCGGACATTCATACCGGAGTGACATTCCGCATCGCTTCGATCAGGTTTTATCGAGGAGAGGCAGGATATCGTCGATAAATGTATCGTGGTCTATCTGGCCATGCTGGGCAAATATTACTTGACCTTTACGGTCAATCACGACTGAAAAAGGAATGACACCGCTCTCGTTGCCCCAGGCTTCCATCAGATAGGGATACTGTTTCGGGTTGGCAACCAGCACAGGATAATTGATTTCCAGCGTACGCTGAACATTGCGCAGCTTGTCCTCTTCGTCCACACCGATACCAATGATTTGCAGGCCGCGTTCGCGGTATTTTTCCTGATAGGCGACAAAATCACGAATTTCGTAAAGACAGGGAGAACACCAGCTCGCCCAGAAATTCAGGATGACGACCTTTCCCTTCCATTCCGCCAGACGGTGGGTCACCCCATCCAGCCCAGGCAAGGAAAATGATTTCTGTCCCTGCTTGCCGGACTGCTTCTGCGAAACCACGCCTGTCGCACCGTTGCCACCACCTGCATCGCTTCCGGCGACTGCCGTTCCGGCGAGCATAAGTGCTGCAAGCAGAAAAAAACGATTTTTGATCGCGCTCATCAAATCTATTTTTCTGCGCGACCCTTGATTACCTTCCATGACACCTGATATTTTCGTTCCAGCTTGCCCAGATAGGCCGGAAGCTTTTCATTGATGAACATCTGCCGGGCCCGATCATGCACTTCTGCGTAAGTCTTCTTTCCCCCGGGTTGACGCTCGAGAATCGTCAGCAGGTGAAACCCCATTTTTGTCTCGATCACATCGCTGACCTTGTTGTCTTCCAGTTTCGACAGCGCGGCATCCAGTTCGGGCATCCCGCGACCCTCAACAATCCAGCCCATGTCGCCATTCTGCTTGTGTCCGACCGGGTCGATGCTGTACCTCCCCGCCAGGACGAACAGGCTTTCACCTTTGAGAATCCGTTCCCGCAACGCTTCCGCCTCCTTACGCGTTGCCACCACTAATTGGCCGACATGACGACGTTCTGGAATTTTTGCGACTTCCGGATGCTTGTCAAACCAGTCCCGCAGGGTTTTTTCATCCGGGAGCCATTCCCTGGTTTTGACTTCCATCATAAGCGACGGCAAACGTTCCGACTTGTACTGCGCCAGTTTGTCAGAAACATCAACGCCCTCCTTTTCGGCCGCCTTTGCTGCCAACAACAATTCTCCGCGATTGTAGAGCTGTTCTTTCACCCACTCCGGATTGGGCAAATCCGGATATTCCCTGACATCGACGATATCGCCGTAAGTAATCCGGAAACTGTTCCCCTTCATCAACACCGTATCCGCTTTGATACCCGGCTTGATCCGGTCTTCATACAGCTTTGTCTTGTCATGTTTCAGCATGTTCTGAAGGGTGGCCAACTTCAGGGTTTTATATTGCTCATTGACGTAAGCCGCTTTGGCGGCAGTAATGCCTGCCGGATCGCCTTTGAGTTGTTTCTTCATTGCTGCCAGGGTATCTGCCGGAATGACAATGCGTTCGCGCAACTTGTCCATGTAAAAGCGATATAACAACCCCAGACGAAAGTCTTCCATGTCTTTCTTGAAAGACTGAGTTTTGTCCAGACCCTGGCTTTTGGCTTCAAGCATCAACAAGCGCGCAGCAACCAGACGCCGCAGCATATCCCCGCGCAAACTGGCCTGGTCATCTTCGTTCATCGAAGTTATTTGCGTGGCAAAAGGCGAACTCGCCAATGCTGCTTCCAGATCGTCGGAGCTGACCTGCAACGACCCTACCGTGGCCAGAACCTGCGACTCGGCGATTGCCTGCAACGGGGTTACGACGAAAACCGAGGCCAGCACCAGTATCCCGGACAAACGGGAAATCATTTTCATACGATCCATTCTCTTCTCTCTCAAATTAGTTGCCGATTCATGGGCACGCATTCCAGTCAATCGGACAGAGCGTAATCCACCCGGCCGTTTCTTGCCACTATCTGCTTTTGTATAACATCGTAAATCAGTCCGTTTTAGCCAATGGCGTCTTTGTGTTGCAGATGGTCTTGTAGGCTTGGTAATTCCATGAAAAAGAAATACCGGTACTGAACAGACTGCGGGTATTGCGGAAAGTCTTCAGCCCGCGCACCAGTGACGACTTGAACGACGACACTTCCGCATAAGCCTCCAGCAATCCTTCGTAGGCCTCGGCCGGCGTCATGCCGTTCATCCGGAACACCGGTTCGAAAATCGTATAGTGACGCCAATCGTTCGGATAATCGGTCAGCAACAGACGTCCCTCTTCCTGCATCTGTTTGTAGAAAGCCGTGCCTGGCAGCGGCGTTTCCAGCGACAGTTGCACCGCATCGATCTCGTTTTCCAGTACAAAATCGATGGTGCGCCGGAATGCATCCTTGTTCTGGCCTTCGCTACCAAAAATGAAACAGCCCACGATCGCTATTCCATGGTCATGCAGTTTCTTGATGGCGTCGCTGAAGTTTCGCGTATTGGGGCGCAGATTGACCGACTTGTGCATGGAATCGATGGTGGCCGGATCCAGCGACTCAAAACCGATCAGCATGCCTTTACATCCGCTGCGTTGCGCTGCCTTCAGCACATCGTCATGTTCGACAATACTCAGGCAGGTCTGCCCGCCCCATTCCTTTTTACATTCCGCCAGCCGGTCAAAGAACTCCTTTGCCCTCCTGATATATCTCGGCCCCTGCCCGACAATATTGTCATCGACAATGAATATGCGATTGGACTTGATGGAATTGATTTCGTCGATCACGCTGTCGATACTGCGCACCCGGTAGCGTGAACCGTTGAATGCCGTGACCGAACAGAAATTGCAATTGATCGGACAGCCGCGGCCGGTTTGCACCGTCTCCACAAAATATTTTCCCTTGAGCAGATCGCGCCTTGGCGCGAGCAGGTTTTCGATATCCGGCGGTTCGGTCGCCCGGTAGGCTTTCTGCATCTGTCCACGCTCGAAATCTTCCAGCACCTGCGGCCAGATATTTTCCCCTTCGCCGATCACGACAGCATCCGCATAACGCAACGCCTCGTCCGTCACGTAGGAAACATGTATCCCGCCCATCACCACCGGAATGCCGCGTGCACGAAAATGCGCCGCAATCTCATATGCCCTCGGCGCCAGCGGCGTCATGCAGGTGATGCCGACCAGATCGGCCTTCGTGTCGAGATCCAGATCCTCCATGGCCTCATCGACAATCTGCACATCGTAATGCTCAGGCGTATAGCGCGCGATGATGGCCAGATTGAGCGGCGGTAGTGCAAGTACCTTGATGTTGGAGTGCAGGCTGCCTTTGAAGGACGGATTAATGAGGAGGATTTTCTTCATGCATGCTTCCATTTAATGTTGTTCGCTTGTTTCCCCCGAAGCATATCAGAAATCAAACATGCAGCATTGATCAGCATTGACGTCGATGGAATGGGTATATGTTGTTTGTCGCTGTCAACTTGAGTAGGATATGTATCTCGTAGTGGCAACGGCGAAGCAGATCTGGCTCAAGGGATGTTCCGCGTTGTCGAGTTGTCTGCATCCTGGCACACCCGCGTTATGTTGAATGTTGCAATACTTCCAAGGGAGCTCGCATGACAAGCCACACGATCACGCTGGATGGCAATGAAGCTGCAGCCCATATCGCCCACCTCACCAACGAGGTCGTCGCCATCTACCCTATTACCCCCGCCTCGCCCATGGGTGAATTCTCCGATGCCTGGTCGGCGCAGGGAAAAACCAATATCTGGGGATCGGTACCGCATGTGGTCGAACTGCAAAGCGAAGGCGGTGCCGCCGGGGCGATCCACGGCGCGCTGCAGACCGGTGCGCTGACCACCACCTTCACCGCATCCCAGGGCTTGCTGCTGATGCTGCCCAACATGTACAAGATCGCCGGTGAACTGACGCCCACCGTATTCCATATCTCTGCCCGTTCCCTGGCGGCACAGGCACTCTCCATTTTCTGCGACCACGGCGATGTGATGGCGGCACGCACCACCGGCTTTGCCATGCTCGCATCCAACTCGGTGCAGGAAGTAATGGACCTGGCGCTCATCGCCCAGGCCGCCACGTTGGAAAGCCGGGTACCAATACTGCATTTCTTTGACGGTTTCCGCACCTCTCACGAGATCGCCAAGATCGAGGAAGTGGATGACAAGACCATTCGCGCGATGATCGACGACGAACTGGTTGCCGCCCACCGCGCCCGCGCGCTCAACCCGGAACATCCGGTGATCCGCGGCACCTCGCAGAACCCGGACGTCTACTTTCAGGGCCGCGAAACGGTCAACCCCTTCTACGACGAGGTCCCCGGCAAGCTGGAAGCGGTGATGAACCGCTTCGCCGAGCTCACCGGCCGTCGCTACGGGCTGTTCGAATACGTCGGCGATGCGCAGGCCGAACGGGTGATCCTGCTCATGGGCTCCTGCATCGGCGCCGCCCAGGAAGCGGTGGAACACCTGGTCGCCGGGGGCGAGAAGGTGGGCATGGTGAAGGTACGCCTGTTCCGCCCCTTCGATCCGCAACGACTGCTCGACGCCAT